>NZ_JAOTIK010000001.1:3605000-3905000 GCF_030116705.1 Streptomyces sp. ML-6
TGGCGCCCGCGACCATCGCGCCGAGGTCGAGCGCGACGAGCCGCTTGTTCTTCAGGGACTCGGGGACGTCGCCCTTGACGATGCGCTGGGCGAGGCCCTCGACGACGGCGGTCTTGCCGACGCCGGGCTCGCCGATGAGCACGGGGTTGTTCTTGGTGCGGCGGGACAGGACCTGAACGACCCGGCGGATCTCCTGGTCGCGGCCGATGACCGGGTCGAGCTTGCCCTCGCGCGCGGCGGCCGTGAAGTCCGTGCCGAACTTCTCCAGCGCCTTGTACTGGCCCTCCGGGTCCGGTGTGGTCACCCGGCGTCCTCCCCTGCTCTTCTCGAACGCGTCCAGCAGCTTCTTCGCACTGGCGCCCTGCCTGCCGAGGATCTCACCGGCGCGACCGCCCTCGGCGGCGATGCCGATCAGCAGGTGCTCGGTGGAGAGGTAGTCGTCGCCGAGCTCCTTCGCGCGCCGGGCGGCGTCCGCGATGACGGCGAGCAGCTCGCGGTTGGGCTGCGGCGGGGCGACCGTCGAGCCCGTGACGCTGGGCTCCGCGCCCAGGAGTCGTTCGGTCTCGGCGCGCACGGCGGCCTGGTCGGCCTCCACGGCGGCGAGCAGATCGGTGATGTTCTCGTTGTCCTCGCCCGCGAGCAGCGCGAGCAGCAGGTGCCCGGGGGTCAGGTCGGGGTGCCCGTCCTTCACGGCCCTGTTGGTGGCCGCGTTGATGGCGTCCCGGCTCTTGTTGGTCAGCTCGGCGTCCACGTGCGCTTTCTCCTCCTTGCGGTGACTGCCCTCTCCACAACACTGACTTAGTCAACGTGTACAAAGTTGAGTCTAACCCACTCATGGCAATGTTGAGTCCACTCCACTCAACTTGTTGCCGCCCTCCCGCAGCGGCCTCCCGCACCGCCCTCCCGCGCCCCGCGCACCCCGGTCCGACAAGTCGAGTGAACCGGGCGCGCACTGCCTACGCTGTCCCCATGGCAGTCGACGTGACGAACCCCGGCCCCGAGTACCTCGCCTTCTGGCGCGCGCGGCACGTGTGCACCCTGACCACGCCCCGCCCCGACGGCACTCCGCACGTGGTGCCGGTGGGCGTGACGTACGACCCGGAGACGCGGCTGGCGCGGGTCATCACCGGCAAGAACACCCGCAAGGCCCTCAACATCCTGGCCGCCGGGCCGGAGGGGGCACGGGTCGCCGTGTGCCAGATCGACGGGCGCCACTGGGCGACGCTGGAGGGGCGTGCGACGGTGCGCACGGAACCGGAGGCGGTGGCCGAAGCCGTACGCCGCTACGCGGAACGCTACGGGCGCACGCCGCGGCCGAACCCGGACCGGATCGTCATCGAGATCGCCGTGGACCGGGCGCTCGGCAGGGCCTGACCGGGCCGGCCGGGCGCCTTGGGGCACCCGGCCGGGAAAAGCACAACGGCGCCATCGTGTTCAGGTCACGATGGCGCCGTTGTGTGGGGGAGTGACTGAGCGACATGGAACGACGGGGGATCGCTCAGGCACTGCGGGGGGTGGCGGAAATAGTCTCTGGCTCGAACAGCTGGTGGTCCCGCCGGTCGAGGTTGACGAAGATCATGTCGTACCGGATCGCGCAGCGGACGGGCTGCGGAGCTCCACGCGGCTTGCGGAGGCACCGGTAGGCGCGTACTTCGTCGTCTTCTTCACGTGCAACAACGATGGGGTCGCCGAACAGAGTGACCATCAGCGAGTCGCCACGGCGGGGAAGGGCGGTGACGAGATCGATGAAATGCCAGCCTGATCGGTAGGCCGTAGCCATCTCACGCCGGAAGGTCCGGTCGTCCGGCGGGATGGTCATGCGCTTGTGCGGGCCGTGGCGGAGCCGGCGGGCGAGACCCAGCCAATGTCGGACGACTTGCCGGGCACGCCCCAGTCGATGTCGCCCTCGGCCGAGGCCTGGACGGTCCAACCGATGTCGGACGACTTGGCGGGCGCAACCGTCCAGCCGATGTCGTCGGTAGCCCCGGCCCGGATGTTCCAGCCGATGTCACCACCGGCGACAGCATCCTCGCTCCAGCCAATGTCGCTGCCGCCCAGCAGCCCGACACCCAGGGCCGCGACGAATGAGACGGCAAGCGCCGAGCGAAGCATTCGCTTATACATAGTCGGCTTCGTCCTCACTTGTGGATTCTTCTCCCCCGCACCTAAGACGATGTCCCACCGAAGCACGCGAACACCACCGCGTAGATGCATCATGTTCTTGCATGTGCAGGAACCTGGGGGGTGACGATATGACCATAAGCAACACAAATCCGACACATTCTCATGGGATCACGGAGCTGTGTGAGGCAGGAGGACGTCTTTACGCCAGCGCATTGCGCATGGGACGCATCGCCCGCACCGAGGTGGAACCTGCGCCCTGCCTGATGGAGTTCGCGCTGCTGCATCCCGACCCCGACGACCCGGCCTGGCTCCGGCCCGTTCCGCCGTCCACCGCCCTTGCGCAACACCTGCACCCCATCGAGCGCGAGATCCTGGAACGCCGCCGGCACTCGGTCGAGCTGACGGAATCGTTCGAGCCGTTCATGGACATCAGCACCCTGGGACCGCCGACCACGCACGCCATCACCGTGCTGGAGGGCGTGAACCGGATCAACGCCGCCCTCGATCTCGCCACCGCAGAGTGCCGCACCGAAGTGCTCACCGTCCAGCCCGGTGGAGGCCGAATCGAGGATCGCCTCAGCAAATCCCTGGAGCGCGGACTGTCCGTGGTCCACCGCGGCGTCAGCATCCGCACCCTCTACCAGCACACCGTGCGCCACAGCCCCAGCACCCTCGCGTACGCGGAGCGCATGGCCGACGGAAATGTGGAGATACGCACCCTCGAGGAGCTCATCGAGCGCCTGATCGTGTTCGACCGGACCGTCGCCTTCATCCCCGCCCAGGACGACCGGCAGGTCGCCCTGGAACTCCGCCACCCCGGGCTGGTCCAGTACCTGGTCAACGTCTTCGAACAGCTCTGGAGCAGAGCGGCCCCGCTGCGCGAGGAGGTCAAGTACGAACCGACCTCCCTGGGCATCAGCGGCGTCCAGCGCTCCATCGCCCAACTCCTCGTGGAGGGGCACGTGGACGACTCCATCGCCCGCCGCCTCGGCATGAACGTCCGCACCTGCCGGGCCCACGTCGCCAAACTCGCCGCCGCCCTCGGCAGCAACAGCCGGGCCCAGCTCGGCTATCTGATAGCCCGGTCGGGAATCCTGGAGGAGGACGGGCAGGACTGACCGGGCCACGGCCGCAGCACTGCGGAGAGTGCCCGGGACGGCGTACCGGATCCGACCTGACGGAGGGACAACCGACCCCACGGGCCCGTGCGTTGCCCACCTCGACCCCGACGGCCCACACACCCCTCTCCTCGGCCCCGCAAGCCGCGCGTCGCCCGTTTCGGCCCTGTGCGCCCGTCAGTCGCCCGTTTCCCGCGCTTCCCGCCCCGGGAGGCGGCAGCACCCCCTCGACGCGCTCCACGGGCCCCTCACGCCCTCTTCACGCCCCGCCCCACTCCGCCAGCAGCCTCTCGCGCTCCGCGCGCCTGGGGGTGCCGTCCTGGTGGTCGCGTCCCCAGGCGAACAGGGCGGCGGGGGTGGCCCGGCCGTCGGCGAAGGCTTCGAGGAGGGCGCTCGACAGGCCGAACTCCTCGGCGCCGTAGGAGAGGGCGGCGGCGAAGGCGGTCAACTCCACCTTCCCCTCAGGGGTTTCGAAGTGCACGAACATCGTGGGGCCGTCGTCGACCCCTCCGAACGCCGATGTGGTCACCATGTCCAGAAGAATTCCGGCCGTCTTTCCCACCGTGGAACGCACGGGCGCGGCCAGGACCTCGATGTTCCGGATGTCCTCCCACGCCCACTGGCCGCGCTGCTCCTCGCCGATCCCCGTCAGCCCCTCCTCGGTGACCAGGACACCGGCGCGGGGCTCGTTCGGCGGGGCACCTATGTGGACCGTCGATCCGGTGATCCAGAAGAGGCCGACCATGGACATGCGTGACTCCCGACTCTGCCGCCGGGCGGCACGGGCCCGGCACCGGTGGTGGCGGCGGTGGTGATGGACGAAACGGGACGCCGACGGCCCCTGCCCATTGTGGCGAGACATGATCGGACCAGTAATCCGATTTCGGCCGAAATCCCGGCAACGCGCGTACCGACACCCGTGCCGACCGTCCGTGCCGCCACCGAAGCCACAGCAGGCGCCGGAAGGACAGGAAGCACCCAAGGGCCGAGACCACGCCGAAGGGGCGGGGAACGAACCGTGGTTCGTTCCCCGCCCCTTCGTCCGTCGGGCCCGGCCCGGCGCCGCACACCGGGCGCCGCTCCGGCCCCCGCCGGTTCAGTCCTTGGACCGCTTCGGCCGCCAGACCACCAGTGCACTGGTCTGCTGCATGTCCTGGTACGGCACCAGGTCGCGCCGGTACGAGGCATGCACCTGCGCCTCGCGCTGCTGCATCGCCTGCGCCGCGCCGTCCACGGCCGCCGAGAGTTCGGCGACGCGCTGCTGGAGCGCGGCGACCTGGTTCTCCAGCTCGATGATGCGCTTGATGCCGGCGAGGTTGATGCCCTCGTCCTGCGACAGCTGCTGCACGGTGCGCAGGAGCTCGATGTCGCGGGCCGAGTAGCGCCTGCCGCGCCCGGCCGTGCGGTCCGGCGAGACCAGGCCGAGCCGGTCGTACTGGCGCAGTGTCTGCGGATGGAGACCCGAGAGCTGGGCCGCGATCGAGATCACGTACACCGGTGTCTCATCGGTCAGTTCGTACGGATTGCGTCGTCGGCCGTCCACCTCAAGCTCCCTTCGCCGCCTGGAACAGTGCCGCCCGCGGGTCGTGGCCCGCGGTCGCCTTGCGGTAGGCCTCCAGGGCTTCCCTGGCCTCGTCGCCGAGCTCCTTGGGCACCACCACCTCGACGGTGACCAGCAGGTCGCCCCGGGTGCCGTCCTTGCGCACGGCGCCCTTGCCCCGGGCGCGCATCGTGCGCCCGTTGGGCGTGCCGGCCGGCAGCTTCAGCGTGACCGGGGGCCCGCCGAGCGTGGGGACCTTCACCTCGCCGCCGAGGGCCGCCTCCGTGAAGTCGACGGGCACGGTGACCGTGAGGTTGTCGTCCCTGCGGCCGAAGACCGGGTGGGCGTCGACGTGGACGACGACGTACAGGTCGCCGGCCGGGCCGCCCCGCTCGCCCGGTCCGCCCTTGCCGCGCAGCCGGATCCGCTGGCCGTCCGAGACGCCCGCCGGAATCCTGACCTGCATGGTCCGGGAGGACTTCGCCCGCCCGCTGCCCTTGCAGACGTCGCAGGGGTCCTGGGCGATCAGGCCCCGGCCCTTGCAGTCCACGCACGGGTCGGTGAGCGAGAAGCCGCCGCCGGTGCCGCGCGACACCTGGCCGGTGCCGAGACAGGTCTGGCAGACCCTGGGGGTGCCGTTCTTGTCGCCGGTGCCGGAACACGTCTTGCAGGGCGCCTGGCTGGACATCCGCAGCGGGACCGTGGCCCCCTCGACCGCCTCGATGAAGCTGAGCGTCACCTCGGACTCGATGTCCTGACCGCGCCGCGGCTGGACCCTCGTCCCCGCACCGCCCCGGTTGAACAGGCCGCCGAAGACATCGCCCAGGCCACCACCGCCGCCGAATCCGCCGGCGCCGCCCTGGCCCCCGCCCTGGCCGCCCCCGAAGAGGTCGCCCAGGTCGAAGTTGAAGTTGCCCCCGGCGCCCCCGGGTCCGGCCCGGAAGCCGCCGTTGCCGAAGAGGGCGCGCGCCTCGTCGTACTCCTTGCGCTTCTTGGCGTCACCGAGGACGTCGTTCGCCTCGGAGATCTCCTTGAAGCGCGCCTCCGCCTTGTCGTCGCCCTTGTTGGCGTCCGGGTGGAACTCGCGGGCGAGCTTCCGGTACGCCTTCTTGATCTCGGCGTCGGTGGCGTCCTTGGGGACGCCGAGAACCTTGTAGTAGTCCTTCTCGACGAAGTCCTTCGTGCTCATCGACGTCCCTCCTTCCGGACGATCGGCCGTGCGGCCGGCCCGTGGGCCCTCCGCACGGCCGGGCGGTGGGCCGCGAGGTGGTCAGACGCTTTGTCAGACCTCCTCGGTGCCACCGCTCTCCTCGTCGGTTGCCTTCTCTTCCTTGGCCGCGGCCGGGGTCGCCCCCGGCTGCGGTTCGGCCACCGCCACCCGCGCGGGGCGGATGGTGCGCTCGCCGATCCGATACCCCGGCTGCAGGATCGCCACGCAGGTCGTCTCCGTGACGTCCGGCGCGTACGAGTGCATCAGGGCCTCGTGGATCGTCGGGTCGAAGGGCTCGCCCTCCTTGCCGAACTGCTGCAGGCCCAGCTTGGCGACAACCGTCTCCAGGGACTCGGCCACCGACTTGAACCCGCCCACGAGCTCGCCGTGTTCCCTGGCCCGGCCGACGTCGTCGAGCACGGGCAGGAGCTCGGACAGGAGACCCGCGACTGCGATCTCCTTGACCGTGGCCCGGTCCCGCTCGACGCGACGGCGGTAGTTCTGGTACTCGGCCTGGAGCCGCTGGAGGTCGCCGGTGCGCTCCTCGAGCGCGCTGCGTGCCTGGTCCAGCTGGGCCGTCAGGCCGACGTTCTGTGCTGCGTCCCCGGCCGGGGGCGCCTCCTTCTCCGGGGAGGAGGGGGCGTCCTTCGGCTCAGCTCCGTCAGGGGTGGTGTCGGAGGGGACGTCGGGCTTCTCCTCGAAACCCGGGGTCTCCTCGGTCACACCGCACCGCCCTTGGTGTCCTTCTCGTCGTCCACGATCTCGGCGTCGACGACGTCGTCATCGGCCTTGGCCTGCTGGGCACCCGCCTGCGGGGCGTCCTGCGGGGCGCCGTCGGCCTGGGCGTTGGCGTACATCGCCTGGCCGAGCTTCTGGGAGACGGCCGCGACCTTCTCCGTGGCGGTACGGATCTCGGCGGTGTCCTCGCCCTTGAGCTTCTCCTTCAGCTCGGTGAGCGCGGTCTCCACCTCCGTCTTCACGTCGCCGGGGACCTTGTCCGCGTTGTCGGACAGGAACTTCTCCGTCTGGTAGACGAGCTGCTCGCCCTGGTTGCGGGACTCGGCGGCCTCGCGGCGGGCGTGGTCCTCCTCCGCGTACTTCTCGGCCTCCTCGCGCATCCGGTTGACCTCGTCCTTCGGCAGCGAGGAGCCGCCGGTGACGGTCATCTTCTGCTCCTTGCCGGTGCCGAGGTCCTTGGCCGCGACGTGCATGATGCCGTTGGCGTCGATGTCGAAGGCGACCTCGATCTGCGGGACGCCGCGCGGGGCCGGCGGCAGACCGGTCAGCTCGAACATGCCGAGCTTCTTGTTGTACGCCGCGATCTCGCGCTCGCCCTGGTAGACCTGGATCTGCACGGACGGCTGGTTGTCCTCGGCCGTCGTGAAGATCTCGGACCGCTTGGTCGGGATCGTGGTGTTGCGCTCGATGAGCTTGGTCATGATGCCGCCCTTGGTCTCGATGCCGAGGGACAGCGGGGTGACGTCGAGCAGCAGGACGTCCTTGACCTCGCCCTTGAGGACACCGGCCTGGAGCGAGGCGCCGATGGCGACGACCTCGTCCGGGTTCACGCCCTTGTTGGCCTCCTGGCCACCGGTCAGCTCCTTGACGAGCTCGGCGACGGCCGGCATACGGGTCGAGCCACCGACGAGAACGACGTGGTCGATCTCGGAGAGCTGGATGCCCGCGTCCTTGACGACGTTGTGGAACGGGGTCTTGCACCGCTCCAGCAGGTCCGCGGTCAGCTGCTGGAACTGCGAGCGCGTGAGCTTCTCGTCCAGGTGCAGCGGGCCCTCGGCGGAGGCGGTGATGTAGGGCAGGTTGATCGTGGTCTCGGTCGAGGACGAGAGCTCGATCTTCGCCTTCTCGGCGGCCTCGCGCAGACGCTGGAGGGCCATCTTGTCCTTGGACAGGTCCACGCCGTGCCCGTTGGCGAACTGCTTCACCAGGTAGTCGACGACGCGCTGGTCCCAGTCGTCACCACCGAGGTGGTTGTCACCGTTGGTGGCCTTCACCTCGACGACGCCGTCACCGATCTCCAGGAGGGACACGTCGAAGGTGCCGCCACCGAGGTCGAAGACGAGGATCGTCTGGTCGTCCTTGTCGAGCCCGTACGCCAGCGCGGCGGCGGTCGGCTCGTTGACGATGCGCAGGACGTTCAGGCCCGCGATCTCGCCGGCCTCCTTGGTGGCCTGGCGCTCGGAGTCGTTGAAGTACGCGGGGACGGTGATGACCGCGTCGGTCACCTTCTCGCCCAGGTACGACTCGGCGTCCCGCTTCAGCTTCTGCAGGATGAAGGCGCTCATCTGCTGCGGGTTGAAGTTCTTGCCGTCGAGCTCGATCTTCCAGTCCGTGCCCATGTGGCGCTTGACCGAACGGATCGTCCTGTCGACGTTCGTGACCGCCTGACGCTTGGCGACCTCTCCGACGAGAACCTCGCCGTTCTTCGCGAAGGCGACGACGGACGGCGTGGTCCTGGCGCCCTCTGCGTTGGTGATGACGGTGGGCTCGCCGCCTTCGAGAACGCTGACGACGGAGTTAGTCGTGCCCAGGTCGATGCCGACCGCACGTGCCATTTCAGTTCCTCCAGCTTGACTACTTGAGTGGATCTGGCTCAAGGATGCACGAGCCCCGCCACACTGTCAACAGACTTGAGTCGGGTCGGCTCAACTATCGTGCACGCGCCTCGCGCCACCCGCGCACTTCCGAATTCCGCGCCCCGCACTCAGTCACCCACCACCCCCGCACCCCCACCCCCACAACGGCACATACGGGGCGATCAGGGACGACACCCCCCTGTCCCCCGAGCGACGCAACCCCTTCCCGTCATCGCCCCATGGGATCGTTCTGTAACAAAATGTTGTGAGCCACGCAAAACCGGCAATCGATCCGCCGTGACCCCCGCCCCCGCAGGGCCGTGATCCCAGGCAGGTGTGAACGATGCAGACGCAGACGCAGAGGCAGAGGCAGAGGCAGCCGCGGGGGCGGCGGGAGCGCCCCTCGGCCAAGCGCGCGCTGGACCTGACCCTCGGCTCGGCCCTGCTGGTCCTGGCCTCACCCCTGCTCGCCGCGGGCGCCCTCGCGCTCGCGGTCCGCCGGCCCCCGGGCGGCGTACTGGACCGCTCGCCCCGGACCGGCCCCGGCGGCCGCGTCTTCGTCCTGTACTCGCTGCGCACCCGGCGACTGCGGCTGGACACGCTCTCCCGGCTGCCGCACGTCGTACGGGGCGACCTCTCCCTGGTCGGCCCCGAACCCCTGCCCCCGTACGAGGGGAGCGGATCCCCCGCAAGCGGGTCTCCCGTGAGCGGATCCCCTGCGAGCGGATCCCCCGTACAGGGCGGAACCTGCACCCCGGGTCCCGGCACCTCCCCCGTCGCGAGAGACTGGCGGCAGGAACTGAAACCGGGCCTCACCGGCCTGGCGCAGGTGCGCTCCCGCTCCGGAATGCCCTGGGACGAGCCGGACCTGCTCGACCAGTACTACGCCGAGCATCACCACGTGGGAATGGACCTGGCCATCCTGGTGAGGGCCGCCCACGCTCCACTGCACCGGGCGGCCCGCGCGCTGACCCGGCGCGGCAAGGCACGCCTGAGCGACACAGATCACCGCCGGTGCGGCTACAGCCCGCCGGAAGAAGTGGATAGTGTCAGCACGGACTGATTAAGTTACTGCTTAGTAAGACCAGATAATTGCCAGTACTCGCTCATTGACACTGGATTCCACCCTCGCAGGCCCGAGGAGCCCCCAAATGCAACTCGCCGCGATCATCGTGTCGCTGGTCCTGATCGTGGTAGGCGTGGCCCTGTTCCTCCGCGCCCTCCTGCAGATCTTCAACTTCATGCGGCTCGGCCAGAACGTGCCCGCGGGCACCCGCACGGACGAGCCCGCCCAGCGCACCCTCACCGTGGTCAGGGAGTTCCTCGGCCACACCCGGATGAACAGCTGGGGCATCGTCGGTGTCGCGCACTGGTTCGTGGCGGTGGGCTTCTTCTCGCTGCTGCTGACGATCGTCAACGCCATCGGCCAGCTCTTCAAGGCCGACTGGATCCTGCCGGTCATCGGCGACTGGGCGCCGTACAACGTCTTCGTCGAGTTCATCGGCACGATGACCGTGCTCGGCATCCTGACCCTGATCGTCATCCGCCAGCTGGCCCATCCGCGCAAGCCGGGCCGCAAGTCCCGCTTCGCCGGGTCCAACTTCGGCCAGGCGTACTTCGTCGAGGCCGTCATCCTCATCGTCGGCGTCTGCATCTTCATGCTGCACGCCCTCGAAGGCGCCCAGCACCACGTCGACAGCTACGAGGCGTCCTTCTTCATCTCGTACCCGGTCGTCAGCTGGCTGGAGGGCATGGACGTCTCCACCCTCCAGAACCTCACCTACTTCTTCGCCGGCCTGAAGATCGCAACCTCCTTCATCTGGATGATCACGGTCGCCCTGAAGCAGGACATGGGCGTCGCCTGGCACCGCTTCCTGGCCTTCCCGAACATCTGGTTCAAGCGGAACGCCGACGGCGGGACGTCGCTCGGCGCACTGCTGCCGATGACCTCGGGCGGCAAGGAGATCGACTGGGAGGACCCGGCCGAGGACGCCGTCTTCGGCGTCCCGCAGATCGAGCAGTTCTCCTGGAAGGGCCTCCTCGACTTCTCCACCTGCACCGAGTGCGGACGCTGCCAGTCGCAGTGCCCGGCCTGGAACACCGGCAAGCCGCTCTCCCCCAAGCTCCTGATCATGTCGCTGCGCGACCACGCGCACGCCAAGGCCCCGTACCTGCTGGCCGGCGGCGGCAAGACCATGGAGGGCGAGGAGAAGGCCACCGAGGAGCAGCTCAAGGACGTCCCCGCGGCCGCGCTGGCCGAGGCCGAGCGCCCGCTGATCGGCACCGTCGAGGAGAACGGCGTCATCGACCCGGACGTCCTGTGGTCCTGCACCACCTGCGGCGCCTGCGTCGAGCAGTGCCCGGTCGACATCGAGCACATCGACCACATCGTCGACATGCGCCGCTACCAGGTGATGATCGAGTCCGCGTTCCCGTCCGAGGCGGGCACGATGCTCAAGAACCTGGAGAAGAAGGGCAACCCCTGGGGCCTCGCCAAGAAGCAGCGGGTGGAGTGGACCAAGGAGGTCGACTTCGAGGTCCCGATCGTCGGCAAGGACGTCGAGGACCTCACCGAGGTCGACTACCTCTACTGGGTCGGCTGCGCCGGTGCCCTGGAGGACCGGGCCAAGAAGACCACCAAGGCCTTCGCGGAGCTCCTGCACATCGCGGGCGTCAAGTTCGCGATCATGGGCGGCGACGAGAAGTGCACCGGTGACTCGGCCCGCCGCCTCGGCAACGAGCCGCTGTTCCAGCAGCTCGGCCAGGAGAACGTCGCGATGCTGAACATGGCGTTCGGCGAGGACGACGAGGACGACTCCACGAAGAAGGCCAAGTCGGCCAAGAAGATCGTCGCGACCTGCCCGCACTGCTTCAACACCATCGCCAACGAGTACCCGCAGCTCGGCGGCGAGTTCGAGGTCATCCACCACACCCAGCTGCTCCAGCACCTCATCGACGAGGGCAAGCTGATCCCGGTGACCCCGGTCGAGGGCCTGATCACGTACCACGACCCCTGCTACCTGGGCCGTCACAACAAGATCTACACCCCGCCGCGCGAGATCATGGACAAGGTCCCCGGTCTGCGCCAGCAGGAGATGCACCGCCACAAGGAGCGCGGCTTCTGCTGCGGCGCCGGCGGTGCCCGGATGTGGATGGAGGAGCGGATCGGCAAGCGCATCAACAACGAGCGCGTCGAGGAAGCCCTCTCCCTCAACCCCGACATCGTCTCCACCGCCTGCCCGTTCTGCCTCGTCATGCTGACCGACTCGGTCAACGGCAAGAAGAACGAGGGCAAGGCCAAGGAGTCGGTCCAGGTCGTCGACGTCTCGCAGCTCCTGCTGGACTCGGTCAAGACCCCGGTCGACCCGGCCGGGGAGGCCGAGGCGGAGGACGCGCCGGAGCCCGAACCGGCGAAGTAAATCCGCCCGCAGTACCGCCCGCAGCACGGAGGAAGCGGCCGGCCCGCCACTGAGCGGACCGGCCGCTTCCGCGTTCCGGCAACCCCCGCCGGGGCGCCCCGGGTTCCCCCTAAGGGATGTCACAGCTCGGCCGCAATGGCGGGCAGGGGCCCCAGGCCCTCTGACCGCGCCGACGCGGACCAGGTACGTTCGACGAGTGGCTGGATTCAGGATCGGACGCGGCCGGGACAACCGCACCCCGCAGCAAGGGCAACAGCAACCGCGGCAGCAGCCGTACGGCACACAGGCACCACCGCCGTACGGGCAGCAGCCCTGGCCCCCGGCAGGAGGCAACGCCGCCCCGCCCCCGTACAACAACGGCGCCCCGGGCAACGGCGGCTACGGCTACCCCGGCGCTCCCCAGCCCGGTCACGGCCCCGGCGGCCACGGCGGTCCGGGCGGCCACGGGGAGCCGGAGTACTTCGGCGACCCGTACAACCCGCCCCAGCACCCCCACGGCTCCCCCCAGCAGGGCGACCCGTTCGCCGCCGACGCCCCCGGTCACACCCGGGCGTTCAGCATCGGCGAGGACCCCTACAACTACAACGACGGCGACACCTACCGCGCCGGCCAGGCACCCGCCCAGCCCACGGGCCCGCGGCTGCCCTGGAAGGAACTGCTCTCCGGGCTCGTGCTGCGCCCGGCGCCGACGTTCCTGCAGATGCGCGACTACCCCGTCTGGGGCCCGGCGCTGATCGTCACGTTCCTGTACGGCCTGCTCGCCCTCTTCGGCTTCGACCAGGCCCGGGACGACGCGATCAACGCGACGATCTCCACGGCGGTGCCCTACGTCGTCCTCACGGGCGTCGGCTTCGTCATCGGCGGTCTGGTCATGGGCGCGGTCACCCACACGCTCGCCCGCCAGCTGGGCGGCGACGGCGCCTGGCAGCCGACCGTGGGCCTGTCCATGCTGATCATGTCGATCACGGACGCGCCCCGCCTGATATTCGCGCTCTTCCTCGGCGGCGAGAACTCCCTGGTCCAGATCCTGGGCTGGGTCACCTGGCTGGCCTCGGCCGCGCTGTTCACCACGATGGTGAGCAAGTCGCACGACCTGCCGTGGCCGAAGGCGCTGGGCGCGTCCGCGATCCAGCTGATCGCCCTGCTGTCGATCCTCAAGCTCGGCACGCTCTGACCCACGCGGTCACCACCGCACCGCACGGAATTCCGCCGCACCGGCACCGCAGAGGACCCCGGCACGAAGTGTGCCGGGGTCCTCGTTCTTCCCTCTGCTTTTCTTCCGGATCCCCGCCGGATCAGGCGTCGAGAACCTGCCCGCTGCGCCGCACGACGGGCTTCTCCACGCTCCACGGGAAATTGATCCAGCGGTCGGTCTTCTTCCACACGTATTCGCACTTCACGAGCGAATGCGACTTCTCGTAGATGACCGCGCTGCGCACCTCGGCGACATGATCGATACAGAAATCATGCACGAGCTTCAGCGTCTTCCCGGTGTCGGCGACGTCGTCGGCGATCAGGACCTTCTTGTCCGAGAAGTCGATCGCGTTCGGAACGGGCGCCAGCATGACCGGCATTTCCAGGGTGGTGCCCACGCCGGTGTAGAACTCGACATTCACCAGATGGATGTTCTTGCAGTCCAGCGCGTAGGCGAGCCCACCGGCGACGAACACCCCGCCGCGGGCGATGCTCAGCACGACATCGGGCTCGAACCCGTCGTCCGCCACGGTCTGCGCCAGCTCCCGCACGGCACGGCCGAACCCCTCGTAGGTCAGGTTCTCCCGCACGTCGTCCACGTCATTGCTGCTGGTCATGGGGCATCACACCTGAGTCCGATGGAAATTCATGAACGACCGCGACGCGGTCGGCCCCCGCTGGCCCTGGTACCGCGACCCGTACCGCTCGGAGCCGTACGGGAACTCCGCGGGCGAGCTCAGCCGGAACATGCACAGCTGGCCGATCTTCATTCCCGGCCACAGCTTTATCGGCAGTGTCGCGAGATTCGAGAGCTCCAGGGTCACGTGCCCGGAGAAACCGGGGTCGATGAACCCCGCGGTCGAATGCGTCACCAGCCCGAGCCGCCCCAGCGAACTCTTTCCCTCCAGGCGCGACGCGAGATCGTCGGGCAGCGAGATGACCTCGTACGTCGAGGCGAGCACGAACTCACCGGGATGCAGAATGAACGCCTCGTCCCCGTCCGGCTCGACCATGCGGGTCAGATCGGCCTGCTCGACGGCCGGGTCGATGTGGGGATAGCGGTGGTTCTCGAACACCCGGAAGTAGCGGTCGAGCCGCACATCGATGCTGGAGGGCTGCACCATCGACGCGTCGAATGGATCAATGCGAACACGTCCGGCGTCGATCTCGGCCCGGATGTCCTTGTCTGAGAGAAGCACGTCCCGAGGATACGCAAAACGCGCGGGCCCTCCCCACCCAGGGACCGCCCGCGCGCCTGCCACCCGCTCCTACCGCCGCTCGAGCACCACCGGCACGGCATGCCGCAACCGCGCACAGCGCGGACAGCGAATGAGCCGCCCGGGCCCGATCCGCCCGGCCCCGAGCTGCTGCATCGGGAACGAGGAGGTAGCGAAAACGTGCCCTTCGGCACAGCGGACGACGGTGCGCTCCATGGAGTCCATCAAGTCCCTTCCCCAACAAGCCTTGGACGAGACCGCCACATTAGGGGATGAACGGGACGCCGCTCCATGCGGCACTCCGACCCCCCACGCTACGCCCTCAACTCCCGCCCACAGAAACCGCGTCCACCCCTCCGCACAGCAAAAAGGTCCCACGGCTCGAACGCCGGGGACCTGGCATGAGGTACAGTATCGAGCGATGCGAGCTGCTCGGGCGGCTCGCTCCGCGGGTGTAGTTTAATGGTAGAACATGAGCTTCCCAAGCTCAGAGCGCGAGTTCGATTCTCGTCACCCGCTCCATGACGAAGGCCCTGGTCGGAGACCAGGGCCTCTTTGTTGTTTAGACCTGTCGGGGGTCGCGTGCCATTCGCGTGCCATTCGAGACCTCGGGAATCCATCAGCCTGAGCCCGTGCCTGATTCCCCTCCCTCTGCGACGGCGCGCACGACAAACTGGCGGGAGGAGGGCTACATGGCAAGCGCCACATCACGCTGGGAGCTCGTGGCACAGCGAGCAGACGACTACGAGACAGCAGTCGCCGTGCTCCTCAACCTGCTCAACCCTGAGGTGCTCCGCGTCGACGGCGTCGGCGGAGACGGCGGGAGGGACGCTCTCTTCCGCGACGGCAGCACGCTGGCCATCTACGAGATGAAGTCGTTTACGGGCAGGATGACTCCCGCCCGGCGCACGAAGGTCGAGCGATCGTGGGCCCGTGCCGCCCAGCACCGGCCCACGTGCTGGACGCTTGTGGTCCCGATCGACCCCAACCCAAAGGAACTGGACTGGTTCGACGGGCTTCGCTCCCGCTCCCAGTTCCCGCTGTCCTGGTGCGGGTTGAACTGGCTGAAGGCACGAGAGATCGAACAGCCGGCATTCGCGCACTACTACCTCCACGAGGGCCACTGGACCACGCAGGAGGTCATGCGCCGCCTCGCCGACGGGGAACTCGTCAGCGTGGCAGACGGGCCGGCCGCGCTCGCCCGCGTAAGAGAAACCGTGGAGCAGCTCAACAGAATCGAGCCGCATTACCGGTTCACCGTGACCGCGGGACCGACCGGGGAGAGCATCTCTATGGAGCCCGCCTACCGAGGCGCCGAAGTAGACCGCCCGACAACCCTCAGTTTCCAGGCGTCATTCCCTGACACTCCCGCTGGGCGCGACGCGCGTGAGGCGTGGGAGCGCTTCACAGATTTCGGCGACCCTGTCGAGCTCACCGGCGACCACCTCTCGCGGTTGGTCCTTGACCTCCCCGCCGGCCTCGGCGTTCACAGCGATCCTCCGGCCCCTTCCACGCTCCTTCGCCTGGGAGCAAACCAGCAATCAGGCCCGGTCATCCCTGCGCGGGCTCTGATCGAGGACGCGGACGGGCGTCGGCTGGCATCACTGCCCGTGGATCTCCAGGTACGCCACAGAGGCAGGCGAGGCGCGGTTGCCACTGGTACCGACCGCACGGACTCACTGAAGATCGTCTTGCGGCTGGACGTGCAGAATCAGACCGCAGAGACTTCCCTGTCCATGTCGCCGGTGCCTGGACTTCAGCCTCACGACCGGTTGTCTCTGCTCCGGTTCGCACGACAGGCACGCGCGCCACACCGATTCCAGCTCCACCTGAACAACAAGGCCGTGGGGCCTTCCGTCCCCTGCGGAGAGGTGAAGAACGACACGATCAGTGACCACGTCCTGGACGAGGAGATCACACTCATGGAGGACCTCAGCGAGGTCCAGCGGCGTACAAGCACTCCTTTTGACGTGCCGCGATCCATCTCTCCGGCAGACGTGGCAGCCATCCGACAAGCTCATCAGCTTCTCTGCGGGATGAGCGTCGAAGTGCCACCGTCCCTGGCTCATTGGAACCTCGCACGACCTGCCGATCTCCCGGAGGCCGCCAACCAGCTCTTGGTGGTCGGTGAGCGCCTCGAGTTCGCGGTGCAAGAGCGCGAGTTCAGTCTGGAGATCTTCGGCCAGCCGGTGCCTCTCGGAACGGCTGAAGTAACAATGCCAGCTGCTCAGATCACGGCTGTCACCCCGGCTGAGGACGGCGGTGCGGACATCATCACCGCACGGCCGTTCACTTCTCGCACACGCAGGACGGTACGGCTGCTCAATGCCGAACCGGAAAGTACCTGACCGACGCCTCCAACAGGCAGCCAGCTCGTCAAGCCGGCCAAGACGGCGGGCCGACGAGCTGGAGCCCTCACATCACCTTTCTAGGCGCGCACCACGAGGCACGTGCGCAGACGCGTTGCCCGCAGTACTGCGCTTGATCTCTGCCCGCTGGCGGCGGACGTCGGCGTCGATGTCGTCTGCGAGCTTGCGCTGGTGGGCCTTGGTGGAGTGCTGGTAGATCAGCTGGGCGCGCTCCGAGGACTGGCCGGCGCGGACCATCAGATCCTTCAGCTTTGCGCCGGTGTCGGCAGCGAGGGTGTTGCCGGTGTGCCGGAGGTCGTAGAAGCGGAACTCCTTCGGTAGGCCGACCGTGTCGCGGGCCTTGCGCCATTTGTGGCCGAAGGTGGTGCCCCGATGGGCGGGGCTCCCCGCTCCCCCACGAAGACGAGGCCGTCGGGACCGTCCTGGGCGAACCATTCCAGGTGCCGGCGGATGTCGAGGAGGATGAAGGAAGGGAGCATGATCTCCCGTTTGCCCGCTCGGGACTTGGGGTCGCCGATGACCCGCCGGCCCGTGTTCAGTTCCGGGGCCGCGCGCCGTACCCGTACCGAACCGGCGTCGAGGTCGACGTCCGAGCGGCGCAGCTCGGCCAGTTCCTCCGGGCGCATGGAGGCGAAGGCCCCGAGAAGGACCATCAGCCGCCAGCGGATGCCGATGGCCTCGGCGAGCGCAAAGACCTCCTCGACCGTGGCCACCGGCCGCTCGTCCGCATCCTCGCGGCCAGCCCCGCGAATGAAGCAGGGGTTCCGACGGAGCAGGTCGTCCTCGACCGCCGTCTGCATGATGGACTTGAGCAGGCGGTACGACTTAGCGACCGTGGTGGCGCCGGTCGCCTTCCGCCGTTCCGCGCGCCAGGTCCTGACCTTGGCAGGGCTGACGGCGTTGACGTACTGCTCCCCGAAGGTCGGCTCTAGGTGGAGGCGGAGCAGCCGCCGGTACAGCTCCTCGGTCGTGGCCGCGACCCCGCGCTCGTCGATCCAGCGCGCGGCGTACTCGGCGAACAGCACTTCACCGGCGGTCGGGTCGATCCAGTCGCCGCGCGACTGGTCGGCCTGGACCTGGGCGAGGAACACCTCGGCCTCGCGCTTCGTCTCGTACGGCTCGGGGGCGGGCCGCAGGACGCCGTCGGTGCCGGGGTAGCGCGCCTGCCAGCGGCCCGAGGGCAGTTTACGGATCGCCCCGAAGGTGCGACGAGGGGCTCGCTTGCGGGAAGGGGGCATCAGGCGGCCACCCCATAGCGGGAGCGCCGGGCGCGGACGGGTTCGACGGTCCGTTCCACGATGTAGGCGGTCAGAACGCTGTCGGCGATGCGGACGTGCTTGCCGAGTTTCACGTACCGGATCCGGCGTTCCTGGATCAGCCGGCGGACGAAGCGGACTCCGGTGCCGAGACGTGCGGCGGCTTCGTCGACCGTGAGCAGGCGGTCAGTGGTGCTCGCCTCCCCCGCCGTGCGGGGCTGGGCGGAGGCGTGGGGTATCGCGGTGTGGCGCAAGCGGGGTCCTCTGCTGGCCTCGGCGTGTGGGGCGGCAACCCCGGCCGGGCCGGTCGTTCAGGGATGGGATGGGCTGGGTTTGCGAATGAGGCCGGGTCCTGGGGTTTGCGGGCCAGGGCGGCCACTAGAAGTGGCTACGGCAGGAGCGGGTTCGGGGTCCCGAACTCCTCGATATTGATCTTGTTGATGTTCTCGGCGATGGCGTTGCTGACCATCACGTCGGCCTCCCGGCGGATTTCCGGGTGCTCATCGAGGTAGGCGATGAGCTCGTTGTTCGCCCTGCGGTACGCGTGCTGGGCTCTCTGGGCAGCGGCGTTGGCGGCCACCACGGTGTCGATCAGCTCCACGGCACGGCCGGCGGCAGCGAGGCCCGGCGGGCCGACGAGGTTGGACAGAGAGACCCCGAAGACGTCGGCGAAGCCGATGGCCTCGTCGAGGTTGATGCGGCGCTTGCCGTTCTCGATACGCCAGACGCCCGACGGGTTCATCTCGTAACCGGCCTCGTTGAGGCGGTCGGAGAGCGTCGTGGTGCTCCAGCCGCGCCGCTCGCGCTCGAACTTGATGCGCTTGGCGGCGTTCTCCTCGCCCTGGAGCAGGACACCTTCCAGCTCTTGCTCGCGCTCCTGCACGCGCTCGTCGTCCGACATCGATCCCCCCTTCCTCTCGCAGCGCGCCGCTGCACCTTGCAGGGCCAGTGAAACAGTACACCATATGCTGCGATTTGCAAAGCACCGCTGCGTGGTGCATAGTGATGAACATGCCGGTTCCCTGCGCTCCGGCATGCAAAAAGCCCCCCGGTGCTAGCGACACCGAGGGGCTCAAGCGCAAACCTCACGCCACCCATCCCTGAATGACTACCTGCATGGCCGGGATTGCCGTCCCGTATGGCCCGCAGATCGAGAAGCTCAATGTTCAGTATGGACGAAGCCGCACCCCACGCGCCATCGCTTCGCGCCGCGTGGCCTCCGGTGGCCATACCCGGCCGACCCGCCACACCCGAGCCGGAGCCGTCGCCCGAGCCCGGTCCCGTACCGCCCTCCGAGGGCAACCAGGCACTGTCCGACCTCCAAGCGCAGTTCCGCCGCTACGTCGTCCTGCCGAGCGAGGACGCCCTCACGGCGGTGACGCTGTGGGTCGCGGCCACGCACCTGCAGACCGCGTGGCAGCACGCCCCTCGCCTCGCGGTCGTCAGACCCGCGAAGAGGTGCGGGAAGTCGCGGCTCCTCGACGTGGTCACCGAGACCGTCCACGACCCGCTGATCACGGTCAACGCCTCGGCCGCCGCGGTCTTCCGGTCGATCACCGAGAACCCGCCGACCCTGCTCGTCGACGAGGCCGACACCCTCTTCGGGTCGGCCAAGGTCGCGGAGAAGAACGAGGAGATGCGCGGCCTGCTCAACGCCGGCCACCAGCGCAACCGGCCCACCCTGCGGGTCTCCGGCCCGAACCACGAGGTGTCGAAGTTCCCGGCCTTCGCCATGGCCGCCCTCGCCGGGATCGGCGATCTGCCGGACACGATCATGGACCGGTCGGTCGTGATCCGGATGCGACGGCGGGGGCCGAGCGAGAAGGTCGCCGAGTTCCGCACCGTACGGGACACCCCCGCCCTCCACGCCGTACGGGACCGGCTCGTGGCCTGGCTCGGCCCGCTCCACGACACCGCTCTCGACCTCACCCCGCCCATGCCGGTCGAGGACCGCGCCGCCGACACCTGGCAGCCGCTCGTCGCCGTCGCCGACCTCGCCGGCGGCACCTGGCCCGAGGCCGCCCGCGCCGCCTGCCTGGCGATGACGAAGCACGAGGCCGAACAGGACCAGGACAACAGCACCCTGAACCTCCGCCTCCTCGCCGACATCCGCCGCGCCTTCGCCACCGAAGGCAACCCCGGCCTGCTCCGTACCGGCCGCCTCCTCGGCATCCTCAACGAGGACACCGAATCGCCCTGGCCCGAATACAAGGACAAGGGCCTCACCGCGCGCGGCCTCCAGCTCCTGCTGAAGGACTACGGCATCAGCGCCGCCAGCCACCGCTTCCCCGACGGCCTCCAGGCCAGGGGCTTCGCCCGCGAGCAGTTCGCCGACGCCTGGGCCCGTTACTGCCCCGAGCCCGCCGCACCGGCCACCGCCCTAGCCGCCGAGCCGCTGTTCCTGCCGGTCCCCGCACCCAGCGCCTGACCCACAACGACCCGTCCCCACCCGTCCCCTCGCAGGTCAGGGCCGGGACGGGTCACCCGCCCGTGACGGGTCAACCCGATGTCACGGCCCTCACCCGTACCGGCGCTGACCAGGCATGCGACGAGTCGGGACGGTTCCCACCCGCCACCGGCCGCGCGGCCACCTCAGCCTCCCCCTGAGCTTCCGGAGCACCCTCCCTTGTCCTCCCCCAGCACCACCGCACCTCCCTCCGCCCTCCCCGTCCTGATCCGTACGGGCGTCGCCCTCCTCGCCATGGCCGCCTTCGCGCTCTCGTACGACGCCCTGCGCCAGATGGCCGCCGCCAGCCACATCCACCGACTCCTGACGTACGCCTTCCCGCTGGTGATCGATGGCTTCATCGCCATCGGCATCGGCGCCCTCCTCGTCCTGCGCACCGCACCCCTGCGGCCCCGCCTGTACGTCTCGGCCCTGGTCGGCATCGCCACGGCCACCAGCATCTGGGCCAACGTCCTGCACGCCGTCCGCCTCAACCAACAGACGCGGCGAGGCGGGCTCGCCCTGGACGACATCACCGTCGGCGTCATCTCCGCCATCGCCCCACTCGCCCTTGCCGGCGCCGTCCACCTCTACCTCCTCGTCCAGCGCCGCCCCACCCCCGCGGAACCTGCGGCCACCGAGACCACGCCTCCGGAGCCCGGCACACCGCCCGCCACAACCGAGCCGGTCCCCGCCGAAGACGAGACTGACGAGGGCGACGCCGCCGACGAGCAAGTGGCTGATCCGGAACCGCCGCCCGCCCCCGAGGACGGCAAGGCGCCGATCGCCACGTACGAGCAGGTGCTCGCCATAGGCCGCACCGCCCGCCTGGGACGAGACGGCCGGGTCTCCCGCCGCCACATGGAGACCGCCATCCGCGCCCAGGGCCTCAGGCCCGGTGGACGCGAACGCCTCGAAGAGGCCAGGGCCAAGCTCCAGACCGAGCTCGACCAGCAGCTCGCCAAGACCGCCGCATAGCCCCGACCCCAACCAACAGGCCGCTCGCCCCGGAACTCCTTCGGGGCGAGTACCGCTTCGTCCTCCCCCACCGATTGGAGAGCCCGCCGATGCACGCTCAGCCCGCCCCCGACTCCCCGGACACCGCCCAGCAGCCGGCCACCCACCCAGCCCCGGGCGGAGCAAGGTATGGCGTTGGACCGTCCAAGGGCCGGTCCAACGCGGAAGCCTCCGCCCCTAGGGTGGCGGAGGCAGGTCCCCGGCGCGAGGGCGCACCGGGGGCGTGGGGTGTGCGTGCCGCCGATGAGGCCGCGCTGCATCGTGTCGCCCGTCGCCGTGCCCGCCAGGACGTGCAGCGCCGAGAGCGTGTCGATGTCGGCTACAGCGTCGACGAGAAGCAGGCAATCCTCGTCGAGGCTCGTCGTCACAATCTGGCCAGCGCGCACCTCGTCGGCGCCATCGTCATGGCCCACCTGGACAACGATCTCGCCCTGCCCGCCGAGCGTGCCGCCACCGATGATCTGATCGACGAGTTCGCCGCTCTGCGTACCGAGCTCGCCAGGATCGGCACGAACGTGAACCAGATCGCCCACCGCCTCAACGCCGGCGGCGACGCACACTCTGTGGACGCCGCCGTCCTCGCCGAGGCCTGCCGACTCGTGACGACCGTGAGGCAGACGGTCGCGGCGGTCGACACCGCCGCCGATGTGGCCGCCACGAACCACCGGGCGGTCTGATTGATCGCGAACATCGTCAAGCCCGGCCACAAAACACGGGGCGTCCTGAACTACCTCTACGGACCGGGCCGCGCCAACGAACACACCGACCCCCACCTCGCCGCCTCCTTCGACGGTTTCGCCCCTGACCCCGGCCGCGACCCCGACGCCACCCTCGCCCAGCTCGCCGCCGTCCTCGACCTGCGGGTCAAGCAGGCCGGCCACAAGGCGCCGAAGAACCACGTCTGGCACTGCTCGATCCGCGCCGCCCCCGAAGACCGCCACCTGACCGACAACGAGTGGGCCACCATCGCCCGCCGCGTCCTCAACGCCACCGGCATCGCCCCGACTAACGACCCAGACGCCTGCCGCTGGATCGCCGTCCGTCACGCCGACGACCACATCCACATCGTCGCCACCAAGGTTCAAGGCGACCTCCGCCCGCCTAGGAACTGGAACGACTTCCTGCGCGCCGACAAGGAACTCGTCGCCATCGAGAAGGAGTACGGGCTCCGCCAGGTGCCGCGAGGTGACCGCACCGCTGCCAAGCGGCCGACCCGCGCCGAGCAGGAGAAGGCCCGCCGGACCGGCAACGCCCGAACCGCCCGGGAACACCTGCGCACCGTCGTCCGCACCGCCGTCTCGTCGGCGGCCACGAACACCGAGGAGTTCTTCCGGATCGTCGAGGGGGCCGGAGCCCTCGTCGACGTCCAGTACTTCCCCTCCGGGGACGTCCGCGGCTACAAGGTCGCCCTCGACGACGACACCAACGCCCACGGCGAGCCCGTCTGGTTCTCCGGCTCCACCCTCGCCCCAGACCTCTCCTACCCGAAGATCGCCGAACGCCTCATGGCCACGGCCTCAACGCCGGCGGAATGGGCTGACGCCCCGGTCTGGCGGCGACTCACCCGCGCCGTCGACGGGATCCCCGACAGCCTCGCCCACAGCGAGGACGACGCTGGACAAGCCCACATCACCGTCCTCGCCGAAGCCCTCGACACACTCCCACTACTCGCTCCGGCCGCCATCCGGCCCCGGCTCGTCGAGGCCGCCACCGCCTTCGAGCGCGCCGCCCGGTCCCGCGTCCGCGCCCATCACCAGCAGGCCCAGGCCATCCGCCGGGCGGTGAAGGCGATCCTGCACGAACCCGCGCCGAAGGACGGAGCCCTCCTCGCGATCGTCCTCGACGCTCTCCTGCTCGCGGTCATCGCCGCCCAGCACTGGCACCGCGCCCGCGGCCACCACCAGCAGGCCGAGGCCGCGCAGCGTGCAACCACGCACCTCCGCGTGGCCTACCAGACCGCAGTCACCGAACCCCTGACCGCGCTCCACCACCGGGGCCAGCACCTCGCCCCATGGCTACTGAAGCAGCAAGCCGCTACGGTGCGCCAAGCACTGCCTGACCTGGCCGAGCAGATCCTCGCCGAACCCGACTGGCCCGCCCTCGCCGCCACCCTCAACGACACCACAGCAGCCGGCCGCGCTCCCTCCGCGCTCCTCACCCAGGCCGCCCGCCACCGAGAACTCGACACCGCCACCAGCCTCAGCGAAGTCCTCACCTGGCGCTTGAACCGCCTTCGAGAACCCGTCGTCAGGAAGCCCCCGCGCAACAAGATGGAAGGGCGAGCCCAGCCCAGTTCTGCTACCACACCGCGAGCCGTACCGCCGGCTCGGCCAAGGCCCCGGTGACTTGGAAACGACCCGAGCTTCGCCCAGGGCCGGCCAGGTGGACTGTCACTGCTCGTAGGCCCATGCGCGGCCGGTCTGGCGGTACTGCTCGACGGGGATGGGGGTAACGCCGGTGCGCATCCGCGCGGTGTAGAGCAGGCCGTCCAGGTGGTCGATCTCGTGGTGGATCAGGCGGGCGAGTCCGCGTTCGTAGGTGGTGGTCGCCACCTGTCCGTCCAGGGTCGTGGTCTCCACCGTGATCCGAAGGGGGCGGGGGACCAGGCCGCGGACGTCGAAGAACGACAGGCAGCCCTCGTACTGCTCGTCCGCGTCACTGGAGCAGTCGGTGATGCGGGGGTTCAGCATGACAACCGCAGGGGTGTCTCCGGGGGGCTGGACCACGGCGGCGGCCCTGCCGATCCCGATCTGAGGGGCCGCGAGACCCATGCCCTTGGCGAACGGGTGGACCTGCCGGATCCGCTCCATGGCGGAGAACATCTGCTCGACGGCCTGCTCGGCCGCCTCGCGCTCGGCCGGCAGGGCGAAGGCGCGGACGGGCTCGATGAGGACCGGAGCCCCGTCTTGCACGACGCCGAGGTCCCGCATCTGCTCGCTGGGCCGCACCTGGTTCACGTGAACTCCCCTTGAATCATGTCCCGTTCGGTTCGGCCTCGGAACCGCCATTCCAGACGGTACCGGGCGTGGAGTGCGGGTGTGGAGGTGCTCCAGGAGAAGATCCGCATCCCGTTCTCCTCGCGCTGTATCGGGGCCGTCCGCAGCGGTGCGGCCTCGGCGGTCATGGAGGTCTCGGTGCCCCACACGGCGGGGTCGAGTGCGGTGGGGAAGGCGAGTTCGACCGCCAGGTGCTCGGTGGGCAGGCGGACGGCGCGCTGGAACCAGCGGCCCCACTTCTCGTCGCCCACCGAGTAGGCGTACTCGATCCAGACCGACTCGCCCGGGTAGAGGGGGAAGCGGCCCTCGCTGTTCTCGAACGCCAGCCACACCTCCTTGAAGGCGTCGCGGTCGTGCTTGGTCTGCCAGTGCATCACCTCGCCGCGGCAGGTCGCGGTCAGGGCGAGTTCGTCCCAGGTCAGTGGGTGTTCGCGGTAGTGGGCGTTGGAGCGTTCGGGTTCGCCGGGGTAGCGGTCGACGCTGATGCGGATCAGGTAGCGGGTGATGGGTTCGCTGCCGGTGTTCCGCAGCAGTCGGCGCATCGTCAGCCGGTAGTGACTGCCGTCGTAGTCCAGACGGGCCGCGTCGTGCTCGACGACGATCGCCGAGCCGGTCGCGTACGGCTGCTCGGCTCTGCGGGGAGTCGGCGTCGGCGGCGCCGGTGCGGTGCGGGCCTTGGCCGCCTCGTAGTCCAACCATCGCCGCCAGATGGCCTTGCCCGCGTTCAGCGCCTCCTCCGCGCGCAGCGCGAAGTCCTCCGTCGGCTTGTGCCGGCCCGACTCGACATGGCTGACATAGGACGGGTCGAAGCCCATCCTTCTGGCTAACTCCCGCTTGGCGAGGCCCCGTACCTCGCGCCAGTGGGCCACATCCGCCGCGAACGCCTCGGCCGCTTGCTCGGCCGTCAAGGCATCATCCCGCGCGTCCAACAAAGCCCCCGCCCTGGCTGCCGGATGAGATGAGTGAACCGTGAGTGATCTCGATTCACCATTCTGTCACGGTCGCAGTCACGCGTTTCCTTCCTTCACCGGCCCAGGTCGATCCCCGGGCCCCAAGAAGGAGGGTCGCAGCGATGCACGTGCTGTATCTGCTCAATGTCTCCAACAGCAGTCAGCTGACTGCTGATTCCGGCTTCACCTTCGCCGACCTGCTCGCCCCGGCCCTGACCGACGCCGGGGCGGAGGTGACCGTGGCTTCCCCCGTCCCGGTCGGCGACGCCCGCGTGCACTTCGCGCTCACCACGTCGCCGTCCACCAAGTACCGGGCTCGCTTCGACCCGGGCATGGACGCCCTGGTCGCCCTGTTCCGTGACCGGCGGCCCGAGGTGGTGGTGGCCAACCAGATCGAGGCCGCTCCCGCGATTCGGGCCGCGCTCCTGGAAGCCGGGGTGGATGCGCTGGTCGCGGGCTACTGCCACTACCTGCCGTTCTCCTTCGCCGACACCGGCACGGGCACTGTAGAGCTGGACCCGGCGATGGACGACGGCGGCCTCGGCCGGAGCGTGTTGCTGGCCTTCGCCGCCGGTCTCGCAGCCTGTGACCGCGTCCTGGTCCACTCCTCAACCGCCGCCTCCTGGACCACGGCGGCAGCCGCCCGCGCCGGCGTCGACCTCGGCGAGAAGCTGCGCATCGTCCCCGCCCCCAGGGACGTACGGCTGGTGCGCGACCCTGCCGACATCACCCCGCCCGAGGGCCGGGCCACCGGCATCTACAACCACCGCCTGTACGCGCATTACGGCACCGCTCGCTTCACCGGGCTCGCCCGCCACCTCGTCGCCGACGCCCCGGTGCGGCTCACGGTGATGGACCTGTTCGGCACCCGCAGCCCCGAGCGTGTCCGCCTTGACCCCAGCCCCGAACGGCACCTGGAAGAGCTCGCGACCACAGACGGCGTCGCCATCGCCTCCGACCGTGGCGACCGTGTCCGCTACCGCGACCTGCTGGCCGGCGCCCATTTCGGCATCGCCCCCTTCCGGCCCGGCTGCCCCTGGTCCATGTCGGTCATCGACTGCCAGGCGATGGGCCTGCCCGTGATCGGCCCGCGTACCGGCTGGCTGGCCGAGCACATCGACAACGAGCTGCTGTTCGACACCGACGAGCAGGCCGTCCGGATCGTTACCCGCCTCGCCACGGACCCCGAGTTCTACCTCCTGCACGCCAAGCGCGCCCATGCCTCCACCACCGACCTCGCGCCCGCCGCGGTGGCCGCCCGCTACCTGGAGGCGATCCAGTGACCGGCTTCGACGCGGTCCAGCTCTCCTACGACGAGCCGCTGGCCGGCTCCCTGCACAGCCGCCTCACCCGGGTACTGGGCGGCAGCGTCAAGCGCCTGCACGGGGTCCGCGGGATGCGGCGTGCCTACCGGCTCACCGCCGAGCTGGTCGACACCGAGACGTTCTTCCTCGCCGACGGCGACTTCGCCATCGACCCCGAGTTCTCCGCCGCCGCGGTGGAGCCGCTGGCCGACGGGGTGGCGATGCGGGTGTGGCAGGCCGTGAACCCGGTCAACGGCCTGACCTACGGATACGGCGGACTCAAGCTGATCCGCCGCTCGGCGCTGCGGGAGATGGGCCAGGCCGTCGACGTGCTGGCCGCACTACCCGGACGGGTCGAGTTCTGCCGCCAGACCGCTGGCATCACACGGTTCAACCAGAGCCCGTTCCACGCGTGGAAGGCAGGCTTCCGCGAGTGCGCGATGCTCGCGCGCGGCAGCGAGTACGGCATGACCGACGCCTCCGCCCAGGAACGTATCGACGCCTGGACGTCCAGCCGCGACGGCGAGTACGGCACCTACGCTGCGGCCGGTGCCCGCGACGGGCTCGACTTCGCCAAGACCGTCGCCAGCAGCCCTCCGCGCTTCGAGGTACTCAACGACCCGCCCTGGCTCCACCGGCACTTCACCACCCTGTACGGCGAGCAGGCGGTCACCGGATGAACACCGTCCCTGGGCCGCTGGTGCTAATCGAGCCGTACGCGCACCGGGGCGGCGGGCACCATCAGCGCACGCTGACGGCGCTCGCCGCCGCGCGGCCGAAGAGCCTGGTTGTCGTCCCCGGCGGACTGGGCGAGGACCTGGGCCCGCTGGCGCGGTCCGGGGCTCGGATCGCCGTCGGGCCGGCCGGCCCGACGGCGAGGGTCCTGCTGGCCGGGGCGTGGGCGGCGGAGCGTGTCTCGGCCGCCGGTCAGCGGGCCTTCGCCTCCCGGAGTTGGCCGCAGGGAGTCCGCAGGTTCCCGCACCAGGTCACGCTCCTCACCCGGTGTCTGACCGAGGCCGCGTGCCTTCGCACCGCGCGCCGCCTCGCCCCGCAGGCGGCGGCCGTGGTGATCCTCAGCGCGAGCGAGGCCCTGCACGGCGCCGCCACCCTGCTGGGCGGCGTCCCGCACCTGCGGTTCGTCCACGAGGTGGTCACCACCGAAGACCGTCCGGTCCGGTGGCTGGGCCGACTCGCACGCCGGGGCGAGAAGCGGGTGATCGCGCTGTGCCCGACCGCCGACGTCCGCGACCAGGTCGCAGCGGCCTTCCCCCGCCTTCGCGGTGAGGTGCGGCCGTTCGCGGTCGACGACGGACGGCGGCTGACCGACGCCGAGCGCAGCGGCGCCCGCGCCGCCTTCACCATCCCCGCCGACGCGAGGGCGGTGTGCCTGGTCGGCGGCTGGTGGCCGTACAAGGACATCGCCACCATCGACGCGGCCCTCGCCCGCCTCACCACCCAACTGCACGTCCTGGTGTGCGGCACCCCGCTGGACGACACCCTCCTCGACCGCTGGCACCGGCTGCCCCACGTCCGCCTCCACACGGTGCCTGGCCCGGTCGCCGACGAGGTCCTGCGGCTCGTCTACGCCGCCGCCGACGCGGCCCTCGTCGCCCGCAAGCCCGGGGTGGGCAAGGAGTCGGGGCTGGTCATGGACGCCGCCCGCCTCGGTGTCCCGCTAGTCGTCTCCGCGCACGACCACGAGCTGTCCGCCCGGCTGACCGGGAAGCTGTGGGTCCGGCTCTTCCCGGCCGGAGACCCGGACGCCCTCGCCAAGACGCTGGACAAGCTCACCGCCGAGGCGCCCGCCCGGCCGGGACCGACGGCGCCCACGGCACTGGACATGCACCCGGCGGCCGAGCAGGCCGCCTTCCTCACCGACACCTACGCCCGCCTCCGTGTGGCCAAGGAGCGCTGCTGATGTTCGTCCCTCCCGCCCTGGTCGCGGTCGTCGGCCCGGTCGAGCCGGCCCTGCTGGCCGCCTGGACCGCCCACTACCGCCGGCTCGGCATCGAGCGGTTCCACCTCGCCTTCCACTTCCCCGACCACGTCCCGGACGCCTGGCGGCACCAGCTGATCGCGGCCTGCCACGACCTCGGCATCGCCCCCGCCCAGATCAGCACCGGCCCCTGGCACGAGCACACCAACACCCAGCTCCGCGACTCCCTGCGCGAGCAGGCCGGGAACGGCTGGCACCTGCTCGCCGACTCCGATGAGTTCCAGACCTATCCCGCCCCGCTGACCGACGTGCTCGCTCAGGCCGGGGACGCCGGGCAGAAAGTGGTTGGCGGCCTGATGCTCGACCGCGTCACCAACGACGGCCGCCTGGCCATGTGGCGCCCGGGAACCGGCCTTGACCGGGCCTTCCCGCTCGGCGGGCACCTGACCCGCCGCCTCCTCCAGGGGGACCCGCGCAAGATCGTCCTCGCCCACTCCTCGGTGACCGTCGCGTCCGGAAACCACCGCGCACCGGGCCACAAGCCCGACCCGAGCACGCTCGCGTGCGTACACCATTTCAAGTGGCATTCGGGCGTCCTGGACGACCTGCGCCAGCGGGTCGAGCGGTTCACCTCCGGCGAGTGGGCCGAGCACACCCCGGCCGTCCGCAGCGAGGCGTCCCGCCTGCTGCAGCACATCGACCGCCACCACGGCCGCATCGACGTCTCCGACCCCCGCCTGGGCTTCCGCCGCGTCACCCTCGACCGCCTGCCGGACGACTGGGCCGCCGAAGCCGCCAAGCTCGCCACCACCTGGCGGCCTCCGGCGCCTCAGAACCAGCCAGGTTCCATGATCTCCTCGCCCTCGCCCTGAGGTGCCTCGAAACGGGCGAAGAAGTCGTCCAGGGCCTCCCGCGTCACGAGCAGCGCGTTCGCGTCTCCCCGCGCGTTGCGCTCCCTGAGCCTGCGCAGCAACTCGTCGCGCTCCACCGGGAAGTACAGCAGCCGCCACCGGCCGCCGGCGGCCTCCACCAGTTCCTTCATCTCCTCGCGGTCTTTGCGCGGCCACAGCCCGTGATCCCAGACCACGTCACGGCCCTCGGCGACCAGCTCGGCCAGTCGCCGGTGCAGCTCGGCGACGACCGGAGTCTCCTTCTCGAAATACGTGTTCTCCGGGTAGTCGACGCCATACCGGCCGTGCCGCTCGTAGACGACCTCGTCCACCGACAGCCGCACCGCTCCCTGCGGCTCCAGCACCCGCTGGGCGTAGGTCGTCTTCCCTGAGCCGGTGAGCCCGACCAGCAGGTACACCACCGCAGTGTCGCTCACAGCCACGACCAACTCCCCTCAGCACCACCAGCGTTCTCTCGCCAGTCTGTCACCACTGGCTGGCCCGGGCCCCGTTCCCAGGCCGCCGTACGAAGGAGCCGCCCATGTCCGCCTCCGTCCTCGCCCACGCGCTACGGGCCTACGTCCGCCACGCCCCAGGCACCGTCGGCAAGGCCCGGCTCGTCGGCCGCTTCCTCGACAAGCGCCTGCGCACCCACCCGCTCCACACCACCGCCCGGCTGCGTACCGGCGACATGGTCACCGTCACCACCAGCGACGTCATCCAGCGCTACCAGTACCTGTTCGGCGAGTGGGAGCCGAACCTGAGCGCCTTCCTCCGCGACCGGCTCCGCCCCGGGGACACCTTCATCGACGTCGGAGCCCACCGAGGCGCGTTCGCCCTCCTGGCCTCCCACGCAGTCGGCGCCCACGGCCGCGTAGTCGCCATCGAGCCCCACCCCCGGTTCCACGACGTCCTGACCGCCTCGGCCACCACCAACCGCCGCACCAACATCCGGGCCGTCCGCTCCGCTGCCTCCGAGAGCCACGGCACCCTGACCCTCTATCTGGAAGACCCCGCCAACCTCGGCCACACCACCGCCATCCGCCCCCGCCGCGTCCACGAGACCGTTGAGGTGCCCACCGCGCCCCTGGCCGACCTCGTCAGCCGGACCGAACTTGCCGCCACCCGGATCATCAAGATCGATGTCGAAGGCGCCGAAGCAGCCGCGATCCGCGGCCTCCTGCCCGCGCTCCCGCACCTGCGCGACGACGCGGAACTAGTCATGGAAGTCACCCCAAGACTCCTGGCCAAGCAGGGCGAGAGCGCCGCCGAGATCCTCGACACCCTGCGCGAACACGGCTTCCACGCCTACACGCTCACCAACGACTACGACCCGGCCACCTACCCTCGAGCCATGTGCCGGCCGCAGCCGCCCGTCCGGTGCACCGAACCCCCAAAGGAGATGACCGACCTGGTCTTCTCCCGCACCGACGCCGACCACCTTGCAGCCGGGCGCTGAACACCGACCCCACATGCCGAGCGGCGGGCCAGGTAGAGCCTGCTGCCCGGACCACTGACACCTTCCGGCACGTCTCCACGGATTGGGCACCGCGATGAACACCAGCGTGATGAACAGCCGCAACGCCGTCTGCGTGATCGTCCACGACAAGGACAGCGGCACGGTCGCCGCCGTGCACTACGCAGCCCGCAATTGGTCCCCGCAGCCGGCGTGGACCCTCCCCGGCGGCAAGGCCGAACCCGGCGAAGCCCTCGACGAGGCCGCCATCCGTGAACTCAATGAACCGCCCCGGGTTCGGCAGAGATCTCAGATTGTGGTTGTGACCTGGGGTTTCGTGGATTCCATGTAGTAGTTGGCTTCGTACTCGACGGGCGGGACGTGGCCTATCTCACCGTGGAGTCTGCGGTGGTTGTACCAGTCGGTCCATTCGGCGGTGGCCAACTCGACCTGGGCGAGCGATTTCCAGGGCCGCCGGGGCTTGATCAGCTCGGTTTTGTACAGGCCGATCGTGCTCTCCATCAGGGCATTGTCGTAGGCGTCACCGACCGATCCGATCGAGGCGGCGATGCCGGCGGTGTCCAGATGCTCGGCAAGCCGGAAACTCGTATATTGCGATCCGGCATCCGAGTGGTGGATCAACTCGCCCGGCCGCACCGGATGTTGGTCTCGGTCACGTTGCCACACGGCCATCTCCAGGGCGCCCAGGACGAAGACCGTTTCCTTCGCGGTGGCTGCGGACCAGCCCACGATCCGGCGGGAAAACGTATCCACGACGAAGGCGACGTAGACGACACCGGACCAGGTTTTGACGTGGGTGAAGTCCGCGACCCAGCAGCGGTTCGGGGCGCTCGCGACGAAGTCGCGGTCCAGCAGATCCGGCGCCCGTTCGGACTGGCCGCCGGGCAGCGTGGTGATCACGCGCTTGCCGCGGACCGCTCCGGCGATGCCGAGTTCACGCATCAGGCGCTCGACGGTGCAGCGGGCCACGCGGTGGCCCTGCCGGTTCAGCTCACGCCAGATCTTCCTCGCCCCGTAGACACGGTAGTTGGCCTGGAAGGCCTCGCTGATCCGTTCCTTCAGTTCGGTATCGCGCACGGTCCTGGCCGACGGTGTGCTCCGGCGTTTGTGGTGGGCGTAGTAGGTGGAAGGGGCGATCTTGCAGTCGTGCTCGGTGAGCGTCCTGCAGATCGGCTCGACGCCGCCGAAGCGGCCCTTGTGCTCGTCGATGAACGCTACGAGCGTGTGTGTGGCCGGTCGAGCTCGGCCGCGAAGAAAGACGCCGCCGCCTTCAGGATCTCGTTGGCCCGCTTCAGCTCGGCGTTCTCCTTCTTCAACGCCTTGAGCTGGGCGGACTCCTCCGTCGTCGTCCCCGGCCGTGTCCCGGCGTCGATCTCGTGCTGCTTGACCCAGTTCCGCAGCGTCTCGCGGGAGCCGATGTCCAGCTTCTCGACCACCGCCTGCAAGGCCGCGGTCTCGGTCGGGTGGTCGCCGCGGACCTCGGCGACCATGCGCACCGCACGTCGGCGCAGCTCAAGCGGGTAACGGGAAGGTCGTGCCATGACTCGATCCTTTCATGAAATCGAGCCTCCACTTCACCCGGGGCGGTTCACAAGGAGGAGACCGGCCTGCTCGTCGATCCGGTCGATCTCTCCCTCGTCCACGTCGTCCACGTCGAGCAAGGCTGGGACCAGGCCGGCCAGCTCATCGTCTTCGTCTTCGCCACCGACACCTGGACCGGCGAACTGACCAACACCGAACCGGACAAGCACTTGGCGGCCCGATGGGTCGCCGTGAGCCGCCTGCCCGAGCCCGCCTTCCCGACCACCATGCAGGCGCTGGCCGCGTACCGGAACGCAGGCCCCAGCTTCTCCCATTACGGATGGCCGGCCACCGCTGAGTGATGGGAGATACGCCAGGGTGGACCATATGCCCGGCATCAGCCCACAACACCTCATGGCCGACCACATCGGTTCTTGTCAGAGCTGAGCACCACCCCTGCGAATTAACGCGGGCACTCTGCACTACAGAGGCACCTATGGTGGCCGGCGACACCTCCGTCCTCTCGAGACCCATCCCCCCGAGATCATTTAGGTGAGACGGCACAACCACTCGCCCGTTCCCGGCACCATTGATTCATCCACGCCGATGGAAGGGACGCCTTGAGCCTGGCCCGCACGACCACCCAGCAGTTAGTTCCGCGTATCACACAAACCCGGTTACGGCTTGAATCCTGGCGCCTCCGCGTCAACCGGCGGGTTATCGGCACCCGCCTCCGCAGCCTCACCTCGTCACTCCACGCACTGGAAGTGGCGGAGCGGAAGCTTCCCCACACTCGGCGGGCGCTGCAGGACACACGGGCAACCCTTGAAACAGCCCCTTACGGCTCCATAGCTCTGACGCTCCTCGCCCTTTGGCTCGGCGTGAGGCTGATCAAGGTCTCCGCGGTCGTCGTCCACGACCTTGCCTTGGTACTCGGCATCGAGTCAGTCTCACGGGCTGCGAGGCACTTCCTGTGGGTGCTGCGCCCCGGAGCGGCGAATCAGCCAGTGCATGGGTGGGACGCACTGATCTACCTGATCACTATGGTGGCTGCTCTGATCACGCCAGTCTGGTGGCTGCTGAAGCGGCGTCCTGCACGAGGAGCCGTCTTGCGACACCGGGTGACTATCCAGACCGTGGAAACGCTCAACCTCTGCGCCGAGGCATACAGCCGACAACCCGGACAGCGCGACTCGCAGCTCCGAGTCCTCGACCTTGGCCTCCGTGCAACCGAAGACGCCATCCTTCGTGCCCATCGCTACGCAGGAACCATGCCCCGCCGTTCCGCCAGGAGGGCAGCAGCACGTACGCATGCATCGCAGGTCGCGGGTGCGCTCCGCGCAGAGTCTCTACGGATGGACATCCGTCCAGAGATCGCGCTGCCTCGCCTGGGTGCCATGTTGGCGGAGATCGGCGAACGGTGTGCGGAGGGCCGCGTTGGGTCCATGCTGCCAGCGGAGTCCCTGGTGAATGTCGTACCCGTGTCCGCTGCACGCACAACGGTACGGGAATCAATCCACGTGGCTGTGGTCATCATCGCCGCCATGGCAGCTGCCGTCGGGGCTTCCGCTGCACTGCCCACGCTAGGCGTGAAGGACGACCTGCGCCCGTGGCTCATCGTGGGATGCGCCGTGTTGGCGGCAATTCTCGTCGGCGGTTGGCACCGTGTGGGTCGGCTCCTGGAGTTGGTGCCGGGCAAGTGACCTTCCTGCTGGCGAAGTCATCGCTGCGGACCGTCAACGCGCGGGCCTCCTTGGACTCGTTCCGGCAGGTTCAACTAGGCCGGATCCTCCCTAAGGGCGTTGCATCGTTACGCAGGGCATGGCTCGCCGACCTTCCAGGCGGGCAGCACGTCCTGAAAGGACCGGGTCATGGCACATCCCATCCGGCTGAAGCGCTACTCAGTGGAGACCGAGGCTGGCTGGCACTCGTACTCCCTCGACGGCGATCTCGTCGCCTTGGTCGGTGCGGTCAATACGGGCAAGAGCTCGTTCTTCGAGGGGGTCGCCTACACATTCGGGGCGGAACCAGTCTGGCCGGTCGCCATGGACCGCTTCGTACACCGGGTGGAAACCGAGGTCCTCCTGGGCGGACAGCACGTGCGACTGCGCCGCAGCGTGCGTGGCGCGGACCGCCAGGTCGAGCTCCTCGAACCCGACGGCGCACTCGCCGAGATCCTGCCGCTCAAAGACACGGACGATAACGGCCGTACCACCCTGTCCCAGTGGCTGATGGATGCACTGGGCCTGTCCAATCTGCTGGGCACCGCACGCCGGGGAAAGAAGCCGGTCACCTTCAATGAGCTACTCGACTTCTTGTACGTTCGGCAGTCCACCATCGACCAGAAGATCGCCGGCCACAGGGCTGACCGGCCCAGCGCGCTGAGGCAGACCCTGCTCGAGCTGCTCTTCGGCTTGTCCACCCCGGACCTCCCGGCCCTGGAGGCGGAGCTACGCGGCGTCAGCGACACAATTCGGCAGCTCACCCAGGACCAGGCCAGCATCTCCACCTTTCTCAACGCCTCGACCGCCACCAACCTCGACGCCGTCCAAGCTGACATCGCGCGCGCGACTGAGGAACACGGGGCCGCAGAGAGTCGACTGAAGGTCATCGAGACCGAACTCACTGCCTTGACCGGGGCCGCTGAACCTCTGCGCGCTGCCTTGCGGCAGGCCGTTGATGAGGCCGAAGCCACACACCGCCGCGCCAGCAGCGCACGCCGCGCCCTGTCAGACAGCGAGAGCAGCGTGGATCAACTGCGCAAGCGCTTGGAGAAGGCCCACAAGCCCGTACTGCAGTGTCTTCACTGTCACACCGATCTGAGTCGGCGCACCCTGCCAGAGAACGCGTGCCCCCTGTGTACCGAGACGAATACCGATCTTGCGACGGCAGCCGTCCTGATTCAGCGGCAGCTGGACGCCGCCCGCGACCGAGTCGTCCAGGGCCAAGCTCGAGTAGCTGAGGCGGAGAAGGCAGCAGCCGCGGCCGATGCGCGGGTCGGAGATCTCCAGCAGCGTCTTGACGAGGCGACCCGCCGCCTCATCGCTCCACATGCCGACCAGCTCGCCGATGCCCGAGTGGCTGTCGCCGAGACGGCTGCCCGTCTCCAGAGTCTGCAACGCCTGGTCGAGCCTCACCAGCGGCTGCGCACCTTGAAGGAACAGCTACGGGAAGCCGAGGAACGGCGAGTCGAGCTCACTCAGGCGCGCAAGGACCTGATCGCCAGCTACGCCGTACGACGCAGCGACGTCCTGGACAGCCTCAACGACATCTTCGGAGACGTCGTCGCCGAGATGGACCTGCCCTGGTACGCCGGAGACGCTCGCATCGACCGCGCCACGTACCTCCCCATCGTGGATGGACAGGGCGTCGAACGCCTCGGCGGAGGCACTCGCGCCGCGGTCACCGTCGGCTACCACGTCAGCCTGCTGCGATACCTACTCACCAACCGCGTCGGCGATCTGCCGACCTTCCTGATGATCGACTCACCGACCAAGAACGTCGGCCGCAACGACTGGGACACCCGCTTCGCGCAGCGTATTTACCGCAGCTTCGTGGACTTCGTCACGGCTCGGGCCGGCGCTGGCATCGCCACCGACCCGTTCCAGGTCGTGGTCGCGGACAACGATCTTCCGGCCTCCGTACGGGGCCACGTCCTGGTGCATGACTTCGACCACGACCGGCCGCTGATTCCTGGGCTGAGGAACCCGCACGCAGCCGAACAGTGAGCTTCTTCAGCGCTGCCGCTCCAGCGTGAGGATGGCCTTGGCGATTGACGTCATGCGGTTGGGGCTGCACCGGGACCTGCGGAAGATCCGCCAGGACTTCAGGCTCGCGACACCGCGTTCAACGGGCGCTCGTGCTGCGGCCAGCGCCCGGTTGAGGGTCTTTTCGGTGGGAGTGAGTTCCTGAAGTGGCTTGCGTTTGATGCCGGTCGTCAGCCACGGTCCTGCGCCTTGGTAGGCGAGATCGGCCAGGATGGGAACGCCCTGACGCTCGCAGATCCGGATGATCCGGTGGGTGCGGGCGGCGGTCAGGTCGTGTGTGCGGCCCGGCATGGCGGGCGAGAGCCACAGCAGCCGGCCGCAGGGGTCGGTGACGACCTGCACGTTCACGCCGTGGCGCCGGTGTTTGTGGGAGTAGTCGGCCCGGCCGTCGCCGACCCGGTCGCACTCGGCGAGGGGTGCCGTCGAGCAGGATGAAGTCGGGATCGTGCTCGCGCAGCGTCTTGAGCAGACCTGGTGCTCGTTCGGCGAGCAGGTCGACGACCGCGCGGGTGTAGGCGTGGGCGGTGGACTCGCTGATCCCGAACCCGGCGGCGATCTTCGCCAGAGTGGTGTGCTCTCGTAGGTACACCAGTGCCACCATCGCCCGCTGGGACGGACGGAGCTTGCAGCGCCGGTCGCCCTCACGAGTGACAACCAGCATGGTGACCCACTCCACGAGCGCATGCGGCAGGTCAAGTGCGGCAGGATGGATGACCAACGAGGCCCCTGAGCAACGTGATTGAGACGTCAGACATCTCGATCAACAGCTCGGGAACCTCGTTCGTTGCGCTTCACGGCCCATCACCCGATCGGTGGCCAACTCGAAGAAGCTCAGTCATCCGACTGACCCGATGCTGAGCGCCCGGCGTACCTCCGACACGTTTTCCCAGCGCCTACGTCAGACCCAAATGCCAACCTGAGGAGCCACAAGGCTAGCCTCCGGAAGCTCAATCGCGCGAATTCTCAATCTGGCGAAAAATCCAACGGTCCAATCGGCCAGTACTATTCTCCGCAGCAACATATTCACCCGTCGGGAGAATTGCCAACTGGCACTTTTTTGCGATCAGCTTCAGGTTCTGCCCAGATGAGGCGACAAGACGGGTTTCCAACAGGCGGTTGCGTACGTCGCAACAATCAACGCCGCGCGACTTTAGCCACGCGATCATCTCTGGGTCATCGCAACGCACTTCCCTCCCTTGACACAGCCTCGTTAGCAAAACAAACTCCTCCTCACCGATGAAATTCGGACTCCACCGCTCCGTCACTGCAGCCGCATCAAGTGCTTCATCATCAGCGTTATGCACTTGAACTTGCCAGCCGCCTCTTCCATCGATGCGGGCAGCACGGCAGCTCAGTAGAGTCCTGGCGACCTCAGTCTCAAGATCCTCTCCCCAAACCTCTCCCCCAAGTCCGTACACCTCATCCAGTCGGGTCCAGATGAACTCCAGCAACAGCCTCAGCGGGTTCTCTGGCGTCGAGAAGTAAAACGGCCACCATCCATCGATCAGAGGTGTCATGAATGGCCGACCGTTGGCCTTAGCGAGGGAGTACCTACCCGAAACGATCAATTGAGGGAAATTTGCCGGACCGAATCCGTGGTTCCCAATATTCCGCTCAAGGTAGTTCGCCATCGACAATCGAAATGCTCGCTCGCTCTTAAACCCATGCATCCCGAGAATTACTCGAACCGCAGAAATCTGCTCCAGGAGAAGGGTCTGAAGCAGGGCATCCTCTTCGTACGAGAGGGCGACAGGACCTTCCCCATCCCAAGCCAACTTCCCAGTCATCTCCGCGAACGTTCTAACTGACGGAGCCATACTTCGATCAGGGTCGTCCGGCACCTCGTCATCACCTTGATGGTAGGCGTGCTCGATCTCGCTGACTGAATTAAGCTGAGCAAACGCATCACGAAGCTCGGCCGAGTGGAGATTCTTCTTAACTTCGACAACGGCAATGATATCTTTAACATGCCACACATAAGAGTTGGTATACGGGAGCCTTTGCCCCTCACCCCGAACCACCATGCAATCAAGTTGGCCGGACATGCGTCCGCGACCGTCGCGAGCAAATCCGGATACCACCCGCAAACCCAATCCGTCTGGCAGGGCTCGATTCAATACGTCTGAAGACAGCCCCTCATACATGTCTCCAATTGTCGGAGCATGCTTTACAGGAGCGTCGTCGAGTTTAGGCAGCTCGTCTCGAATAATGCCGGCCAGAAGGTCGGCAATCGTGCGAATCACTAGACCTCACCCACAAATCGACCCAACTTACGATCCCGAGAACATCATCGAAGGCATTCCCTTTTAGCCAGTGGCGCACCAAGACAAACCGCCAGCGCACTCCTGTTCCTCGTATGGACAGGATCAGACGGAGCCCACGGGGAGACTCAGCTTCGCAGCCAGAAGCTCTTCGGTCCCTTCCAGGCGGAGCCCGCACAGTGCGCAACCGAAGAAACCACCGTACCTGTCAGGCTCCTCGTCCTCTGCCGCCAGAACGATGAGCGCGTTATTCTCACAGGCTGGGCATGGAAACCAACCCATAGGGGGCCCAGGCTCGCCGGTTTCCTTATGTATCCCGCCAGGGAACCATTCGCTGCGACGGCTCCTGAGTGGGGCCTGCACACCTTCCAGGAGTTCAGCCGGAAGGTTGCCAAAGCGGTCATCGAAGCGATTTCGAGCTTGCCGGATTCGGAGCTGGACCTCGCGTTCGGTCTGATTACGCTGGTGATCAATGGCAATACGGACCGCGCTGTGCCATCTTCCCCAGAAGGATGTGAGGGGCGTGGTCAGCCCTACATGTAGGGCCTGCACGGACTTCGCCAGAGTGGCTAGCAGAGCTCTCCCCTGCTCGCCTCCGGTCGAGTGAGCCACACCGTTCCGTAAGTCGATCAAGAGATCCAACTGCCCATCAGCAGGCAGGATCTGCAGCGTTCGCAGCCGACTGATCGTCTCGGCCGCCCCGATGGTGCGCACTTTGCTCGCTGTTCGGTGACCGCCGAGGTGGAACAGCATCTCTGCGCTACCCCGCATCTCCGCGACATAGATGGGGTTCTTCCCCACCAAAACCGCCTTACCCAGCCGTTCGATGGCGACCCCCGCGTGGAGAACGAACTCGTCGTACTCGCCACGCGCGTGATCGTCCATGGCTTTGTGCGCAGCCTTCCTCGCACCTTCAAGGAAGCTCTCGAATGAGAGAGAATCATCCATGCGGAGACGTTAACAATGCCTGCGGTGCCGCATCGACCGGTTTGGTGGCGCAGCCACCAACGGGGTCTGGACGGCCGCCAGCGCGGGATCGCCAGGCCGACCAGCTTGCTAACGTAAAGCGCGCTTGGCGCCACAGCGCAGATGCGCACATCGTCGCGTGGCGTTCCCGACTGGAGCACTCGCGACCCACCCGACGAGCGCGTGCCCCATCCGTGCCCTTAGCAGCGGTGAACAGCGGTCAACACCGGCATGGGAAAGCCCTCACAGCGATCCGCTAAGTGACCGGTACTTGCAGGTCGGAGGCCGTATCGGCACTGTGGGCGCCATAGATTCCCAAGCTCAGAGGGCGTTTAGCGTGGGTGGATTGCCGCTTATGCCCTAGTAGGTTCCTCGCCAGGTTGGTGTGGTCTCGTCCGTTATGCGCTTGGCGAGGTTGTCGATCGATGCAACGTGGATCATGGCTTCGGAGCTGGCGGCGAGGGTCTCGTAGTCGCGGGCGAGGCGGCGGTGCATCATGATCCAACCGATGCTCCGCTCCACTACCCAGCGCCTTTTCACGACGTGAAAACCGCGAACCCCGGGATTTCTATTGACGACTTCGACGTCGATTCCGAGCTGCGCGCCGCGCTCGACGACGGCCTTCTTGAAGCCGGTGTCTACCCAGCTCTTGGCGATGGTCGGGTACGTCTTCTTGGCCTGGTCGAGGAGGCGTATTCCCAGGGCGTTCTCGGAGAGGCTCGCGGCGGTGACGGTCACGACGAGAATCAGGCCGATTGTGTCGGTGAGGATGCCTCGCTTCCGGCCCACGATCTTCTTCGCGGCATCCGTTCCCTGGCTGGTCACAGGCACGTTGGTGGAGGTCTTGATGCTCTGGGTGTCGATGACTGATGCCGTCGGTTCGGGCTTGCGGCCTTCCTTCACGCGGGCCAGGGCGGTGAGGTCGTAATTGAGTTGGGCGAAGATTCCCTCGTCGCGCCAGGCGGCGTAGTAGGCGTAGACGGTGCCGTGATTCGGGAAGTCGTGCGGGAGGTATTTCCAGGGAATTCCGGTGCGGTTCACGTAGAGGATCGCGTTGAACACGTCGCGGAGTTCGACTTTCGCCGGCTGGCCGGTGGGTCTGCGGTCAAGCCGGTCTTTCCTCCATGCCGTCAGGGTGGGCTCGATCAAGGCCCACCGGGCGTCGGAAAGGTCGCTGGGGTACGGCTTCGGCTGGCTCACGCCGCAGCTTTGACACGGGAGGGCCGGAAGCTGCCGTTCCTCTGACTACCAGGAGGTTCTGTCATATCTTCAAACCAGACGGAATCCCGGCAGCAGAAGTGAGCGAAACGGACGGCAGGCCCTGTGTGGCGGGATGCGGTGAAGTTCGCATATTTCCTAAAATTGAAGAAAAGAGGCAGTGGCGAAAGCGGCTTTCCGGAATAAACATACGTAAACGCCCTCTCAGAGCGCGAGTTCGATTCTCGTCACCCGCTTCACAACGAAAGCCCAAGTCAGCGACTTGGGCCTGTTTGTTGTCTAGACCTGTCTAGGTGTCTCGTGCCCGCTCCGTGCCCGATGCCTGGATCGGCCTTGGCCGCAGCCTTCCGACGTTCGACCTGCATCAGGGAGTCGAGCCCGGAAGCGACCTCACGTTGGCGCTCGGTGTCCGAGTGCTGATAGATGAGCGCGGCCCTCTCCGTGGACTGGCCGACAGCACCACCGTGTCCTTGAGCGTCGCGCCCAATCGGGTGGTCAGGGTGTGTCCGGTGTGACGAAGATCGTAGAACCGGACATCGGCCGGCAGTCCGACCACGCTACGGGCCTTGCGCCACTCCCGGCCGAAGGTCGAACGACGGAAAGGCTTGCCCCGCTCGCCCACGGACAACAACCCGCCCGGGGTCTTCTCCGCGTACCAAGCGAGCCAGGCATGGATCAACATGAGTCGATTGAGAGTGGTGGCGCCCTCCCGTACCTTCTGGAACATGGGAGAGGGACGGGACGTCACCAACAACGTAAGTAACGGCGTGAGCGGCCATGTCAACGGGCCCGTGGTCCAGGCTGGATCCATCAACGGCAATGTGATCCTGCCTGCTACGCCGAGCCCAGAGGAGGCAGAGTTACGTGCTCGCTGGTCGGCACGCACGAAACGAATCCTGGACGCCGAAGATGCAGAACGTGCAGCACGCTACGCCCAGTCTCAGTTTCAAAGACAGAGATTCCTCAAGAAGGCACGTCGTGGAATCTACGGGTCTGTCGTATGGATCCTTTTCGGCCTGTTCCTGGTTGTCGGTGGTCACGGATCCGGGGGCGACAGCACGCGAGTGATGTGGGCGTCGATTGGGTGGTTCGACGTGGTGATCGGTTTCGGATTCCTGGCGAAGCACTGGTTGGCTCTTCGACGCTACCGCTGAGTCCCGGATTGAGCAGCTGATCAACCGCTGTCCTTCAATACGTCTGACACTTGCCGCCACACGTGCGCAGTCGAGTGGATCACGTACCGCAGCCCGTCGCAGGAGTGGTCGTGGCACTTGATCGGCTTGTCCTCGCCGCGTGCTGTGGCCTCTTCTGGCCAGGCGTAACCGGGCAGCTCGTCGAGGAGTCCCCGGCATGAGTGATGTACGCGCAACAGCCCCGAGCCGAGCGCGGTCGACACGCTGCGGATGCCGTTGAGCACCTCGTTGTTCGCAAGGGCGACGACGGGATGCCTGTCTGTCCACAACTGAGTGGAAAAGCTCGTCGCGGACGGGTCAATAAACGTCCGCTCGGGAACGACCTGCTGCTCGTCGAGCCGTGCGCTCACGGCGCGGCTGAACTGCGCGTCGGTCATCTGTCGGTGTGCGGCTCACGAGTTGGGGCGCCACTCGTTGACCGCGTACAGCCGGTCGTTGGCGCCGAGACCGTACAGGATCGCCGAGAACTGGTTCGCGGTTCCGTAGTCGATGGCAACCCAGCCCCGGCGCATCGGCGGCAGTTCGTCGACGACGTGCCGCTGCTCGTCGAACATGTCGTAGACCGCGCCCTCGGCGATCACCCAGGTGCCCTCGATCATCCGGCGGCGCCAGAGTCCGACGTACTCGGCCCGCAGCGCGTCGATGTAGGCCGCGGAGAGGCTCGGGTTGTCGTCGAGCCGGATGTGCCACGAACGCAGGGCGACACGGTGCACAACCAGCCGGTTCCCGCCGAGCAGTGCAGCGACGTGCGCCTGCTCATACCCGGTCACAGCGAGGTACCACTGCGTTTGCGGCGTCGGCTCGTCCGGCACACCGGCGAGCCACTCATCGAGCTGGTACGCGCTGCAGGTTTTGATCTCCAGCAGGCTGGACGGTCGAACCACGAGCGCTTTCGAGAGGGGTTGTACGAACGGTTGCCGAGGTTCTGGGACGAAACCAGGAAAGTACAAGAGGCCAATCCTGCATAGCTGATGGGCGAGCAGGTGGCGCCAATCGTGTGCCGTGGCATGGACGGCGTAGCACAGGGCGTCGACGCTGTGGTCGTCGAGTGTCAGGGGGTACGGTGGCTGCCTCAGATGCTGCAAAGGTGGTTCGATGGAAGCGGAGTTGGTGGCACTTGCTGCCGCAGGCGCTACGACATTGGTTCAGCAGATGGCGGTGGACTCCTGGGCACAAGCTCGTGACCGGATGGTGTCGTTCTTCTCGCGTCGCGGTGGTGGTGAGGAAGACGTGATCGAGGGGGAGCTGGAGACCTCGCGCGGAGAACTGGCGGCGGCAATGGAGGCCAGCGACGAACAGACCGCCTTGGACGTCCAGGCGGAGTGGCGTACACGATTGCGGCGCACTTTGCTGGCAAATCCGGCCGCGGCTGCCGAACTGCGGTCACTGATTGCTGACTTGGCGCCCCCAAAGGGTGATCAACAGGTCGCGGATGTCCATAACACGATCAGCGGGGGCGTGCAGCACGGCCCAGTGATTCAGGCTGGCAACGTGGGCTCGCTGAGCTTCGGGACGCCTTTCGGTCAGACCTGAGCCTGGCGGCAGTACGGGACCCACGCCGGCGACGGCCACGGTACGCCGCTCTCCGGAACGGCGAAGGGGGCGGTCACCAAGTGTGTTCACGGGCATTGGCATCGGCCGCTTCGATGGTGATCTCGTGCGTCAAGCGCGTATCTTCCGCCTCATGAGCGAACAGCCGTCCATACGCAACGAGTTGAGTGGAAGCGTCGGGGGCCACGTCGTGCAGTCCGGTGCTATTCACGGCGACGTTGTGTTCACTTCGCCCGCTGCGCCGGTGGACCCGGAGGCAGTGGAGACGCAACGACGTTGGAGCGAACGTCAGCGGCGCATCCTCGATGAAGAGACCGCCAAAGAGGCGGCAGAGCAGCGCAGGTTTGAAGATTACGTCAGGGTCATTCACAGGAAGCGACGTTGGAACTTGTGGTTGCTGTTGGTTGAGGGTCTGGCCGTGGCGCTGGGGCATTTGCGCATGTTCCCCTCCGCTGCGCTCGTTGGCGCCTTGGGTATTCTGTTTGGGCTGATCTCCCTGTTCGGCTGGGTCCACTGCTCCGTGCTCTTGTGGAGGGCCCGGACGGGGCGGACTATCCCAGTTCCCCGGCATCGGTGGATGTGGTGAGCCGGTGGCGTCACTCGTGCGCATTGGAGTGCACGACGTAGCGCAGCGCGTCGGCGCTGTGGTCGTCACGCTTGATCGGCTGGTCCTCGTCGCGGTCGGATGCTGCGGGGTCCCATGCGTAGCCCGGTAGCTCGTCGAGCAGCCCGGTGCATGGGCGGTGGATACGCATCAGCCCGGAGTCGAGGACGGTCGACACGGATCGGACCGTCGAGGACGTCGTTACGAGCCGGGGCAGTGCCGAGGTGCCCGCCATCGTCCCGCTTGATTGCGGGGCGCCGGTGGTGCTTCTAGGTTGCGTCTGGCGATGTGTGAAGGCGGCCTTGAAGATCTCGGCGACCTCGTGTTTGACGGCGTAGACCCACAGCGGATCGATGTCGGCGATCCGCATGGAGGCGGGAAAGTCCCTGGCCATAGGTCGTCCGACCTTCCTGTTTCGGCAGCACTGGCAGGGAGCGCGGGAAGTGAGGTCGGCCGCCAAGCTTGGGCAGGGCTGGCTGCCTTGGTGCGACGCCCGTTCCAGCGCAGGACGGTTCCGGAGCCGGCTGGGAATGGGCCGCCCCGGGCCAGCTCCGGCGAACTGGAGCTCGCCGCGCTACAGGGAGACAGCACCGATCTGAACCGGGCGCAGGCACTTGTGACAGCCCTTCACGTACGGGCGGCTCTACACAAAAAATTCCGCGTCCGCCTCGAAGAGTGGTGGCAGAGGGCACAGGCAGCCGGTGGCGAGGTGTACAACAGCGTCTCGGAAGGTACGCAGAACGGTCCGGTGATCCAAGGCCGCGACTTCTCCAACCTCACCTTCCACATGACCCGCGGGACTGAGAAGCCGGATCGCAAGTAGACGGATCGGGCTCACCACGATGCCCGCCGCGACGGCATGGTGTGGGACTGCGTACCGCCACCCTGCCTGGTCCGTCGCGTCCCTCACATCTTGCGGCGAATCGCGCACGCGCCCCGACACTCCTGATGCACGATAGTCGTCTCGAACGATGCGAACGGAAGTGGAGTGGTGGAAGAGCACCGCGCAGCCGGCAACCCCCGGCGGCAAAGTACGGCATCTCAAATCAACAACGAGGCCAGCGGCGGTACCTTCCACGGCCCTGTGATCATGGGTGGTCAGGTTCAGTTCGGGCAGACCCAGAATCCGGTCCGGAACGGAACCAGGCTTGGGGCACATGAACAGATGTACTCCTGCGGTGAGTGGGTCGACCTGGCTTACGATCCCGTACCGGACGCGGGCACCGGCGACTTCTATGACGATCTCCGCGCGGCGGAATTCGATCCTTGGCTGGCCGCAGACGGATTCGCGGACAAGGTCGACAGCCGCTACGCCCACGACCGTCACGTGCCGCTGAACTTGGTCGTGTACGAGAGGCACTCGCGTGTGCCCCGCTTCGTCATCGTGCTGACGGGCAACACCTACGGATCCGTACTCACCACCTACGCTGCTTCTCTGCCCGACCTGATGGATCTCCTGGCCAGATGGACTCCGACCATAAATCTCTTGGCCCAGATCGACGGTTTGGCGAAGGAGCAGAGGGGTGCGACGGGGGCTGACGAGCATTCCGCCGCGGCTCTCTCGCTGCCCGCGTCCTCCCTCCTCTCACGCATGGTGAGCCCGAATGGGCCTCGTACCCCGTGACGGGCCGACTGACGAGACCCTGGGGTCCGACTGTGCCTCCATCCGGTTCCGAGTCATCCTGGCCCAGAAATCTGCACGGGTGAACCGATCCCTCCCATCGGGCCTAGGGTCGTGCCACAACGTGCCAGTAGGGGCGGTAAGCAGCGGTCATTAGGGGCTTCACGGGAGCTGGCCGCGAGCATCCCAAGATAGACATCGCCGCAGGTCAGAGGCTATTCATGGGTCGAAGTGCCGGGTGATTCCCAAGCTCAGAGCGCGAGTTCGATTCTCGTCACCCGCTCCATGATGAAGGCCCTGGTCGGAGACCAGGGCCTTCGCCATTGTCTAAACCTCTCGAGGGCTGCCGTGCCCTCCGCGTGCCCTATCTCGCGAAAATGCCCAGCTCGGAGGGCACGCGGCGCACCATCTCGCCCCACCTGTGCCGAAGCGGCTGCCGAGAGGATGACCACCTATATCGGGAACCGCCCCATCCGAGGCCGGCCGCGTGGCTAGCGTGTGGCCTTATGACCGACGCCGCACCCTCCGGGGCGGACCTCCTGACATACCTGAACCGTCTGGAGTTACGTTTCGACTCGTCCGCTTCCCTGGTCGCATCCGATGCCCACGACGATCCCGCAACACTGGAATGGCGCTCTGCCGCGCTGTCCTGCCCCTGTGGGAGCCGGACGACGAGGAGACCGAGGCCGACAATGCGCGGCTCCTGGTCCCTGGCGTATCGCTGGCTCAGTCGCCCCATGGCGAGGGCCAAGAGCTGACGATCCTCTCGATGTCCGGTCTCACAGTGGACCTGTGGCGCGTCGGAAGCATCTACGTGTCGCTGGACGCCCGCGACGCCGACTACGCGCACTTCATGCCGCTCTTCGAGGAGGCGGGGGAAATCGGCCTGCACCCCGACCTGGAGGAGGGCCTGGTAAGCGGCGACCAGATCGTCATCATCGACCGGGTTCGGATCGCACCGGCATGGCGCGGGTTGGGCGGGGTCGGCCGGTTGTTGATCGGCCGGCTGCTCCGCTGGGTGGCGGGCCAAGCGGCGCTCGTGGCGACACATCCGTACCCGATCGACATCCCTGTCAGCGAACGGGACGACACCGAGCGGGAGGCTCGGGAGGAGGCCGTGATCCAACGCACCTGGCAGTCACTGGGGTTCGAGCCCTTCCGCGAGGACGTGTGGGTGATGCAGCCGTATCTGAGCACTCACGACGAAGCCGTCGGCCGTCTGGAAACGGCATTTGCAAGTTACCTCTGAGATCACACCCCGCCGTCGAATCGAGAGGATGAACCGGTACCAGATGGGCGAGTTCACCAACCACAAGGCGCAACGCACTCTTGGCTTTCTTCGCGCCTTCCACTTGGAGACCCTGAGTTTCTCCGGAACACACCCCGAAGCGACATTGGCCGACTTCGAACGCCACTTGGGGCAGCGGGTCAACGACCTGGAGGAAAACGAAAGCTCGGCCGAGGCAGCCGTCTTCATCAAGCCTCTGTCGGGCCCGCTCGCCGACCCGGAACGCCGGCGCTCGTTCAAGCTCCAGAAGTCGCTGCACCCTCCGCGCGCCGATGGGGAGGCGTGGCGGAAGCAACGCACAGCAGTGCTGGACGAGATCAAGGAACAGGGGCTTGCCGAGGCCCTGGACTGGGAGTGCCGCGATTGCGGAGCCCCGGTCGGAGTCGCCTGCCAGACAGCCGGCGGCAGGCCCAAGAAGGAGCCCCACTTCCTACGAGCCACTGACGCTGAACTGCCCTACCTCCGCGCTTACGGTCTTCGCTGAAGAACGTCGGAGGGCTGGGATGTGCGATGACGTCCCAGCCCTCCGAGTTCAGGCTTCCCGAGCAGTGGGAGGCGACTCGATGGTTGCTCGTCGAGCCGCGCGGACCTTGGCATCGATGCCTCCGGCGACCTCCTGCTGGCGGGCGTCGTCGGAGTGCTGGTAGATCATCGCGGCCTTCTCCGAGGACTGTCCGGCGCGAACCATCGTGTCCTTGAGCGTGGCCCCCGACCGGGTCGAAAGCGTGTGACCGGTGCGCCGGAGGTCGTAGAAGGTGAACCCCCTTCGCCGACCGCTTCTGGATGGTCCCCATCCCGGACGCCTGGTCCGACGTCTGCGCCGTCGTCGGCCAGCGCGAGCACGGCTCGTCCGCCGGGCCGTTCCTGATCGCCGGACCGTCCTGGTCCGGAGCGGCCCCCGCCGGCCTGACCCTACTGAAGTCGCGCACCGCCGTGAACTGGATCATCGGCCGGTACGCGACCAGCGGCCCGTCGGACTTCCCGGCCGTGAACAAGCTCCGGGACGCCACGCGGCTGATCCCGCTGTCGCGGTGGACCGGCGATCCCGACGACTACTCCCCGCCCACCGACGTCCCCGTCCCCGCCGGCGCCGACGTCACGACGGCGCCCGTCGACCAGGTCCACGCGCTCGGCGGCCGCGGCTACTTCACCCTTCTCAACCGGATGATGGTCGACAACCCGCCCGATCCCGCCGACGCCCCGCTCCTGGGCCGCCTCGCCAAACTCGGCATCGCACCCGGCGCGAGCCTGGACGACCTGTCCGCCGAGGAACTCTCCGCCCTGAACACGGGCACGCGGCGCGGCCCGGCGGCCCTGCGCGAACTGCTCGCGCAGGCGGAGTCCGCGAACGCCGGCGGCTGGACCGTGCACCGCGGCCTGGGGGATTACGGCACCGACTACACCAAGCGCGCGGTCATCACCCACTTCGGATACGGAGCCGACCTCGACGCCGACGCCCTGTACCCGCACGCCACCACCGACGTCGAAGGCCGGCCCCTCGACGGTGCCCACACCTGCGTACTGCACTTCGAGGCCGGGAAGACCCCGCCCGTCGACGGCTGCTGGTCCCTCACGATGATGAACGAACGTCAGCTCTCCGCCGACAACCCGCTGAACCGGTACGCGATCGGCGACCGCAGCGGCATGCGGACCAACCCCGACGGCTCCCTGGACATCCACGTCCAGCACGAGAACCCGGGGCCCGACCGCAAGCACAACTGGCTCCCCGCGCCTGCGGGCAGCTTCAATGTCTTCCTGCGCCTGTACCGGCCCCAACAGCCCGCCTTCACCGTCGGCTGGACCCCGCCGGCACTTCAACGCACCAGCTGAATCCTGCGGGCCCCGGTACCTCCCCCGAGAGGCTCCTTGTCGAGCGCCATCGAGCCGAACGAGGGGGGATCGCAACTGGGGCCCGCCTGCTTCAGTCGACCAGCTCGTAAATGCTCGCGGCCGTCAGCCAGAGGCCGGCGAGCAGGGAGAGCGTGACAATCAGCTGCTCCTGGTGCCGGCTCAGCCAGTTCCGCAAGGCATTCAGCCGGGCTTCCGCGGCCGCAGGTGCCCATGCCGCATACGTCTCCATGCCGATGAGGCTGAGGGTGGCCAGCAGGCAGTAGCCGGTCAGCGCGAGCCAGTCGCCGGCGGTGGAGAGGTTCGACTCAAAGGCCGTCGCGGCACCGGCGCCGACGAGTCCCCAGGGCTGCAGCAGCCACGCCAGACCGGCTGCCGTAACCCAGGAGGCGTCGTCGATCCGGGCGGCCCAGCGCGGTGGGCCGTGCGGGCGGGGCGGCCGGTGCCGCCGGTACGCCCCGTACAGCACCAGTGCCAGACCGATGGCGAGCTTCGCGGTAAGCGCGGCGGTCGAGGGCGCGCTGTGACGGGCCGGGGGCTGTCCGCCCGTCAGCAGCACCACGACGGCGATCACGGTGATCAGGTTGGCCAGCCACGACAACAGGAAGGCCAGGCCCTTACGGACGCCGCGGCGCAAGGAGAGCAGCAGGATGAAGGCGCTGTTGTGCAAGGGCCCCAGGGTGATGGCCGTACCGATCACCACCAGGTCGAGGACCATCGGACCAGTCGCTCCTGGGCGTCAGGGCCGTCCGCCCCCATGGACTGGGGACCGGCCGACAGAGGAATGCGGCGCTGCCACGGGGCCGCATCCCGACTGTGCAGATGGCGGCCTGGCGGGTCAAACAGGCCACGCCCGTGAAGCCCTGCCGGTCCGTTTGGGAAATGCATCGCCGGCTTATGCCTGCCTCGGCTTCGGCGAGGCCCGGCTACGCCGCGGTTTCGGTGATGAGAACGGCAGCGGTTGTCGGGACCCGGACGTCACTCGTGGCCGCGTCGGTCACGGCGTCCCGGACGGCCCGGGCGACTTCCAGGGGATGGCGGCCGGGTACGACCGCGAGCTGGATCTGAATGTGTCGGGTGGACGGATCGTCCTGTTGCGTCACCCTGACGGGGTGGCCGCCCAGTGGGGTGGTGAGGTGCGCGACGCCCGGCACGGCCGACGCGATGTCGGCCAGCTCTCCAATCGGCCCCCGCAGGGATTCTGTCTCGGTCGCGGGGGCCGAGCTTCGCGTGGGCGCATTTTGGGACGGGAGCGTCATGACGTTCTCCGCGGTCTGCGATCCTCCGTCTGCCTCCGCGTCCTCGTGGAGATCCGTGACGCGCAGATCGGCTGTCACAGCGCTCAGGCCGAGTTCTTCGTCGGCTGCCTCGAGCAGGGTCGTCCTCAACTTTTCGGCGGCCTGAGGCACGGGCAGTGTCACGGATCCGGTGAAGGCCGCCTCGATCCTGAGCGGGCCGGGCGGGAGCGCGCCGGCAGGCGGGCGAACGGCCGATTCGAGCACGGGTTCGTGCGGGACCGGTCCGATGCGCATGCTCTCCAGTCGAACGCCGGGAACCCCGGCTGCCTTGAGCCAGAGAGCCCGGACGGCCGCCTGTTCGGTGATCCACGTGCCGTCGTCCGGTCCTCCGAGCGGCAGCAGTCGACCCAGGCCGAGCCGACCGCGTACTGACTGCATCAACGCCTCGGTCTTCACCTCTTCCACCCTCTCCCTCGACTCACGACAACCGGATAAAACGACCTATGGCGAATATAATTCGAATAAGGGATGCACGGCTGACTTCTCGAGGGAGGAGTGCCTGATGACTGAGCACACCGGCGCAAAGTACGGCGGCGAGCCCGGTTCTCGTGGCCGGACATCCATTGCCGATGTGGTGGTGGAGAAGATCGCCGGGATGGCGGCACGGGACGTGCGCGGCGTCCATGCCCTGGGCAGCGGGTTCGCGCGCTCGATGGGATCCATGCGGGAGCGGATGCCTGGCGCCGGTAGTGGCAAGTCCGTCACCCGCGGGGTCAGCGTCGAGGTCGGAGAGGTGCAGACGGCCATCGACCTGGAACTCGTCGTCGACTACGGCGTCTCGATCACGGACGTGGCCGCGGCGGTGCGGGAGAACGTGATCTCCGCGGTGGAGCGGATGGCGGGTCGGGAAGTCGTGGAAGTCAACATCATGGTCGGTGATGTGAAGCTGCCCGACGAGGAGGACGAGGGGGAGGAGCGGCAGCGGCTCCAGTAGCCGGACGGAGTCGGCCACCGGGTGAAGGAGCGTGTGATGAGCAGATCCGTGGTGGGTTTGGCCGCCGGAATGGCGCTGGGTTTCGCCGCGTACTTCGGTGGCTTCTGGGCCTTCCTGCTGGTGCTGGTGCTGGGTGTTGTCGGACTCGTGGTCGGGCGTTTGGCGGAAGGCGATCTCGAACCCGGTGACTTCGTACGCCGCCGGGACGATCAGCAACGTACTCGTGACGACCAGCGCCGGGCACGGAGAGACTGGCGGCAGTGACCAGGGAAGCCGAAAGGCGCCCGGCTGTGCCCCGCCGGGAGCGGGGTGCGGCCTCAGTCGCCGACCGGGTCGTTGCGAAGATCGCTGCCCAGGTGGCGCGTGAGGCGCTGAGTCGTTTCTCCGAGCCGACCGGTCACGTGCCTCCTGGCCACCGCACACCGCACGTGACGGCGGTGGTGCGGGGGGCACCGGAGAGGGCAGGCGGTCCTGCCGGGAGCCGACCGGCGCTCGGGCAGGCGCGGATGCGCATCGCCGTGGAACTGGGCTATCCGTCGGACATCGGGGCGCAGTGCGCGGCGGTGCGCCGAGAGGTCACCGACCGAGTCGCGGCATGGGCCGGGGTGGAGGTGTCCGACCTCGTGGTGGCCGTCGCGAGGCTGCACTCGGCTCACTCGCGGCGGACAGAACGGGAGAGGGTGAGATGAGCGCGCACACGGGGCGGCGGCCCGGCGACGGCGACCTTCCCTCGGAGCCCGCGAAGACGGGTTCCTCCGCAGGGCACCCGGACACCGGCGCGATATCGGCAGCCCGCTCATCGCCGCGTCGTTTCTGGTCCGCGCGGCGGGTTCCTGCGGTCATCGTGGCTCTGCTGTCCCTCGCAGCCGTCGGGCTGCTCCTGTACGACGTGATCTCCGTGCGGGCAGGCCGGCCCGGGATGGGCTGGCGACGCCGGCTCGCGGATGAGCTGGCCACGCGGCCGCTGGACGACGTCTGGATGATCGTCGGGGCCGCGGTGGCGATGGCCCTCGGCCTGTGCCTCGTCCTGCTGGCGGTGACACCGGGACGGCGCAGTCTGCTTCCCATGCGGCAGCCCACCGGCACCCGAGGGACAGGCGAGGTCCACGCCGGTCTCGACCGCCGGGCGGTGGCCCTGATCCTGCGTGACCGGGCCGTACGGGTGTCCGGCGTGGAGTCGGCTCGTGTCGATGTCGGTCGCCGGAAGATCAAAGCCCGGGCGCAGGTGCACTTCCGCGATCTCGACGAGGTCCGTGCCGACCTCGATGCCGCGCTGGGCGAAGCCGTGGCGGCCCTGGGTCTCGCTCGACGACCCTCGCTGACCGTCCACGTCCGACGCCCGAAGAAAGGCTGACGCTGATCCCGATGATCAAGACAGTGAACCGGGTGCTGCTGGGGCTGCTCGGCCTCGGGTTGTTCGCTCTGGGCGGCGGCGTGCTACTGGGCAGTCTGGATCTGCAGCGCCTATGGGGTTTCGACGTGCCGGGCTGGTGGCCCTTTCGCGGCCCGGCCGATGTCGTCCTGGGCAACGAGGGACGCCTACGGTGGCGGGCGGAGGGCTGGTGGTGGCCGACCGTCATCACGGCGCTCGCCGCGTTGCTGGTGCTGCTGCTGTGGTGGCTCTGGACACTGCTGCGCAAAGACCGGCTGCACCAGGTCCTCGTCGACAGCCAGGACGGTACGGCAGCCCGACTCGACGGCCGCGCCCTGGAGGACGTGATCGAGAAAGAGGCACAAACCTTGGACGGAGTCGCACGGGCACGGGTGCGCCTGGGGGGCCGGCGTACCGCCCCGGTCGCACGAGTGCGGCTGTGGCTGGAGCCCCACGCGGCACCGGAGCGGATCCTGGACCGACTCGACCGGGGCACGCTCGCACACGCAGGGGACTCGGCAGGCCTGGACCGTCTCCCGTCGGAGGTAAGCCTCCGGGAAGTCCGTCACCGCGCCCATCGGGTCGACTGAGAATTCTGCGCCGTATCCAGGGACGGAATCCCACCCGCCGGCTCCCAGTCGCCACGGCCGTCACATCGCACCTGATCGGCTTGCCGATCAAACGGCTTCTGTCCATGCCCGCTGGAAGGACAGGAGCGTGACAGCCTGACAGGCCACCTCGGCGGGTTGCGCCTACTCTGGAGTTGCGGTACTTGCAAGGCCGGAGGTCGCCATGATCATTCTCGGGGTCATCCTGCTCGTCATCGGGTTCGTGGCCGGCATTTCCATCTTGTGGACGATCGGGATCGTCCTGGTCGTGATCGGGGTCATCCTGTGGATTCTCGGGGCGGTCGGTCACGGGGTCGGCGGACGCCGTCATTACTGGTAGGCGGCTCGGCCCCGAGCCGACGCAGCACCCGTGGTCGAGTCTTCACCAGGCCGTCCTGCCGCAGGGAGGCGTAGCGCGATGGTCCTCTTCCTGATTCTGCTCAGCAGCGCCATCGCACTGATCGTCATCGGCGCTGTCGTGGACGGAATGCTGTACCTGCTCTCCACCGGGGTACTGCTTCTCGTCGTCGCCGTGCTGTACCTGCTGGTGCGCTCGATACTGCGCTCGCGCCGAGGCAGGCCCACCGCGTTCTGACGGTGGGGGCCGACCTCGCGCGGCCCTCCGGACGGCCGGCGAGTGGGTGAGGCGGCCCGCACCTCGACCGCTCAGTGAGCGGCAAGAAGGATGGCGTTGTAATGGGCGGCGAAGGCTGCCACTGTCAGCGCGTGGAAAACCTCGTGGAAGCCGAACCAGCGGGGTGAGGGGTTGGGACGCTGGAGGGCGTAGACGACCGCACCCGCGCTGTAGAGAAGCCCGCCGGTCACGATCAGACAGGCCACGGCCACCCCGCCGCTGTGCAGGAAGTCGGGCAGGTAGCGCACGGGCGCCCAGCCCAGAGCCAGGTAGCAGGGCGTGTACAGCCAGCGGGGAGCTCCGACCCACAGGGCACGGAACACGATGCCGACCAGCGCGCCCGTCCACACGATCCACAGCAGGACGGACCACTGGTCCGGGGAGAGCAGGAGCACGGCGAGCGGGGTGCACGTGCCGGCGATGATCAGGAAGATGTTGGCGTGATCGAGGCGGCGCAGAACGGCCTCACCAAGCGGTCCCCAGGTACCGAGGTGGTAGACGGCGCTCGTCCCGAACAGCAGCCAGGCCGTGACGGAGTACACGGTGCAGGCCAGCACGGCCTGTGGCGTCCCTGCCAGGCAGATGAGGACGATGCCCGCTGCCAGCGATGCGGGGACTATGCCGGCGTGAAGCCAGCCGCGCAGCCTCGGCTTGATCGGGTCCACCGGATCGACCGCCCGCTCGACCAGGTCGGCCACCGGGCGGGAGTCCTCGGCGGCCCCGTCTCGTTGCGACCCCGAGGAAAGGCCGGTCGAGTCGCGTCCCTTGACCGTCGGTGGGGAAAAGACACTGCGGGCTTCGGCGTCGTCTCGGGACACTGCTTCCCCTCCCGAATCGGACTGCTGGGTATCACGGGCGGCCATGCGCACATACTAGGAACCTGACCGTGACGGGAGCCCCGGACGCCACCCCCTACCGCGCCATGGTCCGCCTGACCCGCCGACAGTTCGTTCACGGGCTCCACCGCCGCCGCCCGGGAATCGACACCGCGGCCGGGCGCGTCCATGAAGGCACCTCGGCTCTGCGGCCGAGGCCCCTTGGCGCCGTGCCCCATCCATGCCCTTCGGAACGGTGAACAGCGGCCAACACGGGTATCTCCGGATCACCGAAGAGAGCCGCGAGAAGGGGCGGTTTCACAGGTCAGACACCTTATGATCGGCGTCGGCGTCGGTGATTCCCAAGCTCAGAGCGCGAGTTCGATTCCCGTCACCCGCTCTTGAGAGAGAGCCCAGGTCATCGGCCTGGGCTCTCTCTGTTGGCTAGGCCTCTCTAAACATCACGCACCACCTCTGCACCACCTGCCCCTTTCTGTTGCTGCTCGCGTGCTCTTTCCCGGGCGGTCTGCACCATCCGGTCCAGCCCGCCGGCACCCTGGTACGCCTTGTCGGCCCAGCACGTGAGGCCGGCCTCGGTGAGTGCTTCGACGGCCTCGCGTATGCAGCGGTACGCGGTCGCGATGCCGATACCGAACCCGGCGGCGAGCCGGGCGCAGGTGTCACCGCGTCGCAGATGGGCCGGGGCGAGGAGAGCCTGACGGTCGGCGGTGAAGCGCCGCCACCGGGGCCCGATCTCCCCTCGCCGGACAGCAAGTCGTCCGGTCGGGCACCGCAGGGTGCGACTGGACAGGCCGATCGAATGGGACCTCCCCCGCTCGAGCGAAGCCGAGAGCTCGGGGAAGGGTGGACAAGCACGCGAAGCTCCTGGTGGCTGCGAGCGATCTCGGTCGAGAACCCGTCCACCACGAGCTTCGTCGTTCCGCAGATCCGTCCAGCACGCGGCCGGCACCATCAGGTCGGAAAAGGCTCAGTACCGCCGCCCGATCCCGGGCAAGCGCCATCCGCCCCGACGCCCCCGCACCCACCGCCCTCTACCGCGCCATGGTCCGCCTCACCCGCTCCGGCGGTTGGCGTCCCCGTCCGGTGGGGCCGCGGGGTGGGAGAGCGCGGCGAGGAGGATCTCGGCGGCCTGGGTGACGTTGCCGGAATGGACGGCACGGGCCATGGCCGTGCGGGCGGCCTCGGGCGTCGTGTCCGGCGGAACGACCATGAGGGAAAAATGGTCGTTGTCGCCTCGGGTGATCAGGATGGTGTCATCACCGACGGGGAACGAGTCGAGGTGTACGACCCGCTCGTCGACGACCAGGCGGGTCGGGATGCCGTTCCAGGCGGAGGCGTCCAGGCCGACCCTGGTGATGGGCCCGAGGTGCTCGGTCAGGGCGGTGACCAGCGGCGGGATCTCCCGCTTGACGTCACGCGAGCGCGGCCACCACGCGCCGTCGAGGAGGCTCTGCCGGGATCCTGTCGTCTCCAGCCGGAGCAGCGCGGTGCCCGGTCCGACGGCCCGGTGGACCTCGTCCGGCAGGAGGCGCGGAGGCGTGGGGGGAATGCCTGCGTCGGTCATGATCGGTCCGCCCGTCCACGGGTGATGCCGCTGCCGCCCGGACCGGTGCCACGGCGGACGCCGGGCCAGCGGGCGGGGCGCGGCCCCGTTCTTTCACCGTACTCCGGGAGGCAGCGCGAACGCGCCGCTCCCCGCCGGTGAACCGAACGGCGCCGGTGGCTTCGGACGTACCGTGGACGTACGGAGGCATGCCCGCCCCGCTCCGGTCGTTTGCGGGCGGACCTCCGGTGGAAAGGACGGTGCCGCCTTGGACCGCAATGAGTCAGAGGCAGAAGCCCTGCCGCCGCCGGGGTACGCCGAAGTCCGCATCGTCGCCGCCACACCGGACGCCGCCCGGATGGTGGCCGACGTCCTCCGTCACTGCTTCGCCGGTGACGAGCAGCGCAGCTACCCCGCCCCCGGCGGAGGGACCCGCCTCCACCTCACCGTCGACACCGCCCACACCGCCGAACCGGCCCGGTCCTGGCTGGCCACCAGCAGGCCCCCGAGCGGCACCGGGCCCCACTCCCAGGAACCCTGACCGGGCGGCCGGCGCCGTCGGGGCGCGTGGCGGCCCCGGTCGCCGCGGAGCATCCTGGAAGCCGCACCGCGATGCCGACGGATCCGCCCCCGGCACCGGACCAGGGCGTCGCCCCGCTGCCCGCCTGGAGGCCCCGGATGACCGTCGGACGCCACGAGGACAACCGGGACCCCGACCGCTCGGAGAGCTTCGGGGAGATGCTGGTGGGCGGGCTCCTGGACCACGCCCACGGGCTGCCGCCCGACCGGGTGGGATCCGCCCTCGCCGACGCGGTGGCCCGGATGGGGGGCCGCGAGGTGCGGATCCTGCTCCAGGACTACGGGCAGCGGAATCTGGTCCCCCTGGCCGGGGGCGGGCTGGAGGGCGGCGATCCCGTGCCGATCGACGGTTCGGCGGCCGGCCGGTGCTTCCTCACCTCGCGCCCGGTCGAGGTGTCGCTGGCCGACGGAGTGCGGGTCCACGTCCCGCTGCTGGACGGCGGCGACCAGGCCGGCGTCCTGGCCGTCACCCTGGACGCGGTCGACGACGACGCCCGCCGCATCCTGCGCAGGCTCGCCGCCCTGGCCGCCGCCACGCTGCAGACCAAGAACGGCTACACCGACCTCTTCTTCCGCACCCGCCGCGGCGAACCGATGAGCGTCGCCGCCGAGATCCAGTGGTCCCTCCTGCCCCCGCTCGCCATGACGATGCCCCGCGTCGCGGTCGCCGGAGTCCTGGAACCCGCCTACGACGTGGCCGGCGACAGCTTCGACTACGCCCTGAACGGCGACGTCCTCCACCTCGCCATGATCGACGCCATGGGCCACGGCCTCGACGCGGCGACCATGGCGACCGTCGCCATCGGCTCGTACCGGCACGCCCGCCGCACCAGCGTCGAACTCTCCGAGATCTACCTCTTCATGGACCGGGCCGTCGCCGAGCAGTTCGCCCCCGACCACTTCGTCACCGCGCAGATGCTGCGGCTCGACACCGACACCGGCCGCCTCCAGTGGGTGAACGCCGGGCACCCCGCCCCCCTGCTGATCCGCGAGCACCGCGTCGTACGCCGCCTCGACAGCCCCACCACCCTCCCCGTCGGCTTCGGCGGAGACCAGCCTCAGGTCAGCGAAGTGGCGCTCGAACCCGGGGACCGGATCCTCTGCTTCACCGACGGTCTGATCGAGGAACACGAGAGCGGGCAGGAGGAGTTCGGCGAGGACCAGCTGATCAACTGGGTGAATCAGCTGGACAGGGCGGACCGGGAGGTACACGCGGTGGCACGGGACCTGTCCCACACCCTCAAGCGGGCACGCGGCGAGGCCACTTCGGACGACGCCACGCTCCTCCTGGTCGAGTGGCGCGGGTGACGAAGGGACGTGACGCGAGGTGAGGTCACCGGCGTCGACCGGGCGGATGCTTCCGGCCCGGGAAATCGGCTGGACGGACACCACTCGTCCGCCCCGGCGCGGAGTAGGCTGAAGGTACCGGGAGTAACTCGAACACCCGCTCCCAAGCGGACGTCGTTTCCGGCGATCAAGACACTGGGCCGCCCTGCAGGGCGGCCCGGAGACGGGTCCGCGATCATGACCACCACCCTCGCACCCTCGCATTCGCCGCGCCTTTCGCTGACGCCGAAGACCACACTCGCCGGTCTCCTGGACGGCGCCTGGTGGCCTCGCTCGCGTGACCTCGCCGCTGAGCTTCCGCCCCTGGTCGACGCGCTGGAAGAGCACTTCGGACGCATCACACGGGTCACGGTGAACCCCACCCGCTGGCCCGTCGTCCCGCACAAGGTTCCTGCCACCGGGCACACCGTGCACGTCGGCTGGTTCACCGAGCAGGATCCCGACAAGATGATCCTGCTCTCCTACACCGTCGGCCGCGTCGACCTGCTGGTGATACCGCCCGAGACCGAACCCGCCGCAGCCACCCGGCTCATGGCGGCCGCCGCGGTCCCCGGCAGCGTTCTCACCGCTGGTGTCCTGATGTCCGGCGAAGCCGCGACCGGCCGCCGCATGCGCGACGCCCGCAGCGGCGAGGACGCCTGGGAGACGGACGGAGGGGCCGCCCTGCCGCCCCTCCGGCACCCGGTCGTCGGCGCGCGGATGATTCCGCTGCCGAAGAACACGCGGTGGTGACGACATGGAGACCCTGATCGCGCTCGCGGCCGCCGCTGTGCTGATCACGCTCGGCACGCGCCTCGTCCACCGGCTCAACGCCCAGCACGACGCACGCATCGCCGCCCGCCACTACAGCGACCCCTTCCCGGCCATCTGCCGACCGCCCGGTCACAGCCCCCGCACGCCGACAGAGCAAGCCGCCCGCCGCAGGGCCATGGGCACCTGGCCCTGACCGCTCCAGAGACCACTCCTCCGACCGAAGGCCGCGGGTGGGGCACCCGACACCCGGGACAACCCACCCGCCGGTCTCTCGCTCGCCCGTGAAGGGACCACGCCCCTTGTACCGCACCGACACCGCGGCCCTGCCCTCGGCCGGACAGGCCGAGATCCGCATCGTCGCCGCCACCCCCGAAGCCGCCCGCGCGGTCGCCGAGGTGATCCGCCGCTCGTTCGCCGGGACGGAACAGCGCAGCTACCCCGCCCTCGACGGCGGCACCCGGCTCCACCTCACCGTCGACACCGAAACCGCCGCAGAGCCCGCCCGCTCCTGGCTCACCACCAGCAGGTCGTCCCCTCGCACCGGCACCCACGTCGACGAAGTCTGAGCGGAATCGGACTTCACACGACGAAAGGCCCTGGTCATGGCCACACTCCACGAGCGACAGCTCTACCGCGAGCGGGTCCTGACCGCCCTCTACGAAGCCACCGAAGGCAACCGGCTCCTCGGCATCACGGGACGGAAGCTGCGCAACGACCTGCGTATCCCGGAGGAAGACCTGGCCGCCGCCTGCGCCTACCTCGCCGGCGAGGGCCTGATCACCGTCGACTGGGAACCGGGCAACACACCCGCGATGGTCTCCCTCACCCACCAGGGAATCCGCCGTATGGAGGCCGAAGAACAAGAGCGCGGCTGAGCCGGACCACTCCGACGGCCCGCTCTTGCCCGACCCGGCCCGCCCGGCCGAGAAGTCGTACGATTGAACACGGATCGAGCACGCTCACGTGTGACGATCCGGAAGGGCGGCCCCGACGGAGTGAATGCGCCGGGGCCGTTGTGACGACCGCCGCCAGGCCCGCGCACCCGGCGTCTCGGACGTGGCACCGGCCGGTACGTCGGCGCCCGTCGTCCCTCGCGACGCCAGTCAGCACCAGCCCGGAGATCCGCCGTTGGGGCCCGCGCGCTGTCGCGGGCCCCAACCCCTTCCGTCGTCTATCGCATGGCGCAGAGGAGCGGCGGCGCCAGGCGGCAGTGGATCAGAGTCCTGCGAGGTGCGGGCCGCGGAGGTGGGGCGTGACGGCGGCGCCTTGGTTCGCGCGGTTCCCCGTGCGCAAGGAGAACCGCTGCGAGCATCGGGACGCAGGCCAGGAGTACGAACGTCATGACCGGCCCACCGCCGTCAGGGAGCCGGCATGGGCCCGCTGCCGTCGTGCTGGTGCAGCGGCGTTCAGAAGGTGCTGAACGGCCCGGGAGCGGTTCGCGAGTCTGAGGCGGCGCCCCTGCCGGGGCCACCAGTCGAGGACGGCCAGGAAGCCGGAGTCGCAGAAGGTGACCCGGGAGGTGTCCAGGACAAGGCCGGTGCAGCCGTCTTCGGCCGCCGAGGCCAGCAGTGCCCGCAGCGGGGCGGCGCTGAAGTGGTCGATCTCTCCGGCGAGGCGGAGGACCAGGGTGGTGCCGAGGGTGGTGCAGGAGTCGACGACTATGACGCCGGGCGCGGTGTCCGCGCCCGAGTCGTGCACGACAGGAGGAGCAGGGGTGGCGGGAGCGGCGGACAGTATCGGTCCGGCGCTTGAAGTACTCACGTCCCCATCAACGCCTCCCGCCCGGGGCCGGGGAACGAGCCACGCGCCCCTTTCACCCCATGTGACCAGCACCGATCCCCGGCAAGGGGGAAAGATTCCACCCGAACGAGGCAGACGGACGCCTACGACGCGACCGCTGTCCTCCGGGATCGCCGGGACCGCGCCGAGTGGGACCGGCTGTGAGGGGAAGCGTCTCCCCGGGCATCCTGCCGACTGGAGACTTCGATGACCGTGGACTTCGACAGGAGACCTGTCACGTGCCCCATCCGTGCCCTTCAAGGCGGTGAACAGCGGTCACCACGGGTGCGGGCGGAACCCGTCGGAACACCCTGCGAAGAGAATTGTCCGCAGGTCAGAGGCCATATGGGCGGCCAAGACGTCGGTGATTCCCAAGCTCAGAGCGCGAGTTCGATTCTCGTCACCCGCTCTTTGTTAGTGGGCGGTTCGTGAGTCTTTGAGTCGTTCTGTGGTCGCCAGATGGAGTGGGGTGGGGGCGGAACCCGTGGGTCCGTGGTGCGGGGTCTGCTGGGGTTGGCGGGATGAGTGAACGCAAGCCGTACCCCAGCGACTTATCGGACGAGCAGTGGTCGTTGATCGAGCCGGTGATCACCGCATGGAAGGACCGGCACCGCTCGGTCAGCGGTCATCAGGGCGCTTACGACATGCGGGAGATCGTGAACGCGATCCTCTACCAGGGGCGGACCGGCTGCCAATGGGCCTACCTCCCGCACGACCTGCCGCAGAAGAGCGCGACGTACTACTACTTCGCCGCCTGGCGGGACGACGGAACCGACCAGGTCATCCATGAACTCCTGCGCTGTCAGGTCCGTGAACGCGCCCGACGATTAGAGGACCCGACCCTGGTGGTACTGGACACCCAGAGTGTCCACGCGGCCGTCGGGGTCCCCGCCGCCACGACCGGCTACGATCCGGCCAAGCGGGTGCCGGGCCGCAAGCGCGGCGTGGCCGTGGACGTCCTCGGCCTGGTCATCGCGGTCGTCGTCCTCGCCGCGAACACCCACGACAACACCGCGGGCATCGTCCTACTGGACCAGGTCGCCGAGCACACCGGCGACACCGTCCGCAAAGCCCTGGTCGACCAGGGCTTCAAGAACCAGGTCGTCGAACACGGCGCCGCCCTGGGCATCGACGTCGAGATCGTCGAACGCGAGCCCGGATACCGGGGATTCCTGCCGCAGCCGAAGCGGTGGAGGGTCGAGCAGACCTACGGAATCCTGATACTCCACCGGCGACTGGTCCGTGACTACGAGCACCGCACCGCCTCGTCCGCCTCCCGCATCTACTGGGCGATGTCCCATGTCATGATCCGCCGTCTCACCGGCACGAGCACCTCCACCTGGCGCGAAGAGGCAGTGAGCGCGTGAACATTCGCCCCCTCCTTGAGGCACTGGACCTGCAGGAAGACGCCGCCCGGGCCCTGGCCGACGACCTGCGCACGCAGATCGACGACCTGCAGACCCGGCTACGGGAAGCCGAGACACACCTCGAGCACCTCGTGATCACCCGCAAGACCGTCACCGGCCTTGCCGACCGGCTCCCTGCATCCCCGCCTGAACTGCCAGAGCACCCGGACTACCCGCGCATCCTCGCCGCCTTCAACGAGGCGACCGGCCCCCTGCGGGCCAAGGATGTCTGCCAGGCCCTTGGCCATGAACTGCTGCCGAAGAACGTCGAAGGCACCCGGGCCAAGCTGAAGCGCCTAGTCAAACTCGGCATCCTCACCGAAGCCGACACCGGCTGGTTTGCCCGGCAGCAGTAGCCGGCCCCGCGGCCAGCACCCCTACCCCAAGCCTCACTTCGAAACGGACATCAACTCACGAACCGCCCACTTAAAGGCCCTGGTCAGCGACCAGGGCCTTGTTTGTTGCCTGGACCGGGCGCCTGCCGACGTTTCTCGGCGTCGCCGTGCCCGTCCCTCACCGTTGAATCCCTAGATCACTTCACATCATTCCGGGAGAACCCATGACCGTGAGCAAGAACATCAACAACCCCGTGGGCATGGGCGGCGGCCAGCGCAAGAGGCTGTCCCGCGCCGAACGGCAGAACAACGGTCCGCATCGCAACCTCGACCGCCAGGGTGCCGCCGACCGGAAGGCGGAGCTGGTGCGCAAGATGCGCGAGAAGGCCGACGCGGCCGAGGGCGCCGGACAGACGGGCGACGGCATCGCACAGAGCTGACGCACCGCCGCCGCAGGTCGGCACGCAGGGGGCAGGGCCAGAACCACGACGCGCGGTCCTGGCCCTGCTGCCGTACCGGGGCCCTGCCGCCGTACCGGGCGCGGCCGGTCCTGCTCAGCTTTTCGGCCAGCCATCCGCGTCTCAGCCGAGCGCCCGGTGCGTACCCCTACATGCCGGTCAGGAGTTACATGCCGGTCAGGAGTTCAGTTCAAGTGCGCCCGGAGGCCGCGGGTCATCCGGGGCTGGTACAGCTTCGACCTGGAGGTCGAGACCTACGACAAGCTGCGCAGCACGGAACGCTCGGCACCTGGGCATCTGGGCCCCTGTTGCTCTCGATGGTGCCGCCCAACCTCGAACTCTGGTCCCCAGCAATCCGATTCCGTCGTGCTCGCCTGCCAGGGATATGGGGCCTGCTTGCACGGCCGCGACTCGGTAGCCGGCCGTGCAAGCAGGCCGCGATCAGTCTCCCGGAGAAGCGACAGCTCTCGGTGAAGTCCATGCGCGGCATGTTCGACATGGCACGCAGCATTCTCCTGCCCGGCAGCGACGTGCCCGAGGCAAATGAATACCTGTGTCGGCGGCCTCAGACTTTAACGGCCCTTACCGGGAGAGTTCCTGCCGCAGCGCACACGGGAAATAAATGTGACACGCACAATCCGCTGCGGCGTGCTACTGTCGGACTCGGTTGCAGTTTTGGTACCCAAAAACTCAAGCGCCTCCGGTCGGCCTTCAGGCCACAGGGCAGCGCTTTGCATTTCCGGTCACTTTCCGGGCGGGGCATCATCGCGGCGACACGGTTTCCGCACAGTGCGGATCCCGATGTACTGCCCAGAGGAGATATGACATGGCTACTGGCACTGTGAAGTGGTTCAACGCGGAAAAGGGTTTCGGCTTCATCGAGCAGGACGGTGGCGGTCCTGACGTGTTTGCCCACTTCTCGAACATCGCCGCCCAGGGCTTCCGCGAGCTGCAGGAAGGCCAGAAGGTCAGCTTCGACATCGCGCAGGGCCAGAAGGGCCCGACGGCCGAGAACATCGTTTCCGCCTGACGCTGACGCACATTTCGTAGCTGGGGCCCGCATCCCTCGGGGTGCGGGCCCCAGCTGCACGCGTTTCCGCAGCACACTATTGAGGAACGCACCCCCCTCGGAGACGCGCCCGGCGATGCGCCGGATTCGTTTTCGCACGCCATCCTCCTTTTTTGCTTACGTCGACACGGATTTCCCGTGGACCACGTTCGCATTCCATTCGGTCCGTGCCTGTGATTCCCCTGCACTGCTCTTACGCTGCGGAATTCCTTGATACGTGCCGCATCAAGGAAGGTTCTGCATGAACCCCACCCGCACGAAAAGCCGTTTCTCCCGTGCCCGCCGCAACGGCGGCCTCGGGTACGACTCCACTGCTGGTTCGATTCGGGGCAGTCGCTTCGATTCGGCCACCCCGAACCGTTCGGCAGGTCCGAACCGTTCGGGTGGCCGGCGGCCCGCCGCGCTGCAGGGAGAGTTCGCCCTGCCGGAGACGACCACTCCGGCGCTGCCCGCAGTCGACGTGTTCAGCGACCTCGACATGCCGAGGAGCCTGCTGTCCACCCTCACCGCGCAGGGCGTGACCATGCCGTTTCCGATCCAGGGCGCGACGCTGCCGAACTCTCTGGCGGGTCGCGACGTCCTGGGCCGCGGCCGGACCGGCTCCGGCAAGACCCTCGCCTTCGGCCTGGCCCTGCTGGCCCGCACCGCCGGGCAGCGCGCCGAGCCCCGTCAGCCGCTGGCCCTGGTTCTGGTTCCCACCCGGGAGCTCGCTCAGCAGGTCACCGATGCCCTCACCCCTTACGCCCGCGCTGTGAAGCTGCGCCTGGCCACCGTCGTCGGCGGGATGTCGATCAGCCGGCAGGCGACTGCGCTGCGGGGCGGCGCCGAAGTCGTCGTGGCCACCCCCGGTCGCCTCAAGGACCTCATCGACCGTGGCGACTGCCGACTGAACCAGGTCGCGATCACCGTCCTGGACGAGGCCGACCAGATGGCCGACATGGGCTTCATGCCGCAGGTCACCGCGCTCCTGAACCAGGTCCGCCCCGAGGGCCAGCGCATGCTGTTCTCCGCGACCCTGGACCGTAACGTCGACCTTCTGGTCCGTCGCTACCTCGCCGACCCCGTCGTCCACTCCGTGGATCCCTCCCAGGGTGCGGTCACCACGATGGAACATCACATCCTGCACGTGCACGGTGCCGACAAGCACAGGTTGACGACGGAGATCGCGGCGCGCGACGGCCGGGTGATCATGTTCCTGGACACCAAGCACGCCGTTGACCGCCTCACCCAGGACCTCCTCGCCAGCGGTGTCCGGGCAGCCGCCCTGCACGGAGGTAAGTCACAGCCGCAGCGCACCCGCACTCTCGCCCAGTTCAAGGCAGGGCACGTGACCGTCCTGGTCGCGACGAACGTCGCGGCACGCGGCATCCACGTCGACCATCTCGACCTCGTCGTGAACGTGGACCCGCCGACCGACCACAAGGACTACCTCCACCGCGGCGGCCGTACCGCGCGGGCCGGCGAGTCCGGCAGTGTCGTCACCCTGGTCACCAACAACCAGCGCCGCGATATGACGCGCCTCATGGCGGCCGCCGGCATCGTGCCCCGGGCCACCCAGGTCCGCTCCGGCGAGGAGGCACTCCGCCGGATCACCGGCGCCCGGACCCCCTCCGGCATCCCCGTGACGATCACCGCGCCGACACCCGAGCAACGCAAGCGCGGCACGGCCTCCCGCGGTCGACGCAGCCCCGCTGCGGCTGCCCGGCGTGCGACCGGGCGGAAGTCTGCCTTCGACGCGGCGGCCTGAACACCGCGTGATCCGGAAGCTGACCCATCTCTGCAGGAGGTACGTTGTGACACTGATCCAGCTGCAGCCCCCTCGTCGAACGCCGCCTCCGTGTCCAAGGCGGCGTTCGACACCATGAACACGGCCGGGCCGCAGGTCTGCGACGACATGACCGTCGAGGTGGCCCTGTCCGTCATGGCCAGCGACAGGACCGGACACCTGAGGGTCTGCGACAACGACGGACTGTGCACCGGACTGGTCACCCAGGCCCAGCTCACCACCGTCCGCGACAGCCCCGCCTACACGGACCGGCTCCAGCTGCGCGACATCCTCGGCGACCGCGGGCCGCACACCTCGCCCGCCACCATGGTGGCCGAGCACGCCACGCACCACCGTCGGCCCGCTACCCCGTCCGCCGTGGACGAGCAGGTCGGCGCGTCGGGCGTCCCCGCCCTGGCCCTCTGAACCGACTCACCCGGCGGAACAACTTCCTTCCCTTCTCCGTGATCCCTGTGAGGCATCGTGCGCTGTGTCATCGCCCGCTTCCCGTTCGAACTCACCAGGAACGGCGTCCTGGACTCCATGAAGGACATCAAGCCCGAGGAGGTCGTCGGCGAGTCCGTGATCATCGACCGCCGCACCTACCCGGTCAAGCAGGTGGGCCAGGCCATCACCCGCCAGGATCGCCGCGACTTCAGTGCCGACGAAGTCGTCCGGGCCATGACCAAGCTCGGCTTCACCTGCCACGGCCTCCCCCAGGCCACCGCGCCCACCCGCGCCCTCAGCCCGCACCAGCGCGCCTCCGCGATGCTCGGCGTCCCGGCGGGCCCTCCGACCGCCTGATCGTTCGGCTGAGGGGAAACGTACGCTGACAACCGAACGGCCAAGAGGGCCCGACCGGCACACGCCGGTCGGGCCCTCTCCCGTACCAGTGAGTTCCTCTGCGCGGCGCGAGGTCAGTGATCGGAGTAGCTGAAGTCGCCCACGGTCCAGGCACTGACCTCCGCGATCGAGACGCGGTACATCCCACCCGTCTCCGGGATCCCCACCGCGCCCTGGAGGATCCGCGCCATATGGAAGTGCAGATACGCGGGCGGCCCCTCCCCCCGCGTCATCGCGGTGAACATGGCGGAGAACTCGCTCAGGCGGGACGAGTCGGTCAGGACCTCCGCCACCCGCTGCCGCCACACGGCTTCGGGCGCCAACCGGCCGGTGATGACAGCACCACCGGTAACCACGGTCAGGGACATCTGATTGCTGTGCCCGGACTCCACCAGCGCGGCGACGTCAACGAGCAGCTCGTCAGGCTTCGACATGAAAGCCGATCCTATTCACGAGTCGTCCCGTCCCCCGACCGTTCGTGCTGCCGAGCAAGACGGACAGTCGCTGTCTTCCCCCAAGAGACCCGGCAGGTGACCGCGGCCACTCTGGCGAGCCGGTTGACCACGGGCTGGCCGATGCCTCTGGCAGGGCCAATTATCTCCTCACAAGACACGCAAAAATCTCTGTTGGCCGGAGTAGACATTGAGTGGTGGCGTGGTTATGGTTTCTCTCGTACCCAGAGAGACAGCAGGGCCTGGCAGAGAAGAACTGCCGGCAGTGCATGTAGTTCGCAGGACGGTGCGGCAGTGGAGTTTCGAAGCCAGGGTTGTTGCAGGACGGCGACGGGACTGACAGCCGGACCGGGTGGCCCGCAGCGAGGGGCCGCCGGAGCGGGGCCACTGTCATGGACGGTGCGGTCCCGCGAGTGCAGTTCGCAGTACCCCGCAGTGAAGTGACTGAGCGGTACCTCGGTGAAGGCGTCGGCTGCGGACGTGCGCACCGGGAAGTTCGGCAGTGGGGTCCCAAGCCAGAGCAGACGCAGGAAGGGCAACGGAGCCGGCTGCCGGAGGGCGGCGCTGCCACCGGCTGCTGAGCAGTTCGCGTCAGCAGCCGTACGCAGTGCCCCATGGTAGGTAGTCACCGAGGGAAGAACGGAGGAGCCAGCGCCATCAGGATCGCCCGGGCCGGAGCAATGAGCCCGGGTACCGCAGGACATCGATAGTGAGGTGGTCCCCGGTCAAGCAACCGCGATCCCCGCAATCCCGACAGCAGCCAGGTCGGGTCCGCGGCCCCAGAATGCCGGTGCAGTAGCAGTATCAGGACCGGCAGGTGGTGTAGTAGTTCCTTCGGGGCCCTGGTGCCGTACGGCATCAGGGCCCCTCCATGCGTTCCACAAGAGAGGTGCAAGTGACAGCAGACGACTCGTACGGCCGACTTGACGACGACGACTACCCCGCCTACACGATGGGCCGGGCCGCCGAGATGCTCGGCACGACCCAGGGCTTCCTCCGCGCCATCGGCGAAGCCCGTCTGATCACCCCCCTGCGCTCGGAGGGCGGACACCGCCGCTACTCCCGCTATCAACTGCGCATCGCCGCCCGCGCCCGCGAACTGGTCGACCAGGGCACGTCCATCGAGTCCGCCTGTCGCATCGTCGTCCTGGAAGACCAGCTCGAAGAGGCGCAACGCATCAACGCCGAGTACCGCCGCGCCGCCGAAGCGGCAAAGCCGCCGACCGAGGACTGAGGCGGTGCGCCCGCCGGACACCGGCGGACCGGAAGGTACGAGACATGGCTACGGGAACTGTGAAGCGGTCCACCGCGGGGAAGGACTTCGGCTTCATCGCTCAGGACCGTAGTGGCCCGGATGTCTTCGCCCACTACTCGGCGATCAACCCTTCGGACTGCCGTGAGGCCCAGAAGGCCCAGGTCATGACGTTCGACGTCACCCAGGGCCAGAAAGGCCACAGGCGGGGAACATCAACCCGGCCTGACCTCCCCGCCCCTGCGGCCTACGGCGACCCCCGGATCGACCCGGTCCAGGGGTCGCTCACGGCATCAGCGGGGTTTGGAGGTAGGCGCGTGGGGTGCCGACCAGGAAACGGCGGCACTGGCACGGGCTTCTCCTCCTCCCCTGGCACCGCCGCGTGCCACAACGTGCCAGTAGCGGCGGTGAACAGCGGGCAACAAGGGATCCGCCGAGGCGGCCAGAACAGTACCTTCATTGAACGTTCTCGCAGTTCAGCAGCCCTGCGAGCCATCGAGTGCCGGGTGATTCCCAAGCTCAGAGCGCGAGTTCGATTCTCGTCACCCGCTCCACGATGAAGGCCCTGGTCGGAGACCAGGGCCTTCATCATTGTCTAGACCTTTCCAGCCATCACGCACCACCTGCGCACCATCCGCGCCCGCAATCACCTCGCGCGATGTCCGAGGTGATGTGTCAGGAGGTCCGCGAAGCGCGGCAAGCCGGCTTTCGCGAGTCGGGCGACGGCATCGGCAATCGTCACTGGCGGGTTTCGCTTCTCTCGGGCAAGCCTGACCACTGTCTCCACCACCTCATGCGGCAACTCGTCATACAGCCCGCACAAGTAGGAATCCGGGTCGATCACCCGCACTCCGCGCTCAGCCAAGTCACCGGCGGGGAAATCGGCGAGATTCCACGTGATCAGCGCGTCCGCCCCTGCAGCCACCGCTGCCGCCGCATGATGCCGATCGTCGGGGTCATCGCCCGGCATCTCATCGACAAGGTGCGCATAGGCCACCGCCGGGATCTCGCAGTCGGCGAAGAAGCGTCGAACGGCCTGGGCGACTGCGGCAGCGGACTCCGCCGAACGTCTTCCCTCCCGGACGATGACCCGCTCCCACTCCGCGAGCAGCCGCTCGGACCACACGATGTCGTGGACCGAGTCCTCGGTGAGGGCCAGCATCACGTCCATCACCGAAAACGGAAACAAGACGTTCGTGCCCACAAAGACCCGCGCCGCCACGCTCCCCTCTTCCTGCTTCACTGCTGCCGGTGACGCCCACATCAATCGGGCAGGCCGGTGTCCGCCAAGACTTCGGCGATCTGGCGCCGCCCCTCCCTGCGGCGCTCACGCCGCTGCTGGAATGCCAGCACGTCCGCAAGGCGAACCACACGGTGGCTGCTACCGGGAAGATTCGTCGAGGGGATGTCGCCGGCGTCGAGCAGGCGGGCGATGAACGGTCGGGACAGGCCCAGAAGCTCAGCGGCCTCAGCAGGCGACAGCTGCGCCTCGGACGCCAGGACCGTCACCGCGTGCCCGCGGGACAGCTCACTGGCCGAGGCCAGGAGAAGACGGACCAGCTCCCTCGGCAATGCCAGTTCGCCACCATCCTGGGTGCGCACCAGAACCTCGACCGACTCCGGCGCCATCCTGGCAGTCGCGGCGAGCGCGCACTGGTGAGAGGGATCCGGTTCGACCTTCTCAGCACGGGCGAGAACACTGGAACGAGCCATGGCCGCCTCCAATCACTGACCCGGCGAGACTCCATCTGAAATAACTGTAACCATGGGGCCTTGTGCGGGCAACCATGGAGGAGAGGTATCTCGACCGCCCCGAGCGACACCCTTGCAAGCGGCCGTCTCCCGCGACACCGTCCTGGAGACCGTGCCACAACGTGCCGGTAGGGGCGGTGAACAGCGGGCAACAAGGGGGCGGGACGGGGCAGCGAGAACGGGGCCCAGGGCCGGGCATCCGAGCAGGTCAGAAGCCATATGTAGGGCCGAGTGCCGGGTGATTCCCAAGCTCGGAGCGCGAGTTCGATTCTCATCACCCGCTCTTGACGGAGCCCAGGCCAGCGACCTGAGCTCTCTCCGTTGTCTAGCCCCCCCCTAAGCGTCACGCACCACCTCTGCACCACCTGACCCTTTCTGCCGCTGCCCCCGTGCCCTTCCCGGACCGCTCGCACCATCCGGTCCAGACCGACGCTCGCCCCGCGAGCAGCCGGAATACCGCACAGCGACATCCCGCATACTTCAGTATGCTTGACTTATGTCCTCAACGACCCGCATCACCGTCACGCTTCCCAGCGACCAGGTGGCGGAGCTTCGCAAGCTCACGGACAACATCTCCGGCTACGTGGCGGAAGCCGTGGCCCGCCAGATCCGGCACCAGCTTCTGGGCGACGACCTTCGTCGGCATGAAGAAGAGCACGGAGGCTTCAGCGACGAGGAACTCGCCGACGCCCGTTCGAAGATCTTCGGTGCCGCCGGCTCCTCCAAGGACGCGGATGCCGCGTGAGCGAGCGCATCGAGACCGTCGTCCTGGACTCGGAAGGACTCTCCGCCTGGATCACGCAGGACCGCAGGCTCCTCGCGATGTTGCAGGTCTTCCACGACATGGGAGCCGACCTGGTGATCGGGGCGAACACCATCGTGGAAGTAACCCACTCCCGTACCAACATGCCTCGCCTGAACTGGGCCCTGTCCCGCATCAAGGTGGAGCCGGTCACCGAGCAGACGGCGAAAGCGGCGGCTGAGCTCCTCAAGGGCACCGGACTGCACGGGCACAAGTACGCCATTGACGCCACGGTCGCCGAGGTCGCGCTCCGCCAGCCGAAACCCGTTGCCCTGCTGACGTCCGACAGCGATGACATGACCAAGCTCTGCGGCAGCCAGGTCCGCATCGTCCCCCTCTGACCAGCCGGTGCGCCCGGAGCACGCGTCGCACTGCCGGCTCTCGTGCCCCATCCGTGCCCAGCAGAGCGGGCAACAGCGGTCAGATACGGCTCCCAGAGACCGGAAGCCGCCCATCTGACCAATGCGAAATCGCAGGTCAGAGCCCCTGCAGCAACCTAGGAAGCATTGGTTCCCAAGCTCGGAGCGCGAGTTCGATTCTCATCACCCGCTCCATGAAAGAAGCCCCCGGCCGCTGGCCGGGGGCTTCTTTCATGGCCGCTTCGCAGCCGGCGGGCAGCTGTCGGTCGGGCCCGCCTCGTGCTCGCGGGAGCGTTGCCTGCGGGCGAAGCGGCTCGCTGCTGACTCTTTCTGGATAATCGACGTATGGCATCACAGCCCGGCCTTTCCGATCTTCGTCGTGCCAAGTTCGCCCGGCGCCTGCCCGCAGCGCTCTCCGAGCTCGCCGGTCCCCGGCACGGCTCCGTACATCTGCCGCTCCGTCTTGCATGGTCGGGGCTGACCACCTTCGACCTCGACCAGCCCCGCTTGCGGATGAGCTACTACCGCATCGTCCTGGCCGAGGGGCAGCACGACGACCTGGTTCGGTACCTCGATCGGGACCTTCTCGTCGGCCTGTGGCCCACCCTGCGCACATTGGTCAGCCGAGATGTGCGTGAAGTCTGGGAGAGCGCATTCGGCGAGCTGGGCGGCAGCGCGCGGGCCGCTGCGTGAACCTCACCGACCTGCACCGCCGCTTGCTCGCAGACGTGCTCGCCGTGGGCGGCGCGTACCCCCTCGCACTCACCGGCGGGTACGCGGTCCAGGCGCACGGCCTGGTGGACCGGCTCAGCCAGGACCTCGATGTCGCGACCGAGAACCCAGATCGCATGGAGGACATCGCTACCGTCGTGCGTACCGGACTGGAACAGCGCGGGTGGGGCGTAGTAGCTCTGGAGGCAGACCACTGTCCGCGCGCCTGATCGTGACCGACCCCGCCAGCCATGAAGAGTGCGAGGTCGACATCTTCAAAGAGGCACTCTGGCGGCCACCCGTACACACCGAGCACGGCTTGGTGCTGTCCCTCGAAGACGTCGTGGGCACGAAGGTCCGTGCCCTGGCCGACCGCGGACTCGCCAGGGACCTGATCGATGTGCAGGCCGCCACGGACCGTTGGAACCCCGTCGAACTCGAAGAACTCGGCCGGCGCCACGCCCGGGGCTCCTTCGACCTCAGCGAGCTCCAAGCTCGGCTGAGCGGAGCCGACTGGATCGACGACACGGAATTCGCCGCCTACGGACTCGACGAGGAGGCGATCGCCGGGCTGCGTCAGTGGGCACAGACCTGGGCCGACGACATCGGGGAACGACTTCACGAGCTTGAGTCCCCGCACGAGGATTGATGGTCCGACGATGCCGACTGCGCTGCAGGTTGCGGTGCGCGAGAGGGCTGATCGCCCCTCGGCCGTCGTGCCCCCATCCGTGCCCTTCGGAGCGGACAGCAACGGCCAAGTACGGCTCCCAAAAACCTCGCCGACCTCAACTGGACCGGTCAAACATGCAGGTCAGGATGGATTCACCAGTCCAAGCACCGCTGATTCCCAAGCTCGGAGCGCGAGTTCGATTCTTGCCACCCGCTCCACGACGAAGGCCCTGGTCAGCGACCGGGACCTTGCCTCATTGTCCCTGCCTCGGAGCCTGAAGAGATTCCCCCCGCCCGAAGGCGCCGGGTCGGTACGGCGCGCGTCGCACTAGCGTGTCCCCCATGGGTGAGGACACGTGGACGGGAGTGCGGGAGCGGGTGCTCCGACTCTCCGAACGCTCCGGAGCGGATGAAGTCTTCGGGGCCCGGGGGCATGGCTTTCGCCTCAGTCCGGTCATGAGCGAGGAACAACTCCAGGCGCTGGAGGCGGACCTGGGCTTGGGGCTGCCCGGGCAGTATCGGAGTTTCCTGCTTCATGTCGGAGGAGGGGGAGCCGGTCCCGACTACGGCCTGATGACACCGGTCTTGGGTGACAGCGGGTGGCAGTGGCGCGGCATCGGGCTCGCCTTCTCCCCACAGCCGACCACCGCCGAGTTCGCCGGACGGCCTTTCGTGGCCGAGGCGTTGCAAAGTGAGCTCGCCGCACTTGAGGCCCGGGAGCCCGAGAATGGGGCCTTTGCGACCGACGAGGAGTTCCGCCGCGCGTACGCGGCCTGGGATGCGCGCTACGAGGAGTTGTACAACGCGCAGGAGGCGGGCTCGGTGTTCCTCAGCGAGCAAGGATGCGGCTATGCATCGCTGTTGGTGATGACGGGTCCGCACCGAGGTGCCATCTGGGAGGATCTGAGGCCGATGGACCGAGGCATCGAGCCGACCGGGCATGACTTCGTCTCCTGGTACCGAAGTTGGCTCGAGCGCACCGAGCAACGACTCGAAACCTGACGGAGTGAGGACCATGCAGTACTGCGAACGTCATGAGATGCACAACTGCGCAGACTGTGCTCCGCACGCGCCCCGCGGCAGCGTACCCACGAGCGACTGGGACGACTGGCCGATGGCTGCGATCATCATCCATGCCAGCGGCAAGGCCCACCTTCCCGGCTGCCAGCACATCACCCCGGCCGACATCCGGCCACCCCGCTACGGCTGGGTGCTCGCCCCCTCGCCCGGAGCATGGCGCCGTCTCGCGCCCTCCAGCCCGCTCCGCGCCACCCAGGGCAACATCGAGCGGGCGGCCGTGAGCCGCTGCGAGAGTTGTGACGCGACGCAATAGGGATGTCGCCCGACTCCTTGGTCGGGAAGAACTGCCCGCTCAAGCTGAGCCGACCGTGCCCTTCGGGGGCGGTGGACAGCGGTCGGGGCAAGTACGGCCGGATCACCGACTTGAGCCGCTATGAGCCACCTTGAGAGTGTTTCAGCAGGTCAGGTAGCTGACGATCCCACCGGGCAACGGTGATTCCCAAGCTCGGAGCGCGAGGTGGAATCCAGCCCACGCCCACCCAGAACGCAGAACACTCGGCTGGAAAAATCCAGCCGAGCGTCTGACCGAACTACTGACAACAGCCACTGACCAGCCGGGTGTTACGCCTTCTTGAATCCGTCACCGGACGCGGGCCCGGGCGTCGGCCCGGGCATCCGGCGTGGTCTCCGGGCTGCCCTCAGGTCAGATCGTCGGCGTGTCGTCGACGATCTCCTTGTGCGGCTCGACCACGAACTTCCAGCCCTCGCTGGGCTCCATGAACCGCACGCGGGTCGGGTAGATGTCCAGGGCGCGGCGGTCGCGGTTCTGGTTGTTCGTGTTCTTCCGCGCCCGGGCCGGCTCCTCGTACAGGTCGACCTTGACGTCCGGCACCGCGACGACTTCCTCGCTCCAGCGCTGAACGACCCCCGCACCGAACGCGTCCCGCGCGGCGGAGTAGAGCGAATCCAGGGACTCCTTGTTCCCGCTGGGCACGAAGAGGGCAAGGTTCAGGAGGACGCCGGCACTCTGGAGAACCTCGATCTCCTCCCCCTCCTTGTCGGCAATCCAGATCCCGGCCTCTTCGGCATTGTCCGGGAGGACGTGAATCTCCTCACCGAAAACCGTCCTCGCAGCGAAGGATCCTCCCTCGAAGTTTTTGCCCGGCTCCGTGAGAAAAGCCGGGGCATAGCAGTCGAGAGGAAGGTCGCCCGTCCCTGCCGAGACGAAGATTTCGTCCTGGGGGCCCAAGCCCGAAATCTCCTCGGCCGTAAGACGTCGAGCCGTAACCTTCTCGGTGTTCACGCCATTCCCCTTTTAGTCGCGGCGTCCTGTGAATTCATTGAAACTCTACCACGGAAATGATCAGCCACTTCCCATTAGGCATGGCTTCACATCTTGCGGCGACACGGGCCGACTTGCGAGCAATTCCTCCCGAATCACCGGAGAAGCGCAGCACTCATAGAGAAATTACGGAGGCGCCCAAGAGGCACCATCTCGCTTCGGCACCGTTCTCGGCGACGATACCGGTCGCCGAGGCCAAGCCGGTCGGACATCCGGGGCAAGGACCGCGCGAGCCGAGGGATGCCCGTAATCCTGAGGGGCAACGCAATCAGATGACGCATTTACAGCCCCCTGTGCCGCAGCCCGCTCCCCGACGCGCTCTCCCGCCCGCGAGGGTCGGCCGAGCGCCGGGGCGAGGAGAACGACTTCCCGCGCAGGCCCGCGTACACCGGTGTCAGGGTACGCAGATCCTTCGCGGGAAGCTCAGGTGTGTCTCCTGGCATCGTGGCTCCTCAAGATGTGCGAACAGCAACGGAACGCTGCGGGCACGCTAGTACGTGCCACCGACAACCCGGACAGCGACGGCCGCCTCATCGCACCCTCCAACTACGAGTCCGGCGAGAACTGCCCCGTTCCCGGAGGCTCGCCGGCTCCTCCGGTGCCGGGAGTCGAGTGCTGATCAGCGCTCCTTGCCACGTGTGCCACGGCCTGCCGGTGGGGGTGGGCGAAGCGGTCGGGAGGACCAACCTCTGCGCGCGTATCCGCGGCTCGGGAACGTACGCGGGACCGAGTGCCGGGTGGGTTCTCCCAAGCGGCGAACCATCCGGCGAGCGGGCGCGAGCACCGGACCCCGGCGCAAGGCCACCGGTTCCTCGGAGCGCCTCGGCCCGCAGGCGCGGAGTCGCCCCCCTCCAGCGAACCCGACGCAACGGGTGGAGACGGCGACGGGGCGGGCCTCCCCGTCAGGAGGGCAGCGGGAGCCACGGTGCCCCGGGCGGCTCCGGTGCAGGTGGCCATGGCGATGCACCCGGTTCTTCGCAAAGTGGTGTGGAACAGCAGCCGATGGACCCCACGGCGGTCGACGAACGCATTACGGAGCTGGACGACCAGAAAGGGGGACAGGACCATGCCTCCAGGTCGGCACCTCTACCCGGACGGCCAAGGGGACACCGATCAGTGGTGTACTCCGGTCCGGTGCCGAGAAACCATTCACGGGCCACTGGCGCGACCCCGCCCACCTCAACAATTTTCAAGCCGGTGAAATTCGAGGGTGGAACCATTGCGCCTATGCACCGGCTTCTTACCGACGCGCAGCACCCTCTGCGCATCGTATTCGCCGACCAGGCCCCCGGCCGATATCCGCAGGAAATGTTTCAACGGAAGCACATTTTCAGGAAATTCATCAGGACGAACCTGGATCTTGAGTGGGGAGATGACTCGAAGAGTAATCCGTACGGGGCTCCGGAAGAACATTCCAGAGGGACAATTCAGGCCGATCGAATTTTCCGGAATTCGGTCCAGCGGCGAGCGTCGGCTCATCGTTTCCTTCCGCGCCCTGCACTCTCCCCACGCTGGTGTGCTGGAAGCTGCCTGGCAGGGGCCGGCCGGCGGCGCGCGGAATCTCGAACAGCCGACTGCGCCGCCGCACGGTCCCGGCCCCGTCCGTCTGCGGAAGCCGGAACGGCCGGTTGCCCCTCCCCCAGGGCATCCGGGACGGTCGGTCAGGGGGTGTGTCAGTCCCGGGGAATGTGGCTGCGGTGGTAGCCCAGTTCGAGGTAGCGGGTGCGGGTGCTCCAGGGGCCGAGGTCGGGGGTGTTGGCCAGGACGTCGTGCCACCGGTGGGCGTCGGGGGTGAGGGGCGGGGTGCCGGGGCGTTCGGTGCGGAGCCGGACTCCGGACCGGGCCTGGGGGTCGGGGACCGATTCCCACAGGCCCATCGAGAACATGCGGGCGATCTGGTTCACGGCGATGAAGCCGAACACGCCGGCCTCGGGGTCGGTGCGGTCCAGGCGCTCGGTGAGGGCGTGCCACAGGATGTACCCGTTCGGCGGCCGTACCTCGGGGCGGAAGCGGTACACGAGCCGCTCCAGCCTGATCGAGCCGATGTGCGGCAGCCGGGTCCGGTTGAGCGGGACGACCAGGGGTTCGCCGCCGGTCCAGGTCAGCGTCTGGTTGCGGCCCCGGTAGCCGGGCTCGCTGAAGAGGGTGACGTGGAGGTGTTCCCTGCGGTCGGGGCGGCGGTTGTGCAGCAGGCCCGCGCCGGTGACGGCGCCGCCCGCGGCGGCCAGGCCCAGTCCCGCCAGGAGGATTCTTCCGGTTCTGCGCTTCATCGCGACGTCGTGCTCCATTCCCGAGGGGACGAGTACCTGAGCCGGGACGGGGCCCGGGGTGCGGGCGGACAGGCGCGGGGTGCACATGGGCCGGGCGGCCGACCGGCCAGGCGTGCGTGCGTACGGGCCCGGCTCACCGCACCGGGAAGCCGAAGGAGTACCCCTGCTGCCTCAGCCAGGGCAGGACCTCGCGCAGGGCGTCCAGGGTCTGGGAGCGGTCCCCTCCCGCGTCGTGGAAGAGGACGGTCGGCCCGTTGGTGATCTCGCGCTTGACGGTGGCCACCATGGTGGCCGCGCCGGGACGCTCGAAGTCCCTGCTGTCGACGTTCCAGCCCAGCGGTCGCATCCCCCGGGACGCGGCGAGCTTCCGGCTGTACGGGGTGAAGGCGCCGCCCGGGGCCCGGTAGTACTGGGGCCGGACGCCTCCGGACGCCTTGGTGATCATGCGTTCGGCGTCCAGGATCTGCTTGGCCTGGTACGCCTCGGACTTGGTGTCCATGGTGGTGTCGTGCGAGACCGTGTGGTTGCACAGCCGGTGTCCGGCCGCCACGACCTTCTTGACCAGGTCCGGGTACGCCTGGGCCTGCGTGCCCACCATGCAGAACGTGGCCTTCACGTCGTTGTCCTCCAGGAGCTGCAGCACCTGCGGCGTCCAGTTCGGGTCCGGGCCGTCGTCGATGGTGATGTTGACGCCCCGGGGGCCGCGCTCCGAGGCGTGCGCGATGTCCGCCGCCACCTTCCTGACCTGCTCCTGGGACCGCCCGTCCGGCGCCGAGGCGCCCGCCTGCGGCGACCGGACTCCGGTGGTGTCGGCCTGCGCGGTCCACACCGAGGTGGCGGCGGCCAGCGCCGTGACCCCCAGCGCCGCCGCGAGGAGTCGGCTGTGCCAGCTCTTTCCCTTGTGCTTCGCCACGTCCGCCCGCCCCTTTGCCGTTTCCGCCGATGCCCTGCCTGCCCTGCCCCCCTCAAGACAGGCGAATGTCCGTGCGGGATGCCTCTGTTACAAATCGCGGAAGGATCCGCAGAGGACCGGCGACAAACGCAGAGGTCCCGCGACGAATCGGCCCACTGGGGGAAGGAAGCTCGGCGACCTGCCCTGCGCGGCGAGTCACCTCAGGTGGTACGGGTGCTCGCCGGGCGGGAAACGGCGTGGTTCAGCCACGGCGCGGACGGACGAGCACCCGGCGACGGGCGCGCAGGGTCTCCAGGACCGATCCGAGGGCGAACGACTGGAGCAGGGCGGAGAAGGCGACCCCGGCGGCCATGAACCAGACCGGCGACGCGTCGTTCCAGACCACCTGACCGACCGTCACCGTCACCAGGGAGGTGGGGGCGGTGAGGAGGAACGGCCACACCCCCGCCATTCCGGGGTCCGAGAACAGCACGGCGGCCACCTCGAACACGACGGACGCGCCGACGATTCCCAGATAGACGGCCGAAGCGGGGTTGGCGAAGGTCAGGCGGTACAAGGCACGAACGTTCATTGGATCCCCCCTGGAGTCGTGGTGTTCCCATGCTCCTGGCAGATCATGAATCGGTCGTGAGTATCCGTACCTGGATTCGAGTCGGTTCAGTTCGGTTCAGTTCGGTTAAGTTCGGTTCGATTCGGTTCGGTCAGGCGGTCGTGGGTTCGGGCCGGTCTCCCCCGGCATCGGTGGTGCGGGAGTCGGTCTCGGCCAGGAAGGCCAGCATGCGGGCGTTGACCAGGCCGGGGTGGTCGATCTGGGGGCCGTGGCCGGTGGCGGCGATGATCTCGGCCCGGGCGCCGGGGATCAGGCGCGGGACGCGTTCCAGTTGGCGCCGGGGGTGGAGCAGCAGGCTGCGCCTGCCCATGACCAGGTGGAACGGCGTCCGGATGGTGGCCAGTTGCTCGTCGGTCAGGGGGAGGGGGGAGGGGCGTCGGATGCGGAAGGCCCGTACGCCGGAGCGGATCATCGCGCGCAGTTCCGGCACGACGAGGACCGGCTGTTCCAGCCAGGCCGCCAGTCGGGGGCGCAGGGCCTTGGGGGCGGAGGTGGCGAAGAGGCTGGCGAAGATCCAGACGAAGAAGCGCAGGCCGACCTTCTCCAGGCCGCCCGGGTCGAGGGCGGTGACGGAGGCGAGCCTTCCGGGGCGCAGGTGGGCCTGGTTGATGACGAGCCAGCCGCCGTAGGAGGAGCCGACGAGGTGGACCCGGTCCAGGCCGAGGGCGTCGAGGGCCTCGTCCATCCACTGCGCGGCGCGCTCCGGCTGCCACATGGGTTCCCGGTGCACGCTGCGGCCGGGGTCGCCGGGGGTGTCGAGGGCGTAGACGGGGCGCTCGGCACCGAGCGCCCGGGTGTTGGGGTACCACTGCGCGGAGCAGCCGCCGGACCCGTGGATCAGGACGACCGGGGTGCGGGCCTCGACGGCCGGGTCGGTGGAGCCGTAGCGGTAGACGTGCGTGGTGCCGAAGGAGGTCTCGACGTCCGTCTCGGAACGGGCCGGCGCGCCGAGCGCGTAGACGGCGTCGCAGGCGGCGAAGTACCGGTCGCGCAGGGCGTCGTTGACGTAGCGGCCGATGTCTCGGCGGGCGCGGGTGGTGTTCTCGGGCATGGGGCGGCACCTCCGTTGAGGACCCGTTGGGGAACCGCCGGGAACCAGTCCCTCGCGGTAGTGATACGACCGTACCATCATGTTGATACGGCGGTATCATGAAGGGGCCCCGGCATCCGGAGCGCGGGCACGACCGAGGGGTGGAGACACGAGACATGCCGAAGCGCGTGGACCACGAGGAACGGCGCCGCCAGATCACCGAGGCGCTCGTCCGGGTCGCCGGGCGGCGCGGGCTGCACGCGGTCGGCATGCGGGACGTCGCGGCCGAGGCCGACGTCTCGCTGCGGCTCGTGCAGTACTACTTCGGGACCAAGGAGAAGCTGCTGCTGCACGGGCTCCAGCAGCTGACCGACCGGTTCACCGCGCGGGTGGGCGAGCGGCTCCGGGCCTGCGGCGCGGACCCCGGCCCGCGCGCGACCGCCGAGGCGCTGCTCCTGGCCTCCCTCCCGACCGACGAGGAGAGCCGGACCTTCCACCTCCTCTACAGCGCGTACGCGATCCTGTCCGTGACCGACGAGGCGCTGGCCGCCCAGCCCTTCATCGACAACCCCGACGCCGCCGAGGACGCCCTGACCGGGCTGCTGCAGAAGGCCCGGGACGCGGGGCTGACCGGCCGGGGCATGGACCCGCGCGTCGAGGCCGTCGGCCTGCTCGCCATGACGGCGGGCATGGGCATCAGCATCCTCGTGGGCCAGCGGGGGCCGGAGTCGGCCACCGAGGTGCTGCGCCACCACCTGGATCGCATCTTCACGCCCCCACAGGGCGGCTCCCCGGAGGACGGATACGCGGAGACCGGCTCCCCGGAGGACGGTTCCCCGGGGGCGTGAGCAGGGGCCGGCGTCCTGCCCGCCTCCCGCCTCCCGCCTCCCGCCTGCCCTGCGTTCCCCCTACTTGCCCCCGTTGACGATCGCCCGCCGCACCGCGCCCTGTTCCATTCCCCACTTCTTGAGGATCTTCGCGTACTCGCCGTTCGCGATGAGGCGGTCGAGGGCCTCCCGCACGGCGTCGCGCAGGTCCGTCCCGGACTTGGCGACCGCGATGCCGCAGAGAACGGAGTCGAGTTGTTCCCCGAGGAGTTCGAGGGTGCTGCCGTCCGGCCGGGTCGCGACGGCGTGGGCGAGTACGGGGAAGTCGGCGAGGCCGACCGCGGACCGGCCCCTTCTCACCTCCTCGCAGAGTTCGTTCAACGTATCGAACTCCCGGATCCTCGCGTTCCCTCGGGCCGTCTCCTCCACGTATTCCCGGGCCGGGCCGCCGCGCTCGACGGCGACCGTTCGGCCGGACAGGTCGTCGGGACCCTCGATGCCTTCCGGGTTGCCCTTGCGGACGACGAGGCCGAGGCCGAGGCGGAAGTAGTCGATCATGTCGACGCCTCGTCCGGTCTTGTTCCCGGTGCCGTCCGTCCGCCCCTCCTGCCGGTCCCTGGTGTCGGTCATCGCCGACATGACCAGGTCGAACCGGCCCGCGTCCAGGCCGGGCAGCAAGGAGGCGAAGTTGGTGCTCTTGAACTCGAACCGCACGCCCAGTTCACGGCCGAGGGCGTTCCCGAGGTCGATGTCCATCCCGACGGTCCTGCCGTCGGGGTCGATGTACTCCATGGGCGCATAGGTGAGGTCCGAACCGACGGTGATGACGCCCTTGTCGCGTATCTCCTCCGGCAGAACGGCCCCCGGGGGCTTCTCCCCGGACTTCCCACCGGACGACGCACCCTCGGACGACGCACCTCCGGACAGCGCACCTCCGGACTTCGAACCTCCCGCGGAACCACTGGTGTCGCCCGCCCGGCTCCCCGTGTTCCCGATGCCGTCCGGCCACAGCGCCCAGCCCAGTGCCCCGCCGCCCGCCACGACCCCGGCCCCGACCAGCGCGGCGAGCACACGACGCCGACTCGGAGCCGGAGCAGGGACGGGAGCCGGAGCAGGGACGGAAGCCGGCGTCGCGGCCCCCTTGGCCACGGAAACGGTGGGCGCGAAAGCGGTGGGCACGGCGTCGGCAGGTACGACAGCGGTGGGCACGGCGTCGACGGGGCCCCAGTCGCCCAAGTCACCCGGCTCGCCCGAGCGGCCCGAAGGCTCCGAGGCGGCGGGCCCCGAGGGGCCGGAAGCGCGCGGCGGGCCCGGGGGCAGGAGCGGCCGGGTCGGGCCGCCCCGGCCGGACAGCTGCTCCAGCCCCTCGGACAGTTCGCGCAGCCGTACGGAGACGGGTTCCGGCAGCCAGTCGGCGTACGGGCCCGGGGTGCCGGACCGGTTCATCAGCACGGGCAGCGCGGGCCGCTGCCCCGGCTCCCTCGCCAGGCAGTCCGCCGCCAGTTCCCGCAGCCCGTCCGGCAGGCCGTCGAGCCGCGGTTCCTCGTGCACGGTGCGGTACATGAGGACCTGCGGGTCGGCGCTCCCGTACGGGCCGCCGCCCGTGGCCGCGAACACGATCACCCCGCCGAGCGCAAACACGTCCGCCGCGCCCGTGACCTCGGGCCCCGTCATGACGAGCTGCTCGGGCGCCATGAAGCCGGGGGTGCCGAGCGCGGTGCCCGTCGCCGTCAGGGCCGTCTCCGCGGCCGAGTACGCGATGCCGAAGTCGATGACGCGCGGGCCCTCGGCGGTGAGCAGGATGTTCGACGGCTTGAGGTCGCGGTGGACCAGGCCCTGCGCGTGCACCGCCGCCAGGGCGTGCAGCAGGCCCGCCGTCAGCAGCCGCACCGTGGGGCCGGGCAGCGGCCCGCCGTCGCGCACGGCGTCGGTCAGGGAGACGCCCGGCACGTAGTCGGTCGCCATCCAGGGCACGTCGTCGTGCGGCGCGGCGTCGACGACGGGGGTCACGAACGGCCCGCTCACCCGCCGGGCGGCGGCCACCTCGCGGGCGAAGCGCGTCCGGAACCCCTGGTCGTCGGCCAGTTCGGAGCGCGCGGTCTTCACCGCCACCGCCCGCCCGTCCGCCGAGTGGCCGAGGTAGACCCGTCCCATGCCGCCGCCCCCGAGCAGCCCGGTGATCCGGAACGGGCCGATCTGCTGCGGATCGTGCTTCGACAGCGGTCGCACAGAGCCCCCCTGCTCACGACGGCGATTGAGTACCGCAGTATCCCGCACCCACTCGCGCCCCCGCCCGGCCCCCCGTCCGCACCCGCTCCACCCGCCGCACCTGTCACATGGCACGGCACGCACGACATCTGAACCACTGACATGTGTCCACACCACATCCGGAACGTGGCACATGTCACGTGGCGCATGTCACGTGGAATGCGAAAGGGGCTCGGGGCTTCACGGGCAGTTCACCCGTGAAGCCCCGATCGCTTTACCACTGGCGTGGAAAAACCGCCACCAGTTGTGAACATTCGGAGACAAGCGTGCAACTGGCGCGTCGGTCTTGACAATTGACCGTCTGACCGATGTTAAGATCATCTTACTTCCAGTGGGCTGACGGCATATGGGGGCATTCCAGGAGGAATGAATTCCTCGGCCACACATCCGGAGGGGCCTTCCTTGGGTGGCGCAAGCAAGGGCTCGACCAGCCCGGAATGTGCGGCGCACGAGGAAGCGCAGAGCCGTTTCCCTAGCCATGGCACTTGAAGTGAGTTTCATGACATTTGCACAGGGCCCACTTTTCTGGGCACTGGTTGTCGTCGCGCTGATCGCCGTGGGTGCCGTTCTGCGCGCTCGCAGGATCAATATCGGACTGCGCAGACAGAACGCCGAACTCCGGGCCGACCGCGATGCGTTGAAGCGCAATCGGGATGAACTGCATATGGCCCACACCACCTTGACGCACCGCCACTCCTCCGAGCTGGCCGAGGTCCGCCGGGACGCCGAGGAGGAGACCAAGGCCGTCCTCAAGGCGGCCGTGCGCACCCTCCAGGGGCTCGCGGACGAGCAGCAGGTGGTCATCGAGAACGCCCAGAAGAAGCACGGCGACGACCCCGGCATCCTCGCCGACCTGATGGCCGTCGACCATGCCAACAGCCAGTTCGGGCGCCGCGCGCAGGGCATCGCGGTGCTGTGCGGCGGCTGGCTCGGGCGCCGGGAGACCGTCGCCTCGGTCTTCGACGTGGCCCGCAGCGCCCAGGGCCGTATCCGGCAGTTCGACCGGGTGCGGATCAACGGGCAGGTGAACTTCTCGGTCGTCAGCAAGGCCGTGGAGCCCGTCGCGGTCGTCCTCGCCGAGCTGCTGGCCAACGCCACCAACTACTCCGCCCCCGGCACCCCGGTGGAGATCAACATCCAGGCGGTGCCGAAGGGCGTCTGCATCATCGTCGACGACGCCGGTCTCGGCATGGGGCAGGAGGAGAAGGACCGGGCCGCCGCGCTCCTCGCGCCGCAGGCCGCGATCAGCGTCTCCAGTCTGGGCATTCCCCCGCAGTTCGGCTTCGCCGTCTCCGGCGTGCTGGCCGCCCGCTACGGTTTCAGGGTCTCGGTGGACTCCGTGTCCCCCTACGGAGGTGTGCGCGCGGTGGTCCTGTTGCCCGACGAGTTGCTCACCAACGACGTACCCGTCGCTCCCCCGGCCGCCGCCCACCACGAGGCGGACGTGGCCGCGTTCCCCCGGCGCCAGGTGCCCGTGCAGTCGGCACCGGCCCACTCGGCCCCCGCGCAGTCCCCGACCCCGCTGTTCCCGCCGGCCTCCCACCCGGTCGCCACCCCGCAGCCCGCCGGGCCCGGCGGGCCCGCCGGGGCGATGCCCACCACCGCCGGCGGCCTGCCCAAGCGTCGTCGCAAGAGCCCCGTCTCGGTGGTGCCGTCGGCCGAACCGGCTCCGGTGCGCAGCAGTGAGGAGACCGCTTCCCGTCTGGGCGCGTTCCAGCGCGGAACGCGATCCGGGCGCGACATGACGACGACGGAAGGACCCGAGTTCCCGTGAACCCCGATCTGACCTGGGTACTCAACGATGTGATCCAGGTACCCGGCGCCCGGCACGCCATCCTCGTCTCCGCCGACGGCCTGCTGCTGGCCAGCTCCAGTGACATCGGCCGGGACGACGCGGAGACCGTGGCGGCCGCGATGAGTTCCATGCAGTCGCTGAGCCGGGCCGTCGCCCCCTTCATCGGGGACCGGACCCCGGGCCGCTGGCGCCAGACGCTGCTGGAGTACGAGCACGGCTGGATCTTCCTGATCGCGGCGGGCTCCGGCGCCTACCTGGCCGCCGCCGCCGCGGCCGACGTCGACATGGAGGCCATGTCCTTCCGCATGCAGCAGCAGGTGACGGCGCTGGGGAAGGCGATGACCACACCTCCCCGCCACAACGCGGGGGCGGGAATCGACGCATGACGATGCCGGGCGAGGAACAGTCGGTCAGCAGCGGGTTCGTCCGGTCCTACGTGATCACCGGCGGGCGCGGTCTGCCCGACGCGGGGGACCTCTCCCTGGTCACCCTGGTCACCATCGCGCCGGACCGGCAGCCGCCGGCCAACGCGAGCCCGGAGGTCCGGGCGATCTGGGAACTGTGCTCCGGCGGTTACCTGTCGGTGGCCGAGGTGGCGGGCCATCTCGGCCAGCCGGTCGGGGTGGCCCGGCTGCTGCTGAACGACTTAGCGGAACAGGGTCATCTGATGCGCCGCAAGGCGCCGCCACCGGCTCAGCTCGTTGACAGGAAGATCCTCGAAGAGGTGTTGCATGGACTCCACGTCCGGTTCGGCTGAGAGCATCTATGTGCCGGACGCGGTGCGGCGTGCGGCGAAGATCCTGGTCGTCGGACACTTCGCCGTGGGCAAGACGACGCTCATCGGCACCCTCTCCGAGATCACTCCGCTGCGCACCGAGGAGCGGATGACGCAGGCGAGCGCCCACATCGACGACCTGCGGGGCGCGCCCGACAAGGTGACCACCACGGTCGCGCTGGACTTCGGGCGTCTGACGCTGAGCGACGAGCTGGTGCTGTACCTGTTCGGCACGCCCGGCCAGCAGCGCTTCGTCGAGCTGTGGGAGGACATGGCGCGCGGTTCGCTCGGCGCGCTGCTCCTCGTCGACCCGGCCCGTCTCGCCGACACCTTCCCGGTGATCGACCTGATCGAGTCGTACGGGCTGGAGTACGCGGTCGCGGTGAACAGCTTCGACCCGTACTCGCAGCACGCCGAGGACGAGCTGCGCGAGGCCCTGGACCTGCTGCCGGACACCCCGGTCGTGTACTGCGACGCCCGGGACGAGAAGTCGTCCGCACAGGCCCTGATCACCCTGGTCCAGCACCTTCTGACCCGCGTGGCCTGAAGGTCCCGGCCGGCGGGAGCCGGCCCGGAGCCCCCGACCGCCCGTGCCGCCCGCCGGTACGGGCGGGTCCGGGCTCCGTTTTCCGTCCACCGTCCGGCCCCCGCAGGGCCCGGACCCACATCGAGGAATGACATATGGACTCGTCGCCGGGAGCCACCCCGTACGGCGCCCCCACCGGGTGCCCGATGCACGGGGAGCGGCAGACGTCGCTCTACGGGCCGGAGTTCGCGTCCGACCCGCAGCGCGTGTACGACGCGTTCCGGGCACACGGCCCCGCCGCCCCGATCGAGCTCGCCCCCGGGGTGGAGGCCACCCTGGTCGTGCAGCACGAGGCCGCGCTCCGGGTGTTGCAGAACCCGTCCTTCTTCGCCCGGGACGCGCGGCGCTGGGCCGCGCTGCGGGAGGGGCGCGTACCGCTCGACAGCCCGGTGCTGCCCATGATGGCGTACCGGCCCAACTGCCTGTTCACGGACGGCACCGAGCACCTCCGGCTGCGCAAGGCGGTCACCGAGAGCCTCGCCCGGCTCAACACCACCCGGCTCAGCCGGGACGTGGAGCGCATCGCCGACTACCTCATCGACCAGTTCATCGAGCGCGGCACCGCCGACCTGCTGGGCGAGTACGCCAAGTTGCTGCCGCTGCTGCTGTTCAACCAGCTCTTCGGCTGCCCCGGCGACATCGGCGACCGGCTGACCCGCAGCATGTCCGCCATCTTCGACGGCGAGGACGTGCTGCGGGCCAACGACGAGCTGACCGAGTGCCTGATGGAACTCGTCGCGCTCAAGCGGCGCCAGCCCGGCGAGGACATCACCTCCTGGCTCATCCAGCACCCGGCGGGGCTGCGGGACGAGGAGCTGAAGGACCAGCTCGTCATGCTGATGGGCGCGGGCATCGAGCCGGAGCGCAACCTGATCGGCAACGCGCTGCTGCTCATGCTGTCCAGCGACACCGGGGCCGGGCAGCGGCGGGGCACCGGGATGCTGGTCGAGGACGCCCTCGACGACGTGCTGTGGAACAACCCGCCGATCGCCAACTACGCCACGCACTACCCGGTGCAGGACGTCGACCTGGGCGGTACGACGCTGCGGGCGGAGACCCCCGTACTGATCAGTTTCGCCGCCGCGAACAGCGATCCCGCGCTCACCGACGCCCGCCAGACCCTCAGCAAGGGCGCCCATCTGGCCTGGGGCGCGGGTCCGCACGTCTGCCCGGCGAAGTCCCCCGCGCAGCTCATCGCCCTCACCGCGATCGAGAAGATCCTCAACACCGTGCCCGATCTGACCCTCGCCGTGTCGCCCTCCGGCGTCGAGTGGCGGCCGGGTCCGTTCCACCGCGCGCTGGTGTCACTGCCCGTCAGGTTCAGCCCGAGCCCGGCGCGCGGCGCCCGGACGGCGGCGGTGCAGGCGCCCGTTTCGCCCCGGATCTCCGTACCGGGCGAGGCGCCCGCCCCGTACCCGGACCCCGCCCGGCAGTCGAAGCGGACGAAGGGCTGGTGGAGTTCCTTCCTGGACGTCTTCCGCGCCTGACCCGTTCGGGGCGGACGACTTGTCCGTACAAACCAGGGTTTCACGCCATCGAACGCAGGGTTTCCGGAGGGAGTCGAGGACACGCCCGGCACATGACAAGGGGTCGGGCGTGAGTTCGGTTGTGACACGGGCAACAGAGATCCGCGCATGGTTGCCGCATGCGGAGGGGTAGGTTCTGCCGGTAACCAGGAGCCCAGGTCAAGGAACTCTGCGTGAGCGCTATAGGTGGCACCACCGGCCCCCGTGACGGCCGCCGGGCCCTCATACCCCTCCTACGACGCCTCAGGTCGCCGGAGGGACAGGCGGATCCCTACCCCGTACTGGCCTCGCTACGCGCCATGGGCGATGTGGTGCGTGCACCCTGGGACGCGTACTTCGCCACCGGCTTCGACACGTGCAGCGAGGTGCTTCGCGGCCGCAACTGGCTGGCGCCGGACTTCGCCTGGCAGGAACGGCAGGCGGACACCGAGCGCTGGGAGGCGGTCGCGACGCAGGAGATGACCAAGACCCTCTCCCGCCTCAACGCCCCCGAGCACACCTGTCAGCGCCGCAGCCTCGGCAACCTCTTCGACCGGTCGACCGTCCAGCGGCTGACCCCGCAGGTCGAGGAGCACGTCACCCGGCTCCTGGACGAGCTGGCCGACAAGCTGCGCTGGGGCGAGGCCGACTTCGTCAGCACGGTCAGCGAGCAGCTCCCGATCAGCACCATCGGGAGCTGGCTGGGGATACCTCCCGAGGACTACCCCCACATCCTGGAGATCACGCACAACCAGGTGCACGCCCAGGAACTGCTGCCCACCAAGGAGCAGCTGGCCGTGTCCGCCGAGGCGACCGTCCAGCTGCGCGCGTACTTCACGGAGATGGTGCGCAGGCGCCGGGAGCGGCCCGGAAACGATGTCCTGACGGGCTGGATCCACACCTGGGACGCGCGGGAGCCCGACCGGGAGCGGGCGGACGAGATCCTCTACCGCCTCACCATGTTCGTCACCATCGCCTCGCTGGAGACCACCGCGACGCTGCTGTCGGCCATGGTGGAGCTGCTGCTGAGGGAACCGGGCCAGTGGAAGTGGCTCGCGGAGCACCCCGGGCACATCGACTCCGCCGTCGACGAGGTGCTGCGGTACGACCCGCCGATCCACATCAACACCCGGATCGCGGCCGAGGACACGGTGCTGGCCGGTGTCCCGATCGCGAAGGACAGCATGGTGCACGTGCTGTACGGGGCCGCCAACCACGACCCGCGGCGCAACGAGAACCCGGACACCTTCGACATCCGGCGCACCGGCACCCACCTCACCTTCGGGGGCGGGGTGCACTACTGCCTGGGCGCGGCCCTCGCCCGCATGGAGGCACGCACGCTGCTGACCCAGCTGCTGAAGCGTTTCCCCACCCTGCGCACCGTCTCTCCCGCGGTCTACGCGCCCCGACTGGTCTTCCGCCGGGTCACCTCGCTGGGCGTGGCGGTATGAAGCCCTCCCTCACCGGACCCCGGCCCGCCACGGCCCACCACCCCGCCACCGCCCATCACGCCCCCCGCCGGCGGCCGGGTGTCCTCGACGTCCGGCGCGAGGGCCCCCTCCTGCACATCGGGCTGAACTCCCCCGCCACCGGCAACGCGGTCACCGAGACGATGCTCGACGAGCTGCTGACGGTCCTGGCGGTGCCGGACCCCGACGTGCGGGTGCTGGTGCTGAGCGGGGCCGGGGACGACTTCTGCCTGGGCGGCGACCGCGGCGAGTTCGCCGACTGGCTCGACGAGGACCCCACCGGGCGGGGCATCCGGATCGCGGGCGACAAGGCCCGCCGGGTCTGCGAGGCGATCTCCACCAGCCAGGCCGTCACCATCGCCCGGGTCCAGGGGAAGGCGATCGGCGCGGGCCTGGCGCTGGCGCTCGCCTGCGACCTGCGGGTCGGCGCCGAGAACGCCGGTTTCCGGCTGCCGGAGCTGGCCCTCGGGCTGCCCACCGCCTGGGGCGGTCTGCTGCCCCGGCTGATCCACGAGGTCGGGGCCGCCCGCGCCCGCGAACTCATCCTGACCGGGCGCGCCTTCGACGCCGCCGAGGCGCACGCGCTGTCGATCCTCCAGCGCGTCGTCCCCGAGGACCGGCTCGACGCGGCGGTCATGGAGTGGGCGAAACCCGTCGTGCGCCGCCCCGAGGCCGCGCTGCGCGTCACCAAGGCCCTGCTGAACTCCTACGCGGCCCCCACCAGGCTGGCCGATCCGACCGTGCTGGACGCGGAGCTGATGGCCACCGTCGCCGCGGCCACCCGGAGGCGGTAGGCGCCGTCCGGTCCGTCCCCGCGGTCACGGGTGAGACATCGGCCACAGGGGTTTCCGGTGTTCCGGTCGCCGGTTAGTAGACGGCGCCCCCGGCGGAACGGTGCTGTTTGTCCGCCTTGGTGGGGCCATGTCCGTACATGGTCCGGCGGTGCCTCGTGCCGCCCGGCGGGCGCGGCCGTTCCGCGAGCGCGGAAACGGTTCTGACGGGGCGGCAGGGACCGGCGGGGCCCCGATCCGCCCCACCAGCACGCCCGCGCTCCCGTTTCAAGCGCCGGACCGGTCTACGGGCGGAGGTAGTAGTTCCGCTTGTTGCCCCGTTCCGGGGGCCTTCCAACAATGACGACCGCAAGGCGCCCGACAGCCGGGCGCGGAGGCTGCGCGGGCCGGCCGCACGGGGCCGCCCCGCGGACACCGAGCGAGGTCACACATGAGGAAGCACCGCAGGAAGAGGCCCTACCGACGAATAGCCGTCGGCGTCCTGGCCGTGGGCGCGGTGGGAATCCCCTCCGTCGCCATGGCCTGTTTCGACCCCCAGGGGAAGCCGGCCGCCGAGACCTCCTGGCGCCACACCGCGCACCGGGGCGCACCGGGGGCCCACGCCGAGCCCGCGAGCGCGCCGGAGCCCGCCGCGCCGTCCACGGGCACGCCGTCCACAAGCACCCCGACCGCCGACGCCCCGGCCACCGAAGCCGCGGCCCGCGTGCTGGCCCTCGTCAACGACGAGCGCGAAAAGGCGGGTTGCTCCCCGCTGACCCTGGACGCCGAGCTGACGAAGGCCGCCCGAGCCCACAGCGAGGACATGGCCGCGCACCGGAACATGTCCCACACCGGCTCCGACGGCTCGACGCCCGGCGACCGGATCACGGACGCCGGCTACGAGTGGCGCGCGTACGGCGAGAACGTCGCCCACGGCTACGACACCCCCGAGAGCGTCATGGCGGGCTGGATGGACAGCCCCGGCCACCGGAGCAACATCCTCGACTGCTCCTTCGAGGAGATCGGCGTGGGCCTGGCCGGGCCCGGCGACTACTGGACGCAGGACTTCGGCACGGCCCGCTGACCGACTCCGTACGGTTCCACGGGAGTTCCCCCCACGATCGCCCGCGGAACCGTACGAAGGCCGGGCCGAGGCCGGGCGCGAAGCCCGCCGCCGGAACTGGAAAGCCGGAACCGTACGAAGGCCGGGGCCGGACCCGGAAAGCCGGAACCGTACGGAGCCCCCCGCCGCACCCGGAAAGCCGGAACCGTACGAAGGCCGACGCCGCACCCGCCCCGAGGATGGTGCGGCGCGCCCCTTCCGTCCTGCCCCGGGAGCAGGGCCGGGCCGGTCGCGTACTGCAACGACAGTACGGACGAGTGCATGCGGGCGCACGACGACGATGACGTCCCGCTTCACGAAGGATCGAGGCATTACTCCGGCCGGGCCACGGGCCTGCCCGGAGCGCGGCACATCCGCCGCCGTTCTGTCGCCCGATCCAGACTGGAGCGCCGCTTCGTGGCTACCTTCCTCTACCGGCTGGGCCGCTTCTCCTTCCGGAGACGCAGGCTCGTCGCCCTGCTCTGGGCGGTGGTCCTGGCCGCCTGTGCGTTCGCCGCGGTCAAGGCGCCGACCGCCGCCGAGGACGGGTTCTCGATGCCCGGAACGGAGTCGCAGAAGGCGTTCGACCTGCTGGACCAGCGCTTCCCGGGCGGCAGTTCGGACGGCGCCGAGGCCCGTATCGTCTTCGTCGCCCCCGACGGGCAGAAGGTCACCGCGGGCGCGAACCGGTCGGCCGTCGAGCGGATCGTCGCCGACGTGGCGGCCGGGGACCAGGTCAAGGCCGCCCTCGACCCGTTCAGCACGCCCGGGGCCGTGAGCAAGGACGGCCGGACCGCGTACTCCACCGTCGCCTACGACGCACCGAACATCGACCTCACCGACGCCACCACCGAGGCCCTGGAGCACACCGCGGAGGCCGGGCGGGAGGCCGGGCTGACCGTGGAGATCGGTGGCACGGCCCTGGTCCCGGAGAGCGAGCTGGGCGGCACGACCGAGCTCGTCGGGGTGGCCGCCGCCGCGGTCGTCCTGCTCATCACCTTCGGGTCGCTCGCCGCGGCGGGCCTCCCGCTGCTCACCGCGCTCGTCGGCATCGGCGTGGGCGTGGCCTCGATCGTCGCCATCGGGATGTCCAGCACGACCACCACGCTCGCCCTGATGCTGGGGCTCGCGGTCGGCATCGACTACGCCCTGTTCATCGTCTCCCGCTACCGCACCGAACGCGCCGAGGGCCACGACGCCGAGGAGGCCGTGGCCAGGGCCGTGGGCACGGCGGGCTCCGCGGTCGTCTTCGCCGGCCTCACCGTCGTCATCGCCCTGGCGGGCCTGGCCGTGGTCGGCATCCCCATCCTCACGAGCATGGGCCTCGCCGCGGCGAGCACCGTCGTGATCGCCGTCCTCGTCGCGATCACCCTGCTGCCCGCCCTGCTCGGCTTCTGCCGCCGGGCCGTCCTGCCGCGCGCCGCCCGCCGCGCCCCGGCCGCACGGCGTGCCGAGGACGGCCCCACGCGGCACGCCGGGGACGAGCGGCCCGGCGCGGGCACCCGCTGGGCCCGCCTCGTGATCCGCCGGCCGCTCGCGGTCATGGTGCTCGGCGTCCTCGGCCTCGGCCTGATCTCCGTACCGGCGCTCGACCTCCAGCTCGGCATGCCGGGCGACGAGGCGAAGTCCACCGCGACCACCCAGCGCCGCGCCTACGACGCCCTGGCCGACGGCTTCGGCCCCGGTTTCAACGGGCCGCTCACCGTCGTCGTCGACCTCAAGGACTCGAACGACCCGAAGGCCGCCGCGGCGCGGGCCGCGAAGCGGCTCGCCGCCACCGACGGCGTCGTCGCCACCACGCCCCCCGCCTTCAACGAGGCCGGTGACACCGCGGTGCTCACCGCCGTGCCCGCCACCGGCCCCAGCTCCGAGGAGACCACCGACCTCGTCCGCGACATCCGCGACGAGGCGCGCGCCCTGCGGGCCGGGACCGGCGCGACGATGCTGGTCACCGGCACGACCGCGGTGAACATCGACGTGTCGCAGAAGGTCACCGACGCGCTGGTCCCCTACCTCGCGCTCGTCGTCGGCCTGGCCTTCCTGCTCCTGATGGTCGTCTTCCGCTCGCTGCTGGTCCCGCTCAAGGCGGCGCTCGGCTTCCTGCTCTCCGTGACGGCGGCCTTCGGCACGATCGTCGCGGTCTTCCAGTGGGGCTGGCTCGCCGACGCCCTCGGAGTCGAGCAGACCGGGCCGGTGATGAGCATGATGCCGATCTTCCTGATCGGTGTGGTCTTCGGGCTGGCCATGGACTACGAGGTCTTTCTCGTGACCCGGATGCGCGAGGCGTACGTCCACGGGGAGCGGCCCGGCACGGCGGTCGTCACCGGGTTCCGGCACAGCGCCCGCGTCGTCGGCGCCGCGGCCGTCATCATGATCGCGGTGTTCGCCGGGTTCATCGGGATGAGCGAGCCGATGATCAAGATGATGGGTGTCGGTCTCGCCACGGCCGTCCTCTTCGACGCGTTCGTGGTCCGGATGACGATCGTGCCGGCCGTGCTCGCCCTGCTCGGCGACCGGGCGTGGTGGCTGCCCGGGTGGCTGGAGCGGGTCCTGCCCCGGGTGGACGTGGAGGGCGAGGCGTTGGCCGCCGGCAAGGCCGAGGTGCCCGCGCCGACGGCGGAACCCACCTCCGGCCCCGTGCGCGTGTGACCCACGTCTGTGACCCACGTCCCGGCCCGGCCGTCCTCCCGCCCGCACGGCAGGAGGACGGCCGGGTCGGCGACCATGGACACGAGCTCATGGGCGGAAGCGGAAGAACCCATGGACGGAAGCAGAAGCAGAAGAGGAAGCGGGAAGAGACGCGTGTTCGCCGACTGGTGGCAGCGGGTCCTGCGGCACCCCCGGGCCGTGGACGCGGGGGTAGCGGCGGTGCTGTGGGGCTTCGCGGTCTTCTCCAGCACCCTGACCGAGGCCCGGATCGTCCGCCTCCCGCCGCTCGGCTTCTCCCTCGCCGCCCTCGTGCCCTCCGTCGTCCTGCTGCTGGGGCAGCGCCGGTTCCCGCGCACGGTGGTCGTGGTGACGGCGCTGTGCGGCGGCTTCCTGGGCGCCATGAGCAGCCGCATCGGCTTCGACCCCACCCCCAGCGTCGCCGGTGCCGCCCTGGTGGCCCTCTACCTCCTGGCCCTGCACACGGACCTGCGCACGACCTCGGTGTACACGGCCGCGGTGGCCGTCGTCCTCCTCTCCCTCTCCCTCGCCCTGGGCAAGGGCACGCTGCTGCGGCCCGACCAGGTCGGCACCCTCGCGTGCGTCCTGCTGGCGGGCGCCGTCGGCGAGTCGGTACGGACCCGGCGCGACCACCTGGCGGCCGTGGAGGCCCGCGCCGAGCTGGCCGAACGCACCCGCGAGGAGGAGGCGCGGCGGCGGGTGGGCGAGGAGCGGACCCGGATCGCCCGCGAGCTGCACGACATCGTCGCGCACCACATCACCCTCGCCCACGCCCAGGCGGCCACCGCCGCGTACCTGCTGCGCAGCAGGCCCGACCAGGCGCAGAAGACGCTCGACCAGCTGGCCGGCACCACCTCCTCCGCACTGCGCGAGCTCAAGGCCACGGTGGGCCTGCTGCGCCGCGAGGGCGACCCGGAGACCCCGCTGGAGCCCGCCCCCGGGCTGGCCCGGCTGCCGGAGCTGATCGCCTCGTTCGAGCAGACCGGGCTGGCCGTTTCGGTGGCCGTGGAGGGCGAGGCCCGGCCGCTGCCGCCGGGCGCGGACCTGACCGCGTACCGGATCGTGCAGGAGGCGCTGACCAACGTCACCAAGCACTCGGGCGGTACGTCGGCCTCGGTCCGGCTCTGTTACGCGCGCCGGCTGCTCACGCTCACCGTCTCCGACGACGGCCACGCCCCGCCCCCGCCCCCGCCACCGGCGGGCACGGAGGGCCCGGCGAGCACATCGGGCTACGGCCTCATCGGCATGCGCGAGCGGGCCCTGTCGGCCGGTGGCCGACTGGCCGCGGGGCACCGGCCGGGCGGAGGCTTCGAGGTGACCACGGAACTCCCGCTGGAGACAACGGAGTCCGGAGGAGTTTCCGGGGCCGACGACGAGGAGAGGACGGCGCGATGACCATCCGGGTGCTGCTGGCCGACGACCAGGCGCTGCTGGCCGGGACCTTCCGGCTGCTGATCGAATCGAACGACGACATGGAGGTCGTGGGCGTCGCGGCGGACGGCCGGGAGGCGGTGGAGAAGGCCCTCGCCACCGTGCCGGACGTGGTCGTGATGGACATCCGCATGCCCGGCACGGACGGTCTCACGGCGACCGAGGAGATCTGCCGCGACGAGGCGCTGGGCGGAACCCGCATCCTGATCCTCACCACGTTCGAGATCGACGAGTACGTGACCCGGGCCCTGCGCGCGGGCGCGAGCGGCTTCCTCGGCAAGGACGCCGGACCCGAGGAGCTGCTGGACGCCATCCGGACGGTGGCCGCGGGCGACACCCTGCTGTCGCCCACCGCCACCCGGGCCCTGGTCACCCGCTATCTCGCCCGCCCCGAGGGCCGGGTCGCCGCGCCCGAGTCCCTGGACGTCCTGACGGCCCGCGAACGCGAGGTGATGGCGCAGGCGGCCGAGGGCCTGTCGAACGACGAGATCGCCGGGCGGATGCACGTCAGCCCGCTGACCGTGCGCACGCACATCGGGCGCGCGATGACGAAGCTGGGCGCCCGCCACCGGGCCCAACTGGTCGCCATGGCCTACCAGTCGGGCCTGGTGCGGGTGGACCCGCCGCAGGACCGGGAGCCCTCCGGAGACCCCCCGTACTCCCCGCAGGACCGGGAGGAGTCCGGCCCGCCCCCGCGGCGCCGCTCCTCCCGGGGCCGCCCCTGAGAGCCTGTCGGGTGACCTCCGGCCCGCCCCGCCCTCCGCAGCCGCGCGGAGCCGCGCCCGGCTGGTTAGCGTGACAAATCGGACATTCACCGAGCGCGAAGGAGTCAGGGCCATGGCCGCACAACCCGAGGGCGCACCGTGCTGGGCCGACGCGATGTTCCCCGATGTCGAGGCGGCCAAGCGCTTCTACGGTGAGGTGCTGGGCTGGACGTTCGGCGAGGCCAGGACGGAGTTCGGCAGCTACACGCAGGCGTACGCCGACGGCAGGGCTGTCGCCGCCGTGGTGCCCCCGATGCCCGGCCAGGAGGGCCCGGCGGGCTGGTGCCTCTACCTCGCCTCGGACGACGCCGAGGCCACCGCCCGGAAGATCCGGGCGAACGGCGGCGAGACGCTGATGGACCCCATGCGGGTCGACGGCTTCGGCACGATGGTGCTGGCCCGCGACCCCGGCGGGGTCCTGTTCGGCGTGTGGCAGGCGGGCGCCCACGAGGGCTTCGAGGCGCAGCGCGTGCCCGGCGCCTACTGCTGGTCCGAAGTCTTCACCCGGACCCCCGAGAAGTCCGACGCCTTCTTCCCCGCCGTCTTCCCGTACAGCGTGGTGAAGCTGGAGGACGAGCACCTCGACTTCCGGATGTTCAACCTGGGCGACCGCACGGTCATGGGCCGGATGCGGATGGGCGACGACTTCCCGCCCGAGATGTCGCCGTTCCTGAACGTGTACTTCACGGTCGCGGACTGCGACGCGGCGGTGGCGAGGGCCACCGCCCTCGGCGGGGTGCTCCGGTTCGGCCCGACGACCATGCCGTTCGGCCGGTTCGCCGCACTGACCGACCCGCAGGGCGCGGTGTTCTCCGTCGTCGACATCGACACGACCGGGGGCGAGATCCCCCGCACGACCCCGGTGTCCTGAGCGGAGCCACCGGGCGGACCCGCCCGTTCCCCCGCCCGCCCGAGTTGCGGGGGCGCCGCACATGGGGTTCTTTCGAAGTGGGGAAGCAGGCGGGGCACGTGCACATGCGGCCCGCCCTCCCATCGCTGGGGGTGACCTTTCGTGCTGTTCGCCGACCGTGTGGACGCGGGGGAGCAACTGGCCGAGGCGCTCCGCCACATGGAGCGGGAGAACCCCGTCGTACTGGGACTGCCCCGCGGCGGAATCCCGGTGGCCTTCCAGGTGGCGCGGACGCTCGGCGCCGAACTCGACGTGATCGTGGTCCGCAAGCTCGGTGTGCCGCACCACGAGGAGGTGGCGTTCGGCGCCATCGGCGAGGGCGGGGTGCGGGTTCTCAACGAGGACATCGTGGACCGCCTGCGGTCCGCGCGCCAGGATCTCGCGGCGGTCGAACGCGTCGAGGCGGCCGAGCTGGCCCGGCGGGCGCAGATGTACCGCGCGGGCCGGCCGCGCATCCCGCTGGCCGGCCGGACGGTGATCGTCGTGGACGACGGCATCGCGACCGGCGCCACGGCCGAGGCCGCCTGCGAGGTCGTGCGGGCGCAGGACCCGGCCCGGGTGGTGGCGGCCGTCCCGGTGGCCCCGCCGGAGGCGGTGGTACGGCTGCGGCGCAGCGCGGACGAGGTGGTGTGCCTGTCCGTGCCGCGCCTGTTCCACGCCGTCGGCGAGTGGTACCGGGACTTCTCGCAGACCTCCGACGAGGAGGTCGTCACCCTGCTGAGGGAGGCCGGGTACCCCGGCCACGTACCCCCCGGCAGCGACTGACGGCCCCGGCGAGAACGATCCCGGCGAGAGCGACGACTGAGGCGGCGACCGTGGCGGCGGATAGCCTGGTGTCCGGAGCAGGCAGGAGAAGAACGCCCATGGGAGCCCGGAACCCCCAAGGTCCCGTCGTCGCGGTGGTGGCGCTCGGCGGCGCGTCGGGAGCGTCCGCCCGGTACGGGGCGGGTCTGCTCTGGCCCACCGCCCCCGGCGGCTTCCCCTGGACGACGCTGGGCGTGAACGTCGTCGGATGCGCGGTGATCGGCGTGTTCATGGTGGTGATCGGCGAGGCGTGGTCGGCGCACCGGCTGGTGCGGCCGTTCTTCGGCACGGGTGTGCTCGGCGGGTTCACCACGTTCTCCACGTACGCGGTGGACATCGAGCGGCTGATCGACGCCGGTCGGGTCCGCACCGGTCTGGCGTACTTGGGACTGACACTGCTCGCGGCCCTCGCGGCGGTGTGGAGCGCGGTGTGGGCGACCCGCCGCGTCCTGGCCCGGAGGCAGGCATGACGACCCCGGACGCACCGAACCCGTCGAGTGCGCCGCGCACGGAACGAGCGCCGCGCACGGAACGAGCCCTGCGCCTGACGGTCCTCGTCGGCGAGTCCGACGTCTGGCACCACAGGCCGGTGTTCACGGAGATCGTGCACCGGGCCCACCGCGCGGGCCTGGCGGGCGCGAGCGTGCTCCGCGGGATCGAGGGCTTCGGCGCCTCGTCGATGATCCACACCCAGCGGCTGCTCTCGCTGAGCGAGGACCTGCCGGTGGCGGTGGTGATCGTGGACGAGGAGGAGCGCGTGCGCGCGTTCCTGCCGCTGATCGCGGAACTGGTGGCGGACGGCGGCCGGGTGGTCCTGGACGCGTGCGAGATCGTACGTTTCGGCGCGGACGACCGGGCACAGCCCGGAGAACACGACGGAGAACCGGACGGAAAGCAGGCTCGGCCCCGGTGAACTGGCTGTTGGTGATCGTCGGGGCGTCGGTCGGGGCGCCGCTGCGCTATCTGACCGACCGGGCGGTGCAGTCCCGGCACGACAGCGTCTTCCCCTGGGGGACCTTCGCGGTCAATGTGAGCGGTTCGCTGATCCTGGGGCTGCTGACCGGCGCGGTGGCGGCCGGTGCCGCCTCCTCGCACGTCCAGCTGCTGATCGGTACGGGGCTGTGCGGGGCGCTCACCACGTACTCGACGTTCAGCTACGAGACGCTGCGGCTGGCCGAGGAGGGCGCCAGGTTCTACGCGGCGGCCAACGTGCTGGCGAGCGTGGTGGCGGGGCTGGGCGCGGTGTTCGTCGGCGTCTCGCTCGCGCAGGCGCTCTGGCAGTGAGGACCGGCGTACGCCGCGCGCGCGACGCGGCACGGTCGGCGTCCCCTGCCACCGCAATGCGAGGCGATGGCAGGGGAACGCCGTTGAGGAGGAACCGTCACCGGACGCCGGGCGATTCAACCCGTTCCGCGTCGACAGCGGTCCGTCAGGCGCCGACGCTAGGCAACCGTCCGCTCCCCGCGCCCGGCACCACGCCGGTTCCCGCCCCTGCACCACCCCAACAGCGGGTGCGCCCCCTCACCCGGCCGGACGAGTCCCGGGCCGTACGGAGAGGGTGTACGTGCAGTCGCCGTCGGGGACGACGACGAGCAGCGGGTTGCCGTTCTTGAGGTGCGCGTGGGCGGCGCGCTGGCCGTCACGGTCCTGGTACCAGGCACGCAGCTCGACGGAATGGTCGGGGCCGGGTGCTCCCGGGAGGCGCATGGAGGGCTGGACCCAGGCGGAACGGGCGGGGTCGGGATCGAGCCGATCCACGATCCATAACGCCTGCCCGCCGAGCCAGCGCAGGGCGAGCACGGGAGAAATGGTCCGGAAGGCGCCGAGGATGTACCGCGCGGTCTCCCCGGTGCCGTACACCAGCCCCTCGGCGACGGCCTCGCACCGGTAACTGCCGGGCTGCCAGGACACGTTCACAGGATCCGCCCCGCGCTCCGGGCATTGCACCGGGCGGTCTCGGCCCGCAGCCGCTCTATGGGCTCCGCAGCCCGTACGTTCACCGGCTCGGCCTCCCACTCCGTCCCGCCGCAGACCGGCCGCAACGACCAGTACGGACCGGACACCCCACGGAACTCACCCGCCCGGTTCCGGTGGCCGGTATCCACCAACAGCGTGCCGAGAAGCGGGACTTGTGGGGGTTCCTGCTGACTCGCGGCAGTATTCTCTTCGGACACCGCCGACTCCTCTCCGTAACGGCTCCGCTACCAAGGGGGATCAGCGTGACCCACAGTCCAGAGCGCTTCAACTTGTTGAGCGCGAACGAAAAGTCAGGTGACAGCCGTTGAACCGCAAGGACCTGGACCCCGAAAGCAGCCCGGAGGCGGCCTTCGGCGCCCGTATTCGCAGCTCGCGCGAGGCTCGCGGCTGGAAGCAGGAGGTGCTGGGCAAGCGCATGGGTTACTCCGGCACCCACGTCTCGGCCGTCGAAACTGGCCGCAAGATGCCGACTCTTCGGTTTTCGCGCAGCGCCGACCGGGTTTTCGGGACGGGGGAAACAGCCGACACGTTCGAACGCCAGTACCGGGAGATCCGGCACGGCTCACTGCTGGAGGGCTTCCCGCAGTACGTGGGGTACGAGGGGCGCGCGGTGGAGATCCGGCTGTACGAAATCGGAATCATCCCGGGCCTGTTGCAGACCCCGGAGTACGCCCAGGTACTGGCGGACAGCGCCGTACGACGGGGGACGATCACCCCTGAGCAAGCAGCCGAGCGGGTCTCGTTCCTGGCGGAACGCCAGGCCGCGCTGGTACGCCCCCGCCCTCCAATGATGCTGGTGGTGATGGACGAGAGCTGCATCCGCAGGCGGGTTGGCGGAGACGAGGTGATGGCCGCCCAGCTGGACCGGCTGCTGGAGTTCGCCGAGCAGCCGAACACGGTGCTCCAGATCGCCCCGTACGACATGGGAGAGCGCCGCACGTTCGACCTACCGATGAACCTGCTGACCCTGTCGGACATGTCCGTGATCGCATACGCGGAGTCCCAGATGCGAGGCCACCTGGAGCGCGATACGGCCTCCGTGCTCACCCTGTTGACGGCATACCATCAACTACAGGCCGAAGCCCTGTCCCAGGCAGCATCGGTGGCCATGATCAAAGAGGCACGAAAGGGCATCCTGTGATGACCACGACCGATTCCCCCCGCTGGTTCAAGTCTTCGTACAGCAACAACGGCGGCAACTGCATCGAGGTCGCTGCCAACCTCGCCACCCTGCACGGCATCGTCCCCGTCCGCGACTCCAAGACCCCGCACGGCCCGGTGCTGAACACCTCGCCGGCGTCCTTCGCCGCCTTCGTGGCAGGCGTCAAAGCCGGAGAGTTCGGCACTGTCTGATCCCAGCAGGTCCAGCGCATCCGAACCGAGAAGCCCCGTCGCACACCGCGCGCCGGGGCTTCTCGCTGCCTGAACCCATCCCAACTACCGCTCAAAACAATTGAGTTCAGGCCGTCCGAACCACAGCCGGTTTCCCCGAACCCCCGAAGGGCACCTGGCACGCGAAGCAACCTCGCACTCGAAAAAGGAGCCCGCGATGCCCGAGCCCAAGCCCTCTGGCTGGTTCAAGTCCTCGTACAGCGACAACGGCGGCAACTGCATCGAGGTCGCCACCGACCTGACCGCCGTCCGCGACTCCAAAACCCCGCACGGCCCGGCGCTGGCCACCTCCCCCGCGTCCTTCGCCGCCTTCGTGGCAGGCGTCAAGACCGGAGAATTCGGCACCGTCTGAAATCCGGTGGCACTTCAGCACTGTTCCCGCCCCCGGTCGATTACCGCGGGCGGGAACAGTTCAGCCGCTGAAAACTACGAGCCGGTCAGCTCTCGCTGAAGTTGGAAGACTTCACGCATGCGGCACCGGGAACGCTCCAACAGAGGTGCATGTAGTACTGCGTGGAACCCACGATGTCGTACGTCTTGCTGTCGCAGCCGCTGTCACCCCCGTCATTGATCGTCCACATGATCTTGTTGTCGGAGGCGCGGTACAGGCTCATCTGGACACCGTGACCATCCGCGTTGGTGTCGCACACGGTGAACTTGTCGCCGTTGTCCGTGAAGGTTGCGGTGCCACGGCCGTTGAGAACGATGCCCTTGTCCGCCGCGTAGGCCGGGGACGTCCCCAGCGCCAGCACGGTGCCCAACGCGACGGCCAGGCCTGCGGTCGACCGGACTACGTTCTTCATCCTCATGCCATTTCCCCCTTGCTCGGTCTCGCTCGGTTGAATCGGCGCAGTCTCCCCCTTCTCGACTGCCGGCCCAACTGTTCCGCATTATCAACGCGTCGGCAACGGGTACCCGGCATTCCGGTTGCCACCTTTATGTGTGCCCCAAATCCTCCGCTGCCACCGGATAAAAAATCGGATGAACTTGCGCCACTCATCGAATAGTGTCAGCCGATTAATACTCCATTCCGACTTCGTGATCTTGTCGCAGGCCCGGCTGGGACCGAGTACGGCCATCGCGTGACCATCGGGGGTTTGTGTGGACTCCTGAAGATCGTGCGGTGACCGCAGGCCATGGCGCAGCCCCTGCCCGCCGGCGGGTGAGGTTCGGCCAGGTCATGGCCTGGATCGCGGGCCGGCTCAAGGCGTCCTGCCAGTACGTCGTGCGGCTGCCCGGGTGGCCGTCAGGACCCCCAGGCAGGTGATCACGGCGATCCCGAGGACGAGCCAGCGAGCCGAGACGAGCGGGTCCGTGCCGCCCAGCGCGAGCAGGTTGCCGGCGACGGCCGACGTGAGGGTGAACGCAATCAGCTGGGTGGTGCTGACGGCCGCCGCGGCCTTGGCGCCCTCGGCCTCGTCGGTGCCGCTGCTCATGGCCGCCACCGACAGGTGGGGAAACGCACAACCGATTCCGGCGCCCGCGATCAGCAGCAGGACCGCCCACAGCGCAACGGTCGTGCCGGAGGCGTCCTCGGCCTGGAGCAGGCCGTACGCCGTGAGGCCGGCGGTGAGGAACAGGGGCCCCGTGCGTACGAGCCTTCGGGCCCCGGCCTCCGTCGCATTCGCGCTGAACAACTGGGCCACGACCCAGCCCAGCGAGAGGACGGCGCCGAGCAGTCCCGCCAACAAGGGGGAGAGGCCGCCCAGTTGCTGTCCGAAGAGAGGAATGAAGTTCTCCGTCATCACCCCCGCGCACAGGCTCGCCACGGTGAGGTAGGCCCACTTGAGGTTGTTGCCGCGGGCGTAGGTCAGGCGCGGGAGCACTCCGTTGGTGTTTCGGGCGTCCACGACGAGAAACAGGATCAGCAACAGCAGCCCGGCGAGGACCACCAGCGGCACCAGGACCCCCGTGAGGGCGGAGCTGACGCTCAGGACCGCCGCTGTCGACGCGAGCGTGACGATCGACGCCACCGGCACGGGGTGGCTCACCGGATTCTCCGGCCGCCCCACGGGCAGGGTGCGGAGGGTCACCAGGGAGAGCACCACCGCCAGGCCCGAAAGCACACCGAAAGCGGCCCGCCAGGCCCCGATTTCGGCGAACACGCCACCGAGCGCCGGGCCGGCGAGCGTACCGACGCCGAACATCGCCGACACGAGCCCGGTCCCACGGGTCCAGAGAGCGGGCGGCAGGACGCTGCGGATCGTGGCGTAGCCGAGTCCGGTCAGCAGGCCCGCGCCGAGTCCCTGCACCGCACGACCGGCGACGAAGACCCCCATCGTCGGGCTGAGCGCGCTGATCACGGTGCCCGCCGCGAACAGGAGGTACGCGGTGCAGTAGGAGCGCGCGGCCCCTTGTGCGCCGAGCATCCGGCTGACGAGCACCGTGGCGATGACCGCGGTGACGAGGTATCCCGTGGCCGCCCAGGCGTAGTAGCGCTCGCCGCCGATCTCGGTGACCACCGAGGGCATGAGGGCCGCCGTGAAGTAGAGGTTCATGGCGTACAGCCCGACGCCGCCGGCCATGACGGTGACCGCGGGGAGGTGGTTCTTCGAAAGGAGCGAGCCCCATCCGGACCCGGTCCGAGGCGTGGTGCCGGGCGCGGGTTTGCGCTGGTTCCCTTGCGCTGAGGAAGTCATGCGGTGCACGCTAAAACTTCAAGTGAACTTGAAGTCAAGCAGGAGAACCGTGAGCCACGCACCCACCGATCTGATGACCATCGGCGAGGTCGCACGCCGTGCCGGCATCGCCACCAGCGCCGTGCGCTTCTACGAGGACCAGGGACTGATCTCGTCGATACGCACGTCCGGGAACCAGCGGCGCTACCCACGGCACATGCTGCGCAGGATCGGGATCATCGTCGCCTCGCGCCGGTTCGGAATCCCGCTGGCAGAGGTCGCCGAGCTGTTCGCCTCCCTCCCCGAGGAGCGCATGCCCGGCAAATCGGATTGGCGCAGGATTTCACGACGGTGGCACGACCGTCTGGAAGCCAGGCGCCGCGAACTCGAACAGCTCGAAGAAGAACTCATCGGCTGCATCGGCTGCGGCTGTCTTTCCTTGAACACCTGCCGCGTCCTGAACCCCGACGACACCCTCTCCGCAGAAGGCCCCGGCCCCCGCCGACTGCCAGGAGGCCATGGAACCTGATCCGGCGGTCGTGGCGGAGCACGTAGGGGATCTTGAGGCCACGGGCCGCCCATGGCAGGCTCGTGCCGCATGATCGATGATTTCGCGAAGGACAACCTGCACCGGAGACTGCGGCGGGACCGCGAGGCGCTGCTCTGGAAACTCGACGGCTTGTCCGAATACGACGCCCGCCGTCCTTTGACCGCGACCGGGACCAACCTCCTCGGCCTGGTCAAGCACGTGGCCACCGTCGAGGCCAGGTACTTCGGCGAGGTCTTCGACCGCCCTTCCCCGGAACCGCTGCCCCGGTGGCAGGACCACGACGGCAGCGATCTGTGGGCGGCCGAGGACGAGACCCGCGAGCAGATCATCGGGTTCTACCGGCGCACGTGGGAACACTCGGACGCGACGATCAGCGAGCTTCCCCTCGACGCCCCCGGCCACGTGCCGTGGTGGTCGGAGCCCCGCCCCAACACGAACCTGTTCGCCGTCATGGCCCATGTCCTCGTCGAGTCCGCCCGGCACATCGGGCACGCCGACATCCTGCGCGAGGGCCTCGACGGCCGGACCGGGCTGCGCGCCGAGCACGAGGGGCAGATCGACGAGGAAGCCCGCGCGGCCCACTTCGCGAAGATCGAGCAGGCCGCCAGGTCGGCCGCAGCGATCGAGGCGTAGAGGTTGTCCCCCGTGACGTGAGGGTCGTGCGGCACGGCGCCGGACGCACTCGGGCCCGGGGCGAGGCCCCCTCCGACCCTTCTGCGCATGACCCGGACCTGCACAAACCCGCCACGGGATGATCTTGCGTTGTTGAACGCCCTGCCCCGTCACCCGTACGGCCCGGTGCCGTTGGTGGTGACGCCCCGCCCGCACCCGACGGCTGCGACAAGGCGGCCCGGGCACAGCCTCCCTCGGTCGGATTCTCAGGCTCTCAGCGGGGGTCCCTGCGCATGCACCACGTGCGGAGGCTGTTGTCGGGGAGCTGGACATCGGCGGTGACCTTGAAGCCGAGGCGTTCGTAGAACCGCACGTTCGCCTCGCTGGAGGTCTCCAGGAACGCCGGATACCCAGCGCGCTCGGCCTCCTCGATGCCGGGAAGCAGCACCGCACTGCCGAGGCCCTGCCCCTGGACCTCGGGGGCGGTTCCCACGGTTTCCAGGAACCATCCCGGCTCCTGGGGCCGGTACGGGGCAACAGCCGCGTCCACGGCCTCGGACGCGGCAGCCCGGTCGCCGCCGAGTTCTTCGAAGATCGGCCCGAGTTCGGCGAAGGCGGGCGAAGGATCCTGGCCGGGAATGGACCAGGCAGCCACGGCGCGCCCTTCGTCAGCGACCCAGACACGGCCGTACACCATGCTGATGCGGGTCAGGCACAACTCCTGAAACCTTCGGATCCGCTCCCCGTGATTGTCTGCGGCGATCACGTACCGCGTGTAGGGATAGTCGGCGAAGGCCCGGGCGAGAGTATCGACCGCGGCGGGGACATCGGCGTCGGTGATGGGACGTACGGAAGGGGCATTCTGGTGCTGTGGCATGTTCACCAAACGAGTGTGATGACAGGTTGCTGCCATGGCAACGCATTTGACCGGGCACCTATGCCCTGCACAACTGCTGCCCCGAGAAGCGACGGCCCTCCGCCCTGGTGATCCGCCGCCCCGGCGCTCGACGCCTGAATCCCGAAGCCCGACGCCCGAATCCCGACGCCCGAATCCCGAAGCTCAAGGCCCGGAAACGGACCGAAGAAACGGATCGGAGAAACGGACCGGAGAAACGGGTCAGCCACGGCCGGGCACCGGTCGTCAGTGCATCGCGAACTTGGCGACGTACTCGTCGAAGGGCTCGATGCCGGCCTCCGCACGGAGTTCGTCCATGCGCTCGGGCTCCTCGCAGGGCCACGGAACGGGCGCCCCGTCCTTCACTCCGGCGATCTGGGTGCCGAAGATCTGCTTCCGGCCCTCGTTGACCAGCGTGCGGTCGCGCAGGAAGGCCAGCTCGCGCGCACCGGCCGCGCCCGCCGACACCGCCTGCTGCATCAGGTGGAGGGCGCGCCGCTGGATGTCGAGCTGCCGGTCGGCGTGCTGGGCGATCAGCCAGGCCGCGCTCGCGGCTTCCTCGCCGACCGTTTCCGCCGTCGGCCAGCCGTACTCGTCCATGATCTCGCCCAGCCGGTCACCGTGCCGGGCGGTCAGCCGCCGCCAGGCCAGCTGCTCGGCGGGGTCGTCACTGTTCGCGCAGACCGAGGTCCGGTGATCGGCCGCGGCCATGTCCGTCAGCTCCACGGCCAGCGCGGCAACATCGTGCGTCACTTCCAACTCCCAGGTTCTGTAGGGGGTTTGTAATCGTCACCCGCAAGCCTAGGGGCGCAAATCGGGCGTAAAGATCATTCCGGAGAACGGTGACAGGCGCCTTCCCGCATGGGGATAATGGATCTACTCCCGAAACCAAAACGCTTCAGTTCGCGCCGCCTCCGTCCATGCGGTGGACGTGCAATGCCGACGCGGCCCCCGTCGGCCGGCCTGCGAGCGGGCCGCCCCGGACCGGGCCCTCGATGCCGTGGCCGCCGAGCTCACCCGTCCGGCGGCGTGACGCCCCGTCCGGGGTCCGGGCACCCGACCCCTGACGCAGCGGCATCCACAGCGGCACAGCAACATCGGTGCAGATATGCGGGGAATTCCCTCTTTGTACCCGACCAGTCCTGTGGCGTCACACCCTGGACTTGCCCGAAATGACAGGTATGTGACCTGTCGGTACGTTCGCCGCAAGTCGGCCGCCCGGTCGGCATCTCTGAGACGGAGAGAAGTGACATGTCCTCGCGTACCTTCACGGTGGCGGCCGCCGTAGTCAGCACAGCCATCCTCGCCACCGGCATCACCTATGCCTCGACCGACGGATTCGCCCAGGCCGAACCGGCCGCCGAGCAGGCCGAGCAGCCCGCCCCCCGGGCCGCCGCCCCGCCCGCCCGGTCGGCTGCTCCCGCACCGGCCCCCCTCGGCAGCAAGGGCGGAACGGAGAGCAAGGGCGACAAGGAGGGGGAGGGCGACAAGGGGGACAAGGGCGGCGACTACGAAGGCTCCGACCGCGGAGGACGGGACTACGAGGGTTCCGACCGTGGAGGAAGCGACCACGAGGGCGGCGACCGGGGCGGGCGCGACTACGAGGGCGGTGGGCACGACCGCGGGTACGGCGGGAAGCGGGAGGAGAAGATCTACTTCAACGAACGGGAGTACCCCGCCTACCCGGGAGGATGCGTCTCCGCAGCCAGCGGACTGGGATCGACCAGCTTCAGCATCTACAACAACAGCCGGCATGCGGTCGAGGTCTTTCGGGGGTTCGCCTGTGACGGCGGCTCCCCGGTCGCCACGGTCGGCCCCTACGGCAGCACCTACGGCGTCGCGACGCCCAACGTCCAAGGCGGCGGGTTCATCAACAACGGCGTCGTGGGCAGCTTCCGGGTGATCGGCCACGACGAGTGGTGACGGCCCGTACTCCCGGACGCAGCCAGTAACTCCCGTACGCAGACGGCTACTTACGGCTTCCGGGGACGGCGCTGGGGGCGGCGTACCGTACCGCCCGCGCACGTACACGTACACACGCGTACGCACGCGCCCCCAGGCCGCGCCGTGACGTCCGGTACGCGCCTCAGCGGCGGGCCAGGAGCTCCGCGATCCGGGAGAACCCGTCCGCACCGTGGCCGAGCGCCACGGCGCGGCGGGCCAGGCCCTCGGCGGCGCGCATCACGCCCGTGTCGATGCCGTGGGCCTCGGACGCGTGCACGACATGGGCCATCGTCGACACCGCGGAGGTCAGCGGATTGCCCTCGCCCGAGTAGGTGCCGTCCTCGATGTCGTCGGCCGTCCCCTGGAAGATCGCCGGCAGGATCGCGCCGATCCCCTGCGCGAACGGGGCCAGTTCACGCGGCGAGACGCCCTCCGCCCCCGCCAGGGCCAGCGCGTGCATGTAGCCGGTCATCGACGTCCAGAAGATGTCGAGCAGCGCGATGTCGTGGGCCGCGGCGCGGCCGATCTCCTCGCCCAGGTGGGTGTGGCCGCCGCCCAGGGCGTCGAGCACCTCCCGGTGCTCGCGGTAGAGCTCCTCGGGGCCGCTGAAGATCAGGACCGCCTCCGGCGTGCCGATCGTCGGCGTCGGCGTCATGATGGCGCCGTCGAGGTAGCGGATGCCGTGCTCACCGGCCCATCGCCCGGTGTCCCTGGCCCGCTGAGGGGTGTCGGCGGTCAGGTTCACCAGGGTGCGCCCCTTGAGCGCGGCCGTGACGGCGTCCTGGCGCAGCACCGCGTCCGAGGCGTCGTAGTTCACCAGGCACACCACGGTCAGCGGACTCGCCGCGACCGCCTCCGACGCGCTCGCGGCTCCGATCGCCCCCCGCTCGACCAGTTCGCGGTCCCGGCCCGGGGTGCGGTTCCACACGGTGGTGCGCACCCCGGCGGCCACGAACGCGCCTGCCAGTGCACGGCCCATCGGCCCGAGCCCGATCACCGTGACGGCGGCCTCGGAACCCCCGGACGTGACCTGAGGGGAAGAAGGCATGGTGGAAGAAGACATGGCGGAACTCCCTTGTACATGAGGTGGAAAGCAAGATCGGAGCAGCGGGGGAAGGAGCAGAGGGATGACACGCGTCCGGGTCGACGACCCCGGTGTCTGCGGGGTGGCCGCAGCCGTCGCCGTCATTGAGGGCAAGTGGAAGACGTTGCTGCTGTGGCTGCTGGAGGCCGGTCCGCACCGGCCCGGCGAGCTGCGCCGCAAGGTCCCGGAGATCAGCGAGAAGGTGCTGACCCAGGCCCTGCGCGAGATGGAGTCGGACGGACTCGTCCACCGCGAGGTGTACGACGTGGTGCCGCCGAAGACCGTCTACTCGCTGACCGAGTCCGGTCTCGAACTCTCACTGGCGCTGGCTCCGCTGTCCCACTGGGGCCATCGTCATCTGGACCGGCTCGCCACCGAGCGCACCGCGTCCTGATCCCGGTTCCCGGTCCTCCTCCTTCCCGCTCCCGCTCCCGTTCCCGGTCACCACCAGGCTCTCCCGGTGTGGTTACGGCGACAAGTACCCACAAAAAAGTGGGTATTCAGAGGCCGGTACCGGTGGGGCGGTGGCGGTCAGAAAACAGGGTCGGGGTCGAGACCGAAGGCGGGACCGGGCTGGCGGCAGGGTTTGCAGAGGCCGTCGCGGAACGCTTCGGGGCGGCCGGGGGCGCGGCATTCGGTGCACTCGACCATCCTGCGGCGCACCGGTGCCTCCCATGCGGGCCTGGTGGCGGTGACGGGCATGCGGGGCGGGAGTTTGTCGCGCAGGCGGCGGCGTACGAAGCCGAAGGGTGAGCCGATGGCATCGGGGAGTCCGGCGGTCAGAGCACCCGTCAGGTACTCGGCGCCCACACCCCGTTCGAACCACTCGGCCGCCAACGACTCCAGCTCCGCGCAGTCCGCCGCCGAGAGCGCCAGCCGGGAATCGGCCCGGCCCAGCCGGGCCAGGGCCATGTATGCCTTCGAAGGCCGCTGCTCCTCGCTCCCCGCTTCCGGCCCCGGTTCCGGAGCCGGCCGGGATTCCGGATGCGGCTGCGGCTCTAACTCCGACTGCGGCCGGGTTTCCGGCTGCGGCTGCGGCTCTTCGGTGCGCTGTTGGGGGACCGACGCCGGTACGGGCTCGGGCTCCGGCTCGGGCTCCGGCTCGGGCACGGGCGCGGCCTCCGGCACGGGCTCCGGCGCCGGTACGGGCTCGGGCTCGGACGCCTGCTCGGGCTCGGTTTCGTCGTTGAGGAAGGCGTTCCACCACTCGTTGTCGCGGGCGATCCGCGACCAGTAGGTCCGGGTGACCCAACGGACCGGGCGTACCTGGTCGCCCTTGTCGCTGTGTTCCCGGACCCGCCTCAGGTGTCCGGCCACGCTCAGGGCCTTCAGCGCACTGCCCACGGCCATCTGCCCGTACAGCGGCAGGACCTTGGCCAGCGACTTGACGTCCATCACCGCGCCGTCGGGCAACGCGTCGATGAAGCCGGCGATGTGCCGCTCACGCACGGGCAGGAAGGCGAAATCGCTTTCGAGCGGCGGACGTTGCATCGGAACGGAACGCTTTCCGTAGCCCGGACGGGCCTTCTGGGGGGCACGCGAGGATGCGGGAGAGCACGGGGCGGAGCTATGGTCTGAAGCAGCCAAGGGATCGTCTTTCTATGGGTGTTCGATCTTGAGGTCAGACCCCGGCCGGTGCTGTCTACATCGCGTCCGGGGTCGTTCTATTCGGCACCGTAGACAGTCGCGACTCTGCGCCGCAACTCGGTCACAACTAGTCATACTTGCTGATCGTTACGGGTATGGGAGGGGAGGGGGGTTTCCCCAACCCCCCAATAAAACCAACCGCGTGAACACCACAGCTCGAATCCCGGCTCTCGAATTTCGGCTCCCGAATCCCGAAGCTCAAGCCCCGGCTCCGACCCCCTCCCCCGTACCCCCGAACGAGTGAACAGCCCTTCCCTGGAACTCGCTCTCCCCCCGCTCCCGGCTCTCGAAGCTCAAGCCTCGGCCTGCTCGCCGTAGCGGTGGGACCACGGCAGGGCCTCCTCCAGCGAGGCCGACACACCGAGCAGCAGATCCTCGCGCCCCCAGCCGGCCGTCAGCGAGACCCCGAGCGGCAGGCCCTGCGAACTCCAGCCCAGCGGAAGGCTGATGGCCGGGAAGCCGGTGGCGTTCGCCAGGACGGTATTGCCGGTGAACGCGGTCATCGCGGCCAGTTCCGCCGCCGGGTCCGTGTCGTCGCGGAGCTGACCGACGAACGCCGGCGGGCCCGTCACGGTCGGGGTGATGACCACGTCCGCATCGGCGTGGCCGAGCACCCAGGCGCGGGCGCGGGCCTGGACGACACCGATCGAGGCGGCCAGCTCGGCCGAGGTGAACTCCTGTGCCCGGGACCGGAGGTGGCGGACGATCGGCCGCAGATGTGACGCGTCGAGGGCCATGACCCTCGACCCGACCAGTGCCGTGAACATCGCCCGGAACCCCTCGGTCAGCTCAGGGTCCGGCGCCTGGTCCCGGACGAACACGTCGTGCCCGAGACCGGCCAGCGTGCGGGCGGTGAGCTCCGCGGCCCCGGCGACCTCGGGATCCACGGGACCGCCCGAGACCGAGCCCTGGGCGAGCGCGATCCGGAGCCGCGGCACGGGTGCGTCGCACGCGCGCTCGTAGCCGTCGACGTGGTCGGCCCGGGGCGGATGCACGGTACCGGCCCCGGGGCGGCCGGCCAGGACGTCGAGGAACGCCGCAGTGTCGCGCACGGTACGGGCGATCGGCCCCCGTACGGAGAGCCCCATCCCGTCGTGGCCCGCCGGGCCCGCGGTGACGAGCCCGCGGCTGGGCTTGAGCCCGACCACCCCGCAGGCGCTCGCGGGCGAGCGCACCGAACCGGCGGTGTCACTGCCCTGGGCGATCGGTACCAGCCGGGCCCCGACCGCGGCCGCCGCCCCGCCGCTGCTGCCCGCCGCGCTGCGGCGGAGGTCGAACGGGCTGCGCGCCGGGGCGGCCACCTCGGGCTCGGTGTAACAGGCGGCCCCGAACTCGGGAACAGTCGTCTTGCCGAGGCTGATCAGCCCGGCCCCGGCCATGACCTCGACGATCTCGTCGTCGTGCTCCGGAATCCAGTCGCGGAAAAGCGCGGAACCCAGCGTGGTGCGTACCCCCGCGGTGGCCTCCAGGTCCTTGACCGCGGTGGGAACGCCGAACAGGCGCGGCAGCCCGGCGCGGTCCGTCGACCGCAGGACCCGTTCGGCCTCGGCCGCCGCGACGCGGGCCCGGTCGGCCGACACGGTGGTGAACGCCCCCACCCGGTCGCCGTCCCCGATCCGGGTCAGCAGATGGTCCACGACTTCGGTGGGACTCGTTTCGCCGCGTGCGTAGGCGGCGGCCAGCTCCAGGGCCGTGAGGTCGTGCAACTCCGTCATGCGCGCTCCCATTGAAGTTTCGTTACGCGTATCGATATGGTGCGGGCATGGTGGTCGATAAGGCAAACAACCCGAAGAACGGACGCCCCCGGGCGGTGACGCTCGACGCGATCCTGGACGCGGCGACCGAACTCTCCGACGACCGGGGGCTCGACGCCGTGAGCTTCCGCGCACTGGCCGACCGGCTGGGCGTGTCGCCCATGGCGATCCACCGCACGACGGGCGGCATCGACGCGCTCCAGCACGCGCTGGTGTCCCGGATCGTCGGCGAGGCGACCCGGTCGGTGGACTGGCCGGACGACTGGCTCGGCACCGTCCGGCTGTTCGCGAACACGCTCCACGACCTGCTCATGCGGCACCCCGTCGTCCTTGAAGCGCACCGCCGCGCCGCGCTGGTCGGGCCCGGCGCCGACGACGCCGCGCACCGGGTCGTGGCGGCGCTGCGCAGTGCGGGGCTCGACGAGGAGGCCGCCGCGTACGCGTACGGCGCCCTGCACGACTTCGTCACCGGCCACGTGGCGATCCGCCTCGGTCGCGGCGACCTGGAACTGCACCAGCTCCCACCGGAACGCCGGGCCGCGTCGGTGTTCGCGGAACACCACGACTACGACCGCCGGTTCGCCTTCGGTCTCGACTTCGTCATCGGTGGAATCGCCGCCGCCGCCGCAGCCGCATCCGCAGCCGCTGCCGCAGCCCCTGTGTCCCACGCACCCCACGCATCCCCCGCATCCCCCGCATCCCCCGAGGAGCAGCGATGACCCCCTCCCCGACGGACCCGGCGGAGACGGAACTGCCCGGGACGGAACTGCCCGGGACGGAACTGCCCGGGACGGAACTGGCGGATACGGAACTCCCCGAGACGCACCACGTGGCGGCCCCGGGCGGGCGCCGTATCGCGTACTGCTCGTACGGCGACCCCGCCGCCCCGCCCGTGATCGTGCTCCACGGGACCCCCGGCAGCCGCTACGAGGGCCTCGCCCTGCGGCGGGCGGCGACGAACGCGGGCCTGCACCTGGTCTTCCCGGACCGTCCGGGGTACGGCGAGACCGACCCCGTACCCGGTCGCGGCTTCCACCGCTGGAACGACGACTTCGTGGCCCTGCTCGACCACCTCGGCCACGAGCGGGCCCCGCTCGTCGCGATCTCGGGCGGCGGCGGGTACGCGCTCTCGGCGGCCCAGCGGCTCCCCGACCGGGTGACGCGACTGATCCTCGCCTGCGCCGCCGTTCCCGGAGCCCCCCGCGAGGCGTACGCGCGCCGGATCCCGCTGGTCAAACTGCTGAACCTGATCGCCGTCCGGGCCCCGGCGATCGCCCGGCAGATGCTTGCGGGGAAGGGCGTCTTCAAGAAGGCCAGGAACGAGCCGAACCTCGACGCCTGGCCCCGCTCCGACCGGCTGATCATGACCACCCCCGCCTTTCGGGCGCTGTCCGGCCTGGACACGGCCGAGGGACAGCGCCAGGGCGTGGACGCGGCCGTCACCGACCTCGCCGACTACGCCCGTCCGCTGCCGGACCCGCTGGGCTCGGTCTCCGTACCGACCCTCTTCCTGCACGGCGAGGCGGACGGCAACGTCCCCGTCGAGGTGGCCCGTTGGGCCCACGCCCAGATCCCGGACGCCGAACTGCGCACCGTCCCCGACGGCGGCCACCTCTTCCTGCTCGCGGACCCGGAGCTGCTCCTGCGGGAACTGACCTGAGCGGTACGCGCGGCGCCGCAGGGGTCACAGGGCACTTCAGGGCCGCATCCTGTCAACTCTTCCGTTCCCGGAAGCCGATGGCGAGCAGTTCCGAGCCGTAGCCGGTGCCGCCCGCGGACTCCGCGCCGAGTTGAGCCTGCCCGCACCTGCCCGTACCCATTTCCGGTCCCCGGGGCGATCCGCTGACAGAGGTGGGGGCGTTTGCAAGTATGGCGCCCATGCCCCGCCTGGTCGCTCCGCTGATGTCCGCCGGCTGTCTCGCCGCTTCCTCCCAGCCGTCCTTGCCCGCGGAGGGCGGGCTGCTGCTGAGGCCGTGGCTGCTCAAGGACGCCGCTGCCGTGGTGGAGGCATTCCAGGACCCGGCAATTCAGCGCTGGCACCTGCGGAGGGCCGATTCCGAGGAAGAGGCCCGGGAGTGGATCACCCAGTGGCAGCGCGGCTGGCAGGACGAAAGAGGCGTGCACTGGGCCGTCGTGGACGACCACGACACACTGCTCGCCCGGGTCTCCCTCTCGTCATTGATCCTGATGGGCGGTCAGGCCGAGATCTCGTACTGGACCGTCCCCTCAGCACGAGGCGCCGGTGTCTGCTCCCGCGCCGTGGCTGCGGCAGCCGACTGGGCCCTGGGCGAAGCCGGCTTCCACCGCCTCGAACTCGGGCACTCGGTGGCCAACCCGGCGTCCTGCCGGACGGCGGAGCGCGCGGGATTCGCGCGGGAGGGTGTCCGCCGCGACGCGCTGCTGCATGCGGATGGCTGGCACGACATGCACCTGCACGCCCGTATCCGGTAGTCGTCCCGCCTCTCCGGCCGGTCGGTGGCAGGGGTCGGCCGGTCAGCCGTCCGCGACGGGGAGCAGGGGCCCGGAGAACCAGTGGTCGACCGAGGGTGCCGACCATGAGGCCGCCGCCCGTCTCCGTACCGGCCCTCCGCCCCACGGGCGCGGGTTCCCGGGAGCCCGCGTCCTCCTGCCAGGTCGCTGGCGGGTCACTGCCAGGTCGCGGTGTCCGGGTCGATGCCGTGGGCGCGGGCGTCCGCGTCGATGATCTGCCGGAGCCAGGCGGCGAGGCCGGGCCGGATGCCGTCGTAGTGGGCGGCGAATCCCGGATCGGCCTCGTACATGCGGCCCAGGCAGACCTGCATCTGCCTGGTGAGGGGGAAGTACGAGGTGAAGACCTCGCGGTGCCGCTCGGCGAGCCGGTTCGCCTCCGGGCTGCCGGGGGCCACACCGGCGTCCATCGCGTCCGCGAGGGCGCGGTCGAGGCCGGCGACGGCGTCGGCGACCGCCTGCCACTCCTCCGGGCCGCGCGAGGCGGAGAGTTCGGCGTACTGCCGCCACTGCGTCGTGTCCCCGTAGCGGCGGCGGGCCTCGGCGGGCCCGTCCGGGTCCCACCGGGGGCCGAAGATCGCGGTCTGCTGCTCGACGGTCAGCAGCAGACCGCGCTCATGGGCCTCGATCATCCGGTCCAGTCCGGCGCCGAGCCGCTGGAGGCGGTCGATCCGTTCGGTGACCTGGGCGCGCTGCGCACGCAGCGCGCCCGGCACGTCAGCGGTCGAGTCGTCCAGGACGTCCCGGATCCGGTCCAGGCCGAGACCGACCTCGCGGTAGACCACGATGCGGTGCAGGCGTTCCAGGTCACCGGCGGTGTAGAGCCGGTATCCGGCGGCCGTGCGCATCGACGGGCGGGCCAGGCCGATCTCGTCCCAGTGGTGCAGCGCGCGGACGGTCACGCCCAGACGCGTCGAGACCTGGCCGACGGTCAGGCCGTCGGCCTCGGGACCGGCCTCGGCCTCGGCTCCGGCTCCGGTTTCAGCTGCGTCAGGCATGCTCCTTATTGTCGTCATTCGTGTCGTGGGCCGAGTCCGGCGGAGTGATCCCGATGGCTTCAAGGTTCCGTGCCTCCTGGCTCGCCGGATCGAAGGGCTTCGCCGCGGTGAGGACGATCCGGGCGTTCTCGGGAGTGATCACCGTCACGTCGCGCGTGTTCCAGGGCGTGTCCCGGGGGCCGTCGACCGAGTCCGGGCGCAGCGCGCGGCAGCCCTCGATCACGGAATCGATCTGGCCGAGCACACACGCGAAGCTGAAGCCCATCGCGGGCGCCTGCTCCGGAACGCTCTCCTTCTCCGCCGCGACGAGGAGCACGTCCTGGAACGCCCACCGGCGCAGATGCACGAGTGTGCCGGGGATGCTGAACAGTTCGAAGAATCCGAGCCCGCGGACCCAGAAGTCCACCGAGGCCGCGAGGTCGTTCGTGGGGATCGTCGCGAACGCGGGCATTCCGTAGATGCCGTGGAACGGCTCCGGCGGAACCGCGTCCGGGCCGGGGGCGGGTACGGGGCTGATCTCGAACGCGTTGTAGTAGTCGCTCATGGGCCCCACCTTCCGGCCTCACGCAACGTGAGGGTCAAGCCGGAATTTTCCGAAGCCGCCCGAGGGCGGCTGGTCGGCCGCCGGAGGGCTTCCGGGGCCGGCCCCGGTCGTCTTCCCGACGGTCGGCCGGCCCGGCGTCTTCCTGGCGGCCGGCCGGTCGTGATCCGGGGCCGGGGGCCGGGTTGCACGTACCGCCTACGGCCGCGCGGCCGGTTGCCCGCAGCTGCGCATCCGGCCGGAGGGCCGAAACGCCCACCGACTGCATCGGGTCAATATCTGGCGCGATCCGGTCGGTACCACAACCGTACGGAAGGCCGACGACGGCCACGAGAACGTACCCACAGTTGCCGTGGCGGCCCGGCCGCACACCGCCACCGGCCCGAAATGGGCGCGCGAGCGGCTCTCCCCACCCCGCGGTCCGGGGTGGCGGGCGGACGGCCCGGACGGGGGCGGAGCGCGGCGACACGCATCCAGCTGACCGGCAGGTCAGTTGATGCCGACTTGACCAACGGTCATAATGGACGAGCAGCCCTTCACGCATCCCCCGTCGTGAAGGGCTGCACCCATAACTGCCCACAAATGCACGCCTTGTCCGACTTGTCCGACGGAATTGCGCACAGGGCAGGGCGACTTCACGGGCAGGACACTCCCCTCGCGGTCCCCTGCCCGTGTTTTTTCGAGTTAACAGTGACGTTGCGTATTTACGCAAGCCCGTTCCCGTACCGCCCACCACACCGGGGGCTCCGTCACACGATTCGTTACAGTGCAATCCCGTTGACCGAAACGACGACCGAGCACCGCTGGTCGGGCGGGGAACGGATACGTGGGGAGCCGGATGGACAGCGTCGAGGAACGCACGCCGGAGCTGCGGACACTGCAGCAAAAGGTCGAGTACATGGTCGAGAAGACGTTCCCCGGACAGAAGGTCTCGGGCCGGGTCTTCGCCGACCTGGTCAAGGAACGCGGCGGTTCCCTCTCGCACAGCTACTTCTCCAACATACTCGCGGGGAAGGTGACGCAGCCGTCCGAGGACATCCTCAAGGCGCTCGGCCTGGGCTTCGGCGTGGACTGGCGGTTCTTCAAGGAGGAGTCCGAGGTGGTCGACGACGTCGTCGCCGGGCTCCAGTTCCTCGCCAAGCGGCGCACGGGGGAGATCAGCGGGGTCGCCGGCCGGGGCCTCGACGAGGACGGGCTCCCGCCGGAGCTGCTGCAGTTCGCCCTCTCCCTGCTGGAGGACGCCCGGGGCAGGCAGGACGCGTCCGACGGCGGCGCCCCCGGCGAACCGGAGGGGTAGACCTCCACATGTCCATGCGCGAACTGCGGAAGGAATGCGAGGCCGGGCTGGCCGACCTCCCCATACCCGCGCCCTTCTCCATCGACGCACTGGTGGCGAACATGGAGGCGGCCCGCGGCCGCACCATCGTGCTGCACGAGATGCCCGACCGGCTGGCCCGCGTCAACGCGGCCTGCGGGCTGCGGCTGAAGACCGGCGGGACGAGCTTCGTGCTCTACCGCCGCCGTCCGACCGAGTACCAGACCCAGCACGTCATCCTGCACGAGCTGTGCCACGAGTGGTTCGACCACGGCACCTCCCTCGACGCCGAACAGCTCAGGCGACTGCTGCCGGTCTTCGACACCTCGCTGATCACCCGGGTCCTGGGCGGTGGGCCCACGCCCGCCCCCACGCCCGCGCCCCCGGTCGCCGACACCATCGCCCACGCGATCCGGTCGGGGGACGGCACCGTGCAGGCCCGCGCGCAGTACGACACCCACGACGAGCGCATGGCCGAGTTCGGCGCCTCCCTCATCCCCCGCATGGCCCGGGACGTGTCGAGCGACGACATGGTGGGGCGCCTGGCCAACTCCCTCTCGCGCCCCGTCGCCAGCCGCCGCCGCGGCCTGTTCCGCCGTTCCTGACACCGCGCCTCCCCGTCCTCCTCGCCCCCACCCCACCCCCAAGGACCCGCCGTGACCCCGCTCGACCTCGCCGGCTACCTCATAGCCGTCCTGATGACGGCCGTCGCCGTCTGGCGCATGCCCGCCGCCCTGTGGGGCGACGAAGAAGACAAACGCCGCCGGGCCCTGTGGGGCTGCTACGCGGGCTTCGCCGCCGCCCTGTGGACCAAGACCCAGGCCGTGCGCCTGGCGCTCAACGACAGCGCCGTCACCGACCTCGCCGTCCTGATCAAGCACTACACGGCCACCATCGCGCTCCTGGCCATCCTCAGCTACATCGTCGCCATCTACGGCCAGTACCCCGACGGCGGGACCATCCCGCGCCACGTGCGGTTCGCCCGCGCCATCCAGCAGGTGGCGACCAAGGCGTCGATCGCCACGCTGATCCTGCTGACGGTGCTGTTCTTCACCGTCGTCGACCGCTCCGTCCCCTCGGACCGCTTCGTCGCCGACCACGCCGGTCAGTGGGGGGCCACGCTGTACATGAGCGTGTTCTACCTCTACTTGGGCGCCGCCTCCGCCGTCTGCGCGTACCAGTGGGCGCTGGCCACCGCCGGGGCCCGGCTCCGCCATCTGCGGGTGGGGCTCGGCATGATGACGTTCGCCATGTTCATCGGGGTCGGCTACACCGTCAGCCGGACCCTGTTCCTGTGGGTCAGCGTCCTGGACACCCCCAGCGAATCCTTCGCCCAGCACTTCGACGAGGTCACCGAGGCCGCGCAGGTGGTGCTGTTCGCCTTCTTCGCCGTGGGGGCCTCCATCCCCGCCTTCAGCAAGGGGCAGCGCCGCGCGAAGCTGTGGCGGGCCCAGGTCAAACTGCACGGCCTCTGGCACGAGTTGATGACCGCCTTCCCCGAGCAGCCCTTCGACCCGCCCGCCCCGCTGGTCCGCGAACTCACCCGCTTCGACACCCCGGCCGACCTGCGCATCGACCGCTGGGCCGCCGACATCGCGGACGCGGTCGAAAAGCTGCGCCACTACGTCCCGGACACCCTGCTCCCGGCCGCGAAGGCCGCCGCCGCGGCGGACGGCGCCACGGACACGGAGAAGGCCGGCCCGCTCGCCGAGGCGTACTGGATCAAGGCCGCGCTCACCGCCAGGAACAACGGCGCGGGCGCCACGACCGCCGCCGCGGTGGACACCCAGCACGCCACCGACCAGGACGGCGAGGTCGCCTGGCTGGTGCGGGTGGCCACCGCCTACCGGACCGTCACGGCGGACCGGGCGACACAGGTGCTGGAGCAGGCCGCGACCGGCGCCGGTGCCCGTGGTGCCGGTGCCGACGCCAGTGCCGGTGCCGCACAACCGCCGCACACCGGTGGATGACGGAAAAACCACCGTTGAACGGGGCATCCGATGGGTACGGGTGCCCCGTGCCGAACTTCGAGATCACCACCGCGAGCGCCGATGACCTCACCCTCCAGGCCGAATGGGCCCACCAGGAGAGCTGGAATCCCGGCCTCACCGACCGCCACGCCTTCTTCGCCGCCGACCCGCGCGGCTTCCTGTTCGGCCGGCTCGACGGCGAACCGGTCTCCTGCATCTCCGTAATCCGCTACGGCACCGGCTCCGGCTTCCTCGGCTTCTACCTGACCCGCCCCGAACTGCGCGGCCAGGGCTACGGGTTGCAGACCTGGCAGGCCGGCATGGCCCGGTTGCAGGGGCGCAACGTCGGCCTCGACGGGGTGGTGGCCCAGCAGCCCAACTACCGCAAGTCCGGCTTCCGGCCGGTCTGGACGAACATGCGCTACGAGGGCCTGCCGCCGGCCGGACTGCCCGCCCCGGCCGGCACCGCCCTCGTCGATGCCCGCGCCGTCCCCTTCGACCGGCTCGCCGACTACGACCGCCGGTTCTTCCCCGCCGCCCGGGACGGTTTCCTCGCCCCGTGGATCGCCGGACCCGGGCGCACCTCGCTCGCCGCCGTCCGGGACGGGGAGCTGCGGGGGCTGGCCGTGCTGCGCCCGTGCCGCACCTCGTCCCGCATCGGCCCGGTGTACGCCGAGTCGCCCGAGGTCGCCGGGGCCCTGGTCGGCGCCCTGGCGGCGACCGACCCCGGCACGCCGGTGGCGATCGACGTGCCCGACGTCAACCCGGCGGCCGTGCGGCTGGCGGAACAGCTGGGCCTCACCCCGTCGTTCGAGACCGCCCGGATGTACACCGGCCCCGCGCCGGACATCGACCACGACGGGCTGTTCGGCATCACCAGCCTGGAACTGGGCTGAGCCGGGGCGGGGCGATCCGGGTGCTCTCTCCGGTTTCCGGGGCCGGTTTCCGGGGCCGGTGTCGGTGTCCGTGTCGGTTTCCGGGATCACAGGGGGGCGCGGGGGCGGGTGCGCGAGGCCAGGACCGCTATGTCGTCCTCGGCGCCCGGCCCGAACCGTTCGAGCACCTCGTCCAGCAGGTCGTCGAGGCTGCCGCTCCTGGGCATCGTCAGGTCCTCCAGGCGGGCGAGCGAGGTGTCGATGTCCTCGCCGCGCCGCTCCACCAGCCCGTCGGTGTACAGGAACAGCACCGACCCGGGGCCGAACTCCACCAGCGTCGAGCGGTAGCCGCCGAAGCCGGTGCCCAGCGGCGGCCCCACCGCCATCTCGGCGCACAGCCTGGTGCCCGCCAGCGGGTCGATCAGCACCGGCGGCAGGTGCCCGGCGCTCGCCATCTCGCACGCCCCGCCGAACCGGTCGACGACGGCCAGCAGACAGGTCGCCGCCCGGTCCAGGCCGGACCGCTCGACCATCCGGTCCAGCCGTTCCAGGATGCGGTGCGGCGGCAACTCGTCGTCGGCGAACATCCGCAGCAGCGAGCGGTAGTGGCTCATCGCGACGGCCGCCTCCACCCCGTGGCCCATCACGTCGCCCATCGCCTTCAGATGGCGCCCGTCCCGCAGCGGGATGACGTCGAACCAGTCGCCGCCGACCAGCACGCTCCGGTCGGCCGGCAGGTACCGGGTGGCGATCTCGATGTGCGGGTGCGGCGGGCGCGGCTCGGACAGCAGGGAACGCTGGAGCTCCAGGGCGATGGTGTGCTCGTGGGCGTACCGGCGGGCGTGGTCGAGGTCCACGGCAGCCCGGCCGGCCAGCTCCCGGGCGACCACCACGTCCTCGTCGGTGAAGGCCGGGGAGTCCCCGGCCCGGATCAGGACGAGGACACCCAGCGGCCCGTCGCGCACGGCTACGGGCACGATGACCACCGAGTGCATCCCCAGGGCGCGGAAGGCGGTGGCCCATTCCGGGGCGGGCGCGGAGCTCCGCAGCTGCTCGTCGCCGACGAGGTTCTCCACCACCGGCAGGTTGGCCGACAGACAACGCTGTACGGCGGCGCCCTCCTGGTAGTCGATGTACTCGCCGATCAGCCCGAACCCGCGCAGCTCATCGCGGAGGGCGGGCACGGCGGTCAGCGCCGCCACGCGCAGCCGCAGCACACCGGGCGGGGCGGGGCGGACCGGGGCGGCGACGTCCGGCGGGAACACCTCGACCGTCGCGAGGTCCGCCAGCCCGGGCACGACGAGGTCGGCGAGCTCGGCGCAGGTGGTGTCCATGTCGAGGGTGGTGCCGATCCGGGCGGCGGCGGTGTCGAGCAGGTTCAGGTGGCGCCGGGCCTGTTCCAGCTCGTGCCACCCCTGGTCGGAGGCCATGACCTCCAGCACGATCCCGGCCAGGCCCACGACCCGGCCGTCGCTCTCCAGCCGGTGGAACGCCCCGTGCCAGTACCGCCGGGACCCGCCGGTCGCCGGGGTGAACCCGCTGGAGGTGATCTCGCGGGGCTTACCGTCGGCGAGCACGGCCAGCATCATGTCCTCGCCGACGTCGACCAGCGGAAGGAGCTCGGTGACGGTGCGCCCGATGTGTTCCGCGGCCGGGATGCCGTTGATCCGTTCGAGAGCCGGGTTGACGTAGAGGAAGCGCAGCCCCGTGTCGAGCACCCCCACCCCGGCCGTGGTCCCGCCGAGCAGGGCCGCCAGCACCTCGGGCCCGAGGGGCGACGGCGGATCGCCGGCGTACGCATCGGCCTGCACGTCAACCTCCTGGGCGGGCGCGGACCACCCGCTGCCCGGCCCTCCATCGTCGGCCGCCGGGTCCCGCCGCGCATCCGCTGAACGGGCCGCTTCCCCCTGCTCCCGTACACCGCCGTCCCCGCGGCCCCGCACACCACCCGGGGCCGGGCCCGTGCCCGGCCCCGGGTGTACGGGCCGCCCGGCACCGCTCAGGCGGTGAGCGGGTGCGAGGTACGGCCGGACGCCTCGTCGATCTCGTCGTGCGCCTTCGTCAGCATCTTCATCGCCAGCTCATTGAGGGCTCTGGCCCCCGCGATCTCCTCGCCGACCCTGGGCTGGTCCTTGTCGGAGGGGTGGCGGCTCGCATATCCGTGGGCCCGCACCTCGTTGCCGTCCGGAAGCCGCACCAGGGCGGCCGCACGGGTCCGGTGGGAATCCTCCTCGAATTCCATGTCCACGTGCCACCCGGCAGTTGTCCTCATGACGATCACCTCTCTACCAGGGTGCTCCCGTTCCCCGGCGGCTGCACCACGGCGGCACCCCCGTGACAGAGGGGACGCATGTGTACCCGGGGGCTCACCCCTCCGGGCGAACCGGGCGGACGGGTGGGTCTGGGTGGACCGGGTGGAGTCGGTGTTCCGGTCCGGCCGGTCGCTCCGGCCGGACCGGGGGGTCCGGCCGGTCCAGTCGGTCCAGTCGGTCCAGGTCGAGGGTGCCGCGGGTTCCCGGGGCGTCCGGCGGGAGCCGCAGCGCCGCCTCGACCCGGCCGGGCAGCGGGCCCAGGTCCAGCAGGCCGGTGACGATCCGGCCGGTCAGCGCGTGCCACGCCCCGGCGCGCCGGAGCATCGCGTGGTCGCTGCCCCGGATCGCGACCAGGCAGGTGCGGGCCCCGGCCCGGCGGGCGCGGGCCGTGAGGTCCTGGGAGGCCCGGGGGCTGGTGATCCGGTCGCGGGTGCTGTGCAGCAGGACCACGTCGCGGCCGGCGAGCTGGCCGACCGGGTCGTCGGCCGGGCACCACGGGGCGAGGCCCACCACCGCGCGCACCAGCGGATGACCGGCGGCGCGGAGGGCCGCGCGGGCGCCCATCGAGTGGCCGACCAGGACCACCGGGACCTCCTCCCCGGCCTCGCGGCGCAACGCGTCCAGCGCCCGCACGGCGTCGTGGAGCGGGTCCTCGCGGGAGCCGTTCCAGCCGCGGTGGGCGTAACGGGCGGTGCGTACGAGGACGTCGGCGGCGGGGCCGCCCGCGGCCGAGGCGATGGCCCGGGCGAAGGGGAACATCCGCACGGCGGGCAGGTTCAGCGGACCGGGCGGCGGCGGGGCCAGGCCCGTCTCCGCACCGCCGTGCAGCAGGAGCACGGCCGCGGACGGCGGTCGGGGGCCTGTCATGTGTACCTCCTGGTGCGCCTCGGTCCTTCCCGGTGCGCCTTCGGCGATGATGCGGGAACCGGTCCCGCACCGGAAGGCCGGTCCCGTACCGGGGAACGAGCACGGGCCGCAGACCGGTCCCGTACCGGGGAACGGACTGTGTCAACGAACCGTGCCGGGGAACGAACCCCTACCGGGGAACGGACCCGGGCCGGAAACCGGTCCCGGGGCGGGAACCGAATCCGCGCCGGGCGCGCTCTACAGAGCATGGACCGGAAGACCTGTGCAGCACCGGACCACGGAGGAACACGTGGCATCGTCACCGCAACTCGGGCTGCCCGCCCCGGACTTCACGCTGCCGGGCGGGGTGCTCGCCGAAGGGGCCTTCGAACGACGCGACTTCGGCCTCTCCGCCGCGCGCGGCCGGGCCGTCGTCCTCGCGTTCTACCCGGGCGACAACACGGCCGTGTGCACCAGGCAACTCTGCTCGTACTCCTCGGGCCTGGAAGAATTCGAGGCGCTCGACGCGGAGGTCTGGGGAATCAGTCCACAGGGTGTGGACAGCCACGAGTCCTTCGCCCGGGGGCACGGGCTGCGGATGCCGCTGCTCGCGGACACCGACCGGGAGACCGCCCGGGCCTACGGGGTCGCCGCGCCGGGGATCGGGGTGCGCCGCGCGGTCTTCCTGATCGGTCCCGACGGGGTGCTGCGCTGGAAGCACGTCGCGCTGCTCGGGGCCACGTACCGGTCCCTGGACACACTGACCGAGCAACTTTCCGGCATCAAATCCCCGTAGAAATCTGCCGGGTTCCGGCAGTGTCCACCGCGGGTGCCGTATGGGACCATCCATCCAGTTCGACAGAAACGTCCGGGGGAGTCGGTAGTTCGGGGGAGGTGACCGCGTGACCCTGTTCCTCGGTCTCGGCATCGCGGGAATCGCCCTGCTGGTCCTGTCCCTGATCTTCGACGGGATCCTCGAAGGTCTCTTCGGGGGCGCCCTGGGCGGCTTCTTCGACGGCCTCCTGTCCCTGCCGGTCATCGCCGGATTTCTCTCGATGCTCGGTTTCGGAGGAGCGATCGTGCTCGGCACCACCGGACTCGGCACGGTCGCCGCGATCGTCGCCGGAGGTCTGGCCGGAATCGTCGCGGCCCTGCTGACCTGGAAGTTCAGCAGGGTCCTGATGCGGGACCAGACCGACGCCACCCCCCGTGGGGACGACCTGGTCGGCACGTCGGGCTCGGTCGTCACGGCCATCCCGGCCGACGGCTATGGCGAGGTCCTGCTGCGACTCGGGGGCCAGACCGTGAAGTTCGCCGCGAAGAGTTCGACCCCGGTCGAACGGGGCACCGAGATCTGGGTGGAGGCCGCGCTGTCGACCACCTCCGTCGTGGTCCGTCCCGTCGAGCGCTGACCGGTCCACCGACCGATCGACACACCCTCGGTGCACCGCGCCGGACCGCGCCCGCACCGACCGGTCAACCGATACACCCGCGATGCGCCGCGCCGACCCGCGTCCGCACCGCCCGAATCGAACTGCCGCCCCCGCAGGGAGGCAGGGGGGACATGTCCATGAGCCCAGTCGTGATCGCAGTCATCGGAGTCGTCGTACTCCTGGTGGTCCTCGCGCTCGCCGTCATCACCCGCTACAAGGTCGCCGGGCCCAGCGAGGCGTTCATCATCACCGGCCGCCGCGGCAAGAAGTCGACGGACCCGGTGACCGGCCGCACCAGCATCGACAACAGCGGCCAGAAGGTCGTCGTCGGCGGCGGCGTCTTCGTGATCCCGTTCGTCCAGCAGAAGTTCACCCTGGACCTGTCCAGCCGGCAGATCCCGGTGGCCGTGCGCGGCGCCGTGACCCTGCGCGGCGTGAAGTCCAACCTGGACGGCGTCGCGATCGTCAAGGTGGGCGGCAGCGAGGAGACGATCCGGGCCGCGGCCCAGCGCTTCCTCCAGCAGCAGGACGGCATCGTCCGCTTCACCCAGGAAGTGCTCTCCGGCGCGCTGCGCGCCATCGTCGGCCGGATGTCGGTCGAGGACATCATCCGCGACCGGGCGGCGTTCGCCAGCCAGGTGGCGGAGGAGGCCGAGGCCAGCCTCTCCGGCCAGGGCCTGATCCTGGACGCCTTCCAGATCCAGGACATCACCACCGAGGGCTCGTACCTGGAGGACCTCGGCCGTCCGGAGGCCGCCCGCGCCAAGCAGGAGGCGGACATCGCCGAGGCGGTCGCCCGGCGTGCGGCCGAGCAGGCCCGGCTCAAGGCGGAGGAGGAGATCGCGATCGCGCAGCGGACCCTCTACCTGAAGCAGGCCGAGATCAAGGCGCAGACGGACGAGGCCGCCGCCCAGGCCAACGCGGCGGGTCCGCTCGCCGAGGCCGCCCGCCAGCAGGACATCCTCAGCGAGCAGGAGAAGGTGGCGGAGCGGCAGGCCGCGCTGACCGACCGCGAGCTGGACACCAAGATCCGCAAGCCCGCCGACGCCGCCCGCTACCAGGCCGAGCAGGAGGCGGAGGCCCGCCGGATCGCCCAGGTCAAGGAGGCCGAGGCGGACGCCGAGCGCGCCCGGCTCACCGGTGAGGGCGAGAAGCTCCAGCGTTCGGCCCTCGCCGAGGCCGTGCGCATCGAGGGTGAGGCGGAGGCCGCGGCCATCGCCGCACGGGGCACCGCCGAGGCCGAGGCCATGCACAAGAAGGCGGACGCCTTCGAGCGGTACGGCGAGGCGGCCGTGCTCCAGATGCTGGTCGAGGTGCTGCCGCAGGTCGTCGCCAAGGCGTCCGAGCCGCTGAGCGCCGTGGACAAGATGACCGTGATCTCGACGGACGGCGCGAGCCAGCTGTCGCGCACCGTCACGGACAACGTCGCCCAGGGCATGGAGCTCCTCAGCTCCACCACGGGGGTCGACATCGCCGGGCTGCTGAAGAACCTCAGGGCCGGCAAGTCCGGGTCCGCCCCGGCGGCCCCGGCCGCTCCGGCCGAGGTGCCCGCGCAGGGCGCGAAGGGCGCCGCGTCCGACGGGAAGATCGAGATCACCGACTGATCCGGCCCCACGCCATGACGGTGCCCGGCCGATGCTCCACCGGCCGGGCACCGTCATGTCCGGGTGTCTTCATGTCCGGGTGTGTCTTCGTGTCCGGGTGTCCGGGGTCTTCATGTCAGGGCCGGAACGGGGCCGGGGCGCGGAACGGAACGGGATGGAACGGGACGGGGCGGTGTGCCGTCCGGTCGGGTCTCGTTCCGTGGCGGGGCTCGAAAGCCGCGAAAGCCTCCGGATAAGGTAATGCGCCGATAAAGAGATGACCAAGCATGTCCGAAAACAGCCGCGCCTCTCGGGAGGAAGCCATGGGAACCCACCGCACCACGCTGCCGGGAGTCGGTGTGCAGTACGACTACACGACCGAGTCGGGCCAGCACATCTCCGTCGTCGTCCACCACGACGGGCGGCGGTTCATCGGCTTCTACGACCAGGACGACCCCGATTCATGCCTCCTCTCGGTACCCCTGACGCCACAGGAGGCCACCGGGCTGGCCCATCTCATCGACGCCGCACCCATCGACGCCGTGCGGACCGAGGGCATAGATCTGGTCACCGAGCACATCCCGCTCGGGAAGCGTTCCCCGTACGGCGGCCGGCTGCTCGCCGACACCAAGGCCCGGACCCGTACCGGCGCCTCGATCGTCGCCGTCCTGCGGACGCACAGCGCACACCCGTCGCCCGGCCCGGAGTTCCGGCTGGCCATCGGGGACACACTCGTCGTCGTCGGCACTCGTGAGGGCGTCGACGCGCTCGCCGACATCATCTCGGAGGGCTGACCGTGCACGACACGACCGCACTGCTGGTGGAGCTGGGCTCCGTCATCCTGGGCCTCGGGCTCATCGGCCGATTCGCCGGACGGATAGGCCTCTCGCCGATCCCGCTCTACCTGCTGGCCGGCCTCGCCTTCGGCGACGGCGGGCTCCTCCCGCTGGGGGCCAGTGAGGAGTTCACCGCCGTGGGCGCCGAGATCGGCGTCATCCTGCTGCTGCTCCTGCTCGGACTGGAGTACAGCGCATCGGAACTGGTCACCAGTCTCAAGACCCAGTACCCGTCCGGCGCCGTGGACTTCGTGCTCAACGCGACGCCGGGAGCGGTGGCGGCACTGCTGCTCGGCTGGGGGCCCGTGGGGGCCGTCGCGCTGGCCGGGGTCACCTGGATCTCCTCGTCCGGCGTCATCGCGAAGGTCCTCACCGACCTGGGACGGCTCGGCAACCGGGAGACGCCCGTCATCCTCGGCGTCCTCGTCATCGAGGACCTGTCGATGGCCGTCTACCTCCCGCTGCTCACCGCGATGCTCGCGGGCGTGGGCCTCGCCGGGGGCAGCGTCGCGCTGCTCATCGCGCTCGGCACCGTCGGTTTCGTGCTCTACCTGGCCCTGCGGCACGGGCGGCTGATCAGCCGGGCCGTGTCCTCCGACAACCCGGAGATGCTGCTCCTGGTGGTCCTCGGCCTGACCGTCCTGGTCGCCGGTGTGGCCCAGGAGCTCCAGGTGTCCGCCGCGGTCGGCGCGTTCCTGGTCGGCATCGCGCTCTCCGGTGAGGTCGCCGAGGGCGCGCGCAAGCTGCTGACCCCGCTGCGGGACCTGTTCGCCGCCGTCTTCTTCGTCTTCTTCGGGCTCTCCACCGACCCGGCCGAGATCCCGCCGGTGCTGCTGCCGGCGGCGCTGCTGGCCGTCGTGACCGTCTTCACCAAGATCGGAACCGGCTGGTACGCGGCCCGGCGCGCCGGGATCGGCGAGCGCGGGCGGTGGCGGGCCGGCGGCACGCTCGTCGCGCGCGGCGAGTTCTCCATCGTCATCGCCGGTCTGGCCGTGGCGACCGAGCCCCGCATCGGCCCCATCGCCACCGCGTACGTCCTCATCCTCGTCATCGTCGGACCGCTCACCGCCCGCTGGACCCAGCCGATCGCGGCCCGCGTCCAGGCGTGGCGCGGCCGGGAGGACAACACCTGCAAGGGCGGCGGCCCCGCAACCCCTCCGGTACCCGCCACGCGGGAGCCGGCCGCACAGGCCGCGGAAGCCGCGGAGGAACAGCCGGTGGAAGAGCAGCCCGGGAACAAGCAGCTCGCCTCGTCCACGGACTGAGGCCGGGCACCGTACGGGCCACGGGTGGGGGCACGACCGAGCAGGTCGTGCCCCCACCCGCATGTCCGCCGCCGTGCGGGCACTCCGTCGCGGGGCGGTTCGTTGTCCGGATGCCTCCGGACGGGGCCGGGCGGGCCCATCGGCCCGCCCCGCGCACACCGGTTCCGGCACGCGGGGGACGCCCCTGCTGCTAACTTCTACACATCTGTAGAATTGGAACCCACTCCGGCAACACACGCAACGTATGGAGACGTCATGGCACTGTGGGATCGGATCAAGGAATCCGCTTCGTCGATGCAGTCGCAGTTGGAAGCGAAGAAGAACGACCTCAAGAGCGGGGCGTTCCGCGACGCGAGCATGGCCATGTGCGCCCTGGTCGCCGCCGCCGACGGTTCCATCGACCCGTCCGAGCGCCAGCGCGTCGCCGCCCTGATCACCAGCAACGACGTCCTGCGGAACTTCCCCGCGGCCGACCTCCAGCGCCGCTTCGACGACTACGTGAACAAGCTCACGGCCGACTTCGCCTTCGGCAAGGTCAGCGTGCTCCAGGAGATCGCCAAGGCGAAGAAGAAGCCGGCCGAGGCGCGCGCCGTCATCCAGATCGGCATCGTCATCGGCGGCGCCGACGGCGACTTCGACAAGTCGGAGCAGGCCGTCGTGCGGGAGGCGTGCTTCGCGCTCGACCTCCCGCCGCACGAGTTCGACCTGTAGGACCCCCACCCGCGACCGGCGGCCCGTACGCCCTCCGGGGCCGTACACCCTCCGGCGCCCGTGCGGCGCCCGGCCCCCTGCCTCCACCCGGCTCCGGCCGGAAGGCCGGGGCCGCCCACGGACCGGCCGACACCGGTCCCCCGAACCGCCGGGACCCCCGCGGACCGACCGACCACCGGTCCGTGCCCGGCAGGCCGGGGGTGCCCAACCCCCCTGCGCACCCCCGGCCGCTCACCCCCCGGCCCGGCGCCCGCTTCCCCGGCGGGCGCCGGAGCACCGGGGCCCGCTCCCCGCCCCGCCGTCACAGTTCCTTGGCGGGTCAGTCCTCCGTCGTCCCCGCTCCCCGCTCCCTGGCGGGCGTCGTCACAGTTCCTTGGCGGGCCAGTCCAGCAGCCGGGCCCCGATGACCGCCGTCTGCAAGGTGTAGCGGTGCATCGGGTCGGACGGGTCGGACCCGGTCAGCTGGTGTATTCGCTCCAGTCGGTAGGTGAGCGCCCGGACGCTCAGCGAGAGTCGGCGGGCCGTCTCGGCGGCCACGCAGCCCGCGTCGAAGTAGACGGCGAGCGTCTTCAGCAGGGGCACGGCGCCGCCGCGGGCCTGCTGGAGCGGGCCCAGCTCGTTGCGCACCAGATCCGCCATCGCCTGCCGGTCGCGGGTCAGCACCGGGTAGACCAGCAGGTCCGCCGCGTACAGCACCGGATCCTCCAGGTCCATCCGGTCCGCGAGGTCGAGGGCGTCGAGCGCCTCGTCGTAGGAGTGGACGACGCCGCCGGGGCCCTTGTGCGGGCGGCCGATCGCGACCCGGCCGCCGTCCGTCGCCGCGTGCGCCTGCTTGGCGAAGTACCGCAGGACGTCGGGCTGGCTGCCCGGCGCGATGCAGACCAGCCGCCCGTCCTTCGTCGTGATCAGGATCTTCCGGCCGCTGAACCGGGTGAGCAGCGCCGCCTCGACCGTGCGCGGCACGGAGTCGGTCTCCGTGTACGCCTCCGGGCCCGTGGCCACCGCGACCGCGTGGGCGCGCGAGAGCCGCAGCCCGAACCGGGTGGCCCGCTCGGCGAGCCGCCCCAGGTCGCTGCGCCCGTACAACAGGTCGTCGATGAACTCGCGGCGCGCCGCCTCCTCCCGTCGCACCGTCAGCCGCTGGGCCCGCTCGAAGCCCTCGGCGAAGGCGTCGACGGCCTGCTCGACCACGGTCAGCACCGATTCGGTGACCGCCGCGTCGGCGGTGGCGCCCAGCGGCCAGGAGGTGCGGGTCGCCGCGAGGTGCATGCCGACCAGGGCCCGCAGCTGGTACCCGGCCTCGGCGGCCTCCCGGCCCAGTCGGCGGCGGTCGTCCAGTTCGTCCCTGGTGAGACGGCGGCCGGTGGCGGCGGCATTGGCCAGGATCTGGACGTAGTCCCCCAGGCACTCCTCGGGAATCTCCGGCTCCGCCACGCGCTCTCCTCCAGTTCGGACGCGACTTCGACAACCACTCAACGCATATCGGGTGATGCCGGTGCCCGGCATCAAGGACGAGTAAAGATTGCCGGACTCCGGCAGTGCGACACCGGCCCCCCGAATGACACGATCCCTTCAGCACCACACGGGGGAAATACGGGGGAAAACGGGGGAAATCCCGGCTGCCGCGGCGCCGCTTCGCGCTGCCCACGACAGCCGGGATCACCCCCCGCCCGAACCGGAAGAGCAGGGGGAGGACCGATGCGGGAGTTCTTGAGCGCGGCAACTTCCTTTCCGGCCGTTCCGTTCGGAGCCGCCCTGATCGTCGTCGTCTTCTTCTGGCTCCTGGTGCTGGCCGGGGCCGCCGATCACCACTCCTTCGACGGGGACCTCGACACCGACCTCGCCGGGATCGGCGGGGTGCCGGTCACCGTCACGGTGTCCGTGATGGTCGTCGTCGGCTGGTTCACCAGCCTCACCGGCGCCGTCCTGATGCACCGCAGCGGCACCACCGGCCTCGCTCGGGCCGGATTCGCCTGCGCCGTGTTCGCCGGGGCGCTGCTGATCGGCTGGATCGCCACACGGGGCTTCGTGCGCTGCTTCCGCCGACGCTTCCCGGACGAGCCCCCGCCCTCGCGGCAGGACTTCCTCGGCCGGGTCTGCACCATCCGCACCGGCTCCGTCAGCTCCGACTTCGGCCAGGCCGAGGTCGTGGCGGCCGACGGATCCACCGCCGTCGTCCAGGTCAGACTGGCCGGACCGGCGGACGGCGCGGCCCTCACCGCGGGCAGTGCGGGACTGCTGTACGCGTACGACGACGCGGGAGAGTTCTTCTGGGTCTCGGCGTACGACAAGGCCCTGGACCCGGGACCGCCGCCGCCACCGCGACCACGCACGGCGCAGCGCACGGGCGCGCGCCGCACCCCACGCCGCACCGGCTGACCCGACCGGACCCCTCCCGGCACCACCCGCCGAGTCCCGTCGTGCCCGCCGCACGGTGAGCCGCCCGGCGCCCCGCCGCGCCGCCGGCCCCGCCGCTCCACTTTCTTCATCACCAGCCGCCAAGGACTGTCATGGATGCCATCACCTTGGGCTTCGGCGTGCTCGTAGCCGTCGTCCTGCTCATCGCCGTCGCCCTGCTCTTCGTCATCACCCGGCTCTTCCGCAAGGTGGAGCAGGGCAAGGCGCTGATCATCTCCAAGACCAAGAAGGTCGACGTCACCTTCACCGGGGCCGTCGTCCTGCCGGTGCTCCACAAGGCCGAGAGCATGGACATCTCGGTGAAGACCATCGAGATCCGCCGCACCGGGCGCGAGGGGCTGATCTGCCAGGACAACATCCGCGCCGACATCCACATCACGTTCTTCGTCCGGGTCAACAAGACCGTCGAGGACGTCATCAAGGTCGCCCAGGCCATCGGCACGGAGCGGGCCAGCGACAAGGTCGCGATCCAGGAATTCTTCGCCGCGAAGTTCTCCGAGGCGCTGAAGACCGTCGGCAAGCAGCTGGACTTCGTCGACCTGTACACCAAGCGCGAAGAGTTCCGGGACCGGATCATCCGGGTCATCGGGACGGACCTGAACGGCTACCACCTCGACGACGCCGCGATCGACTTCCTCGAGCAGACGCCGATGACGCAGCTCGACGGCGCGAACATCCTGGACGCACAGGGCATCCGCAAGATCACCGAGCTGACGGCGATCGAGCACGTGCGCACCAACGAGTTCCAGCGCACCGAGGAGAAGGAGATCACCCGGCAGGACGTCGACGCCCGCGAGACCATCCTGGAGCTGGAGCGCCGGCAGGCCGAGGCCGAGATCAAGCAGCGCCGCGAGGTCGAGACGCTGCGGGCCCGCGAGGAGGCCGCCACGGCCAAGGTCCAGGAGGAGGAGCGGCTCGGCGCGCAGGCCGCGTTCATCCGCACCGAGGAGCAGCTCGGCATCCAGCGCGAGAACCAGGCCCGGGAGATCGCCGTCGCGCAGAAGAACCGCGAGCGGGTCATCGCGGTGGAGAACGAGCGGATCGAGAAGGACCGCCTGCTGGAGGTCATCGGGCGCGAGCGGCAGACCGAACTCGACCGGATCGCCGCGACGAAGGAGGTCGAGGCCGAGCGCCGCGAGGTCGCCGACGTGATCCGCGAGCGGATCGCCGTGGACCGCACGGTCGCCGAGCAGGAGGAGTCCATCAAGACGCTGCGGGCCGTCGAGGAGTCGGAGCGCACCCGCAGGTCGGTCATCATCGCCGCCGAGGCGGAGGCCCAGGAGAAGCTGGTCAAGGACATCAAGGCCGCCGAGGCCGCCGAGGCCGCGGCCGCCCACCTGGCCGCCGAGCAGCTGACGCTCGCCGAGGCCCGGCTGAAGACCGCCGACCTGGACGCGCAGGCCAAGCTGCGGCTGGCCGAGGGCATCCAGGCGGAGTCCGCCGCACCCGGCCTCGCGGAGGTCCAGGTCCGGGAGGCGGAGGCCGACGTCATCGAGAAGGCCGGTCTCGCCGAGGCCGAGGCCACGTCCGCCCGGCTGAAGGCCGAGGCGGAGGGCGCCCGGCTCAAGGCCCTCGCCGAGGCGGAGGGCACGCAGGCCCAGGCGGTGGCCGACGCCGCGATGATCGGCGAGAAGCTGAAGGCCGAGGCCGCGGGCCTCACCGAGAAGGCCGCCGCGATGGCGGCGCTGGACGACGCCTCGCGCGGCCACGAGGAGTACCGGCTGCGGCTCGCCGCGGAGAAGGAGATCCGGCTGGCCGCGCTCGACGTGCAGCGGCAGGTGGCCGAGGCCCAGGCGACGGTGCTGGCCACCGGCCTGGAGAACGCCGACATCGACATCGTCGGCGGGGAGTCGGTCTTCTTCGACCGGCTGGTCTCGGCCGTCTCGATGGGCAAGGGACTCGACGGGTTCGTGGAGAACTCGGACACGGCGAAGGCCCTCGCCGGCCCGTGGCTGAACGGCACCTCGTCGTTCACCGAGGACCTGACCCGGATGGTCGGCTCGGTCTCCACGGGCGACGTCCGCAACCTGACGGTGTCGGCGCTGCTGACCCGGATGATGCGGGCCCCGGGGGCCGGCGTCGCGCCGGGACAGGTGCAGCAACTGCTGACCGCAGCCCGGGAGTTGGGCCTCGCCGATGCGCCGGTCTCCGCGGTGACCGGGGCGCTGGCGGCGGGTGACGCGTCCGCGCTCGTCAAGGCAGCGTCGTCGTCGGCCGGGACCTCCGTACCGGCCGAGGCTTCGGCGGCGGGTGACGCGGCCACGGTGCCCGCGGCCCACAACGGGACACCGGTCGCCCCGTAACGACCACCCGACCGGTCCGGCCCGGGGCCCACCGCACAGGCCCCGGGCCGGACCACCCCGTAGAGAACCGTCCGGAACCGTACGGAACCGTATGGAACCGTCTGGAACCACCCGCCCCGCGCCCCTCTCACGCCTCACCCGCCCCGCACACCTCTCGTACCTCGCAGAAAGAGCCGCACGGATGGACACCGACACCACGACCGAGACGCCCACCGGCGGCCCCGTGGACGCGGGAACGTACGACGTGCTGCGCCGCCGGCTGGGCGACCGGGCCGCCGAACTGGCCCGCTGCGCCGAGGCGCTCAACGCCCGGCGCACCGAGGAGTTCGGCTCGACCGAGCTCCGGCTCACCGGCACCGAGCAGATCCGCACCGAGCAGGCGTCGGTCCCCCGCGACCTGGTGGCCGTCGGCGGCCGGCTGCTGTTCGGCTTCGAACGGGGGCCGGGCGCGACCGGCACCGCCGAGGTGTCCGACGTACTCACCCTGTACGGGCCCGAGCTGGACGCCCCCGTGCCGGGCGGGCCGCCGGCCGACGAGGACTTCGTCCGCGAGTTCACCGCCCTGCACCGCTACTACCGCGACGCCCGGCTGCTGCGGCTGCGCCGGGTGGACGGGAAGCTGCTCGCGGTCTTCCGCACCGGCGAGAGCGCGGACGGCATCCGGGTGCTGCGCTGGGCGCTCGCCGCGGACGGTTCGCCGGGCGCCTTCCTCGACGCGCGCGGCGACCGCGACCACGTCTTCCCGCCGTCGCACGACTTCACCTGGACCGTCGCGGGCCGCGAGTCGCACGTACCGGGCCGGCACCCGCACATCGCGGTGGGCGGCGACGGCGACGGCGCGCAGGCCGTGCTGTTCGTCGACACGCTCGGCGGCACCCTCACCGTCAAGACGGAGAACGACACCGACACCCCGCACGGCATCTACGAGGAACCGGTCACCGAACCCCTCCAGTCCCTCGCCGACGCCGAGGTGGAGCACGCCACGATCGGCCCGCTGGTCCTGCTCCGGGTCCGCCCGTACAACGAGGAGACCTGGCGGCACCTGGTCTTCAACACCCTGCTCGGCACCGTGCTGCGGCTGGACGGCATCGGCCCGGCCTGCCACCGGCTGCCGGAGGACCAGGGCATCATCTTCCCCGGCGGCTACTACCTCACCACCGGCACCGCCAAGACCTTCGACATCGCCGAGCCGCTCTCCGCCCCGGTCTTCGAGGGCGCGGTCCGCTCCCCGAACGGCGAGGACGTCCTGTACGTCTTCCGCTCCCCCGACGACGGCCGCAGCCTGCTCCTGCCGTACAACCTGATCCGGCAGGAGGTCGCCACCCCACTCCAGGGCCGCGGCCACGCCCTGCTCGACGACGGCACGCTCGTCCTGCTGCGCACCACCGCCACCGGCGACGAACCGGCCCGGGTCCACCAGGTGCAGCGCTGGCACACCCCGTACGTCTCCGACACCCACGCCGCCTCCCGCCCCGCCGCCGACGGGCCGCTGGCCCGGGTCGGCAACGCCGATCTGGTGCGCGGCATCTCCGACTGCCTGGCCCTCGCCCACGGCGCCACCGAGACCACCCCGACCGCCGCCGTGTACGCCCGGCTGGTCGCGGACTGCGTCCGCGCCACCGACCGCTACCACTGGCTCACCGACCCCGAACTCGGCACGCTCGCCGAGCCGTTGGCTGAACTCAGGGCCACCGCCGAGCAGGTGCTGACCGAGTTCGAGACGGTGCGGGAGCTGACCCGGCAGGCCGCCGACGCGCTGACCGAGGCCACCGAACACATCACCGCGCTCGTCCGCCGCAGCCGCGGCGAGGTCCCGCGCACGGCCGCCGAATGGGTGGAACGACTCACCGAACTGCGCCGCGCCCACGGCCATGTGTCGACCCTCGCCGAGATGCGGTACGCGGACACCGAACGCATCGCGGAACTCTCCGCCGACACCGCCGCCGACATCGAGGCGGTGGCCCGGCGCGCCGTCTCCTTCCTCTCCCGGGACGACGCCTTCGCCGGCTACCACGAGGACATCGCCCGCCTCACCGCCGAGGCGTCCGCGCTCGCCACCGTCGCGGACACGGCGGCGCTCGGCGACCGGCTGACGGAGACGACGGAGGGGCTCGGCACCGTCACGGACGTCGTCGCCGGGCTCGACATCGGCGACGCCACGGTCCGGACCTCCATCCTGGAGCGGATCGCGGAGGTGCTCGGCGGGGTCAACCGGGCCCGCGCCACGCTCGACGCGCGCCGTCGCGAACTGCTCGACCACGAGGGCCGGGCCGAGTTCGCCGCCGAGTTCGCGCTGCTCGGGCAGGCCGTCACGGGGGCGATCGCCGCCGCCGACACCCCGGACGCCTGCGACGACCAGCTCGCCCGGCTGCTCGTGCGGCTGGAGGACCTGGAGTCCCGGTTCGCCGAGTTCGACGACTTCCTCACCGAGCTGGCCGAGCGGCGGGCCGAGGTCCACGAGGCGTTCTCGGCCCGCAAGCAGACCCTCCAGGACGCCCGCGCCCGGCGGGCGGAGCGGCTGGCCGACTCCGCGGCCCGCATCCTGGAGACGGTCTCCCGACGGGTGTCGGCCCTGCCCGACCCGGACGCCGTCCACACCTACTTCGCCTCCGACCCGATGGTCGCCAAGATCCGCCGCACCGCGGACGAGCTGCGGGAACTCGGCGACCCGGTGCGCGCGGAGGAACTCGACGGGCAGCTGCTGGCCGCCCGCCAGGAGGCCGGCCGGGCCCTGCGCGACCGCAGCGAGCTGTACGCGGACGGCGGCGCCACGATCCGGCTGGGCCGGCACCGGTTCGCGGTGAACACCCAGCCCTTCGACCTCACGCTCGTCCCGCACGGGGACCGGCTCGCGTTCGCGCTCACCGGCACCGACTACCGGGCGCCGGTCACCGACCCGGGGTTCGAGGAGACCCGCCCGTACTGGGAGCAGACCCTCCCCTCCGAGTCCCCGCACGTCTACCGGGGCGAACACCTGGCGGCCCGGCTCCTGGCCGAACGGGGCGCGGACGCCCTGGCCGCCCTGTCCCCGGACGAACTCGCCGCGCTGGTACGGGAGTCGGCCGCCGCCGCGTACGACGAGGGCCATCAGCGCGGGGTCCACGACGAGGACGCCACCGCGATCCTCGCCGCCCTGCTGCGCCTGTACCCCGCGGCCGGTCTGCTGCGCCGGCCGCCCGCCGTGCGCGCGGCGGCGCAACTCTTCTGGGCGTACGGCACGGACGGGAGCCGGCGCGCCTCGTGGACCCGGCGGGCGGTCTCGCTCGCCCGCGCCCGCGACACGTTCGGCCTCGCCCCGGCCGTCGCCGCCCTCCAGCGGGAGTGGGCGGACGTCATCCGCTCCGACAACTCCTGGGCCACCCTTGCGGTTCGGGACGACAGCACCGGAAAGGACGGCCCCGGCAGCGGCGACACCGCGTCCGACGGCTCCGGGCCCGAAGGCACCGGGGCGGTCGACCCGGCGGCCGTCGCCGAATACCTCTTCGAAGAATTGACAAGTGGCCCGGCCGGTTTCGTCACCAGCGCCACCGTCCGCACGTTCCTGGACAAGTTCCGCCGTACGACCGGTACTTCGGCCTACGACGAGGACCTGGCCGCCCTCGCCGACGACCTCCCCGCCCGTCGCCAACTTGTCGAGGGCTGGCTCACCTCGTACGCCGCCGCGAGCGGCACTCGACTCGATCCGGGGGATTTGGCGGAGTCGGTCGCCGTGGAGCTGTGCCCGGAACCGGTGCTCGAGCGGTACGAGTGCGAGGCCCCGCTCACCGAGCGGGTGGACGGCCTGCTCGGCACCCATCCGCGCATCGACCGGGGCACGCTGACCGTCCGCATCGACGAACTCCTGGCCCGTACCGCCGAGTTCCGTGCCCGGGTCGTCCCCGGCTTCCGCGCCTACCAGCGCCGACGCACCGCCCTGGTGGACGCCGAGCGGTCCCGGCTGCGGCTGGACGACCTCCGGCCGCGCGTCATGTCGGCGTTCGTCCGCAACCGGCTGCTGGACGAGGTGTACCTGCCGCTGATCGGCGACAGCCTCGCCAAGCAGATCGGCACCGCCGACGCGGACCGGCGCACCGACTCGCAGGGCCTGCTGCTGCTCGTCTCGCCGCCCGGCTACGGCAAGACGACGCTGATGGAGTACGTCGCCGACCGGCTCGGCCTGGTCCTCGTCAAGATCAGCGGACCCAACCTCGGCCACGACGTGACCTCGCTCGACCCGGCCCAGGCCCGCACCGCGACCGCCCGCCAGGAGATCGAGAAGATCAACTTCGCGCTGGAGTCCGGCAACAACACCCTGCTCTACCTCGACGACATCCAGCACACCTCGCCCGAACTGCTCCAGAAGTTCATCCCGCTCTGCGACGCCACCCGCCGCATCGAGGGCGTACGGGACGGCGAACCGCGCAGCCACGACCTGCGGGGCAAGCGGTTCGCGGTGTGCATGGCGGGCAACCCGTACACGGAGTCGGGAGCCAGGTTCCGCATCCCCGACATGCTCGCCAACCGGGCCGACGTCTGGAACCTCGGCGAGGTGCTGAGCGGGCGCGAGGACGTCTTCGCGCTGAGCTTCGTGGAGAACGCGCTGACCGCCAACCCGGTGCTCGCCCCGCTCGCCGGGCGCTCCCGCGAGGACCTCGCCCTGTTCGTACGGCTGGCCTCCGACGTTCCCTCGGCGCGCGCGGACCGGCTCGAACACCCCTACCCGCCCGCCGACGTGGAACGGATCGTCGCCGTCCTGCGCCATCTGCTGACCGCCCGGGAGACGGTGCTGGCCGTGAACGCCGCGTACATCGCGTCGGCGGCGCAGACGGACGCCACCCGCACCGAACCACCGTTCCGGCTCCAGGGCTCCTACCGCGACATGAACAAGATCGCGGCGCGGATCGTCCCGGTGATGAACGCGGCGGAGCTCGACGCCGTCATCGACGACCACTACGCGGGCGAGGCCCAGACCCTGACCTCGGGCGCCGAGTCGAACCTGCTCAAACTGGCCGCACTGCGCGGCCGGCTCACCGCCGAACAGTCCGCGCGCTGGTCGGAGATCACCGCCTCCTACGTGCGCACGCAGGCGCTCGGCGGCCCGGACGGCGACCCGATGACCCGGGCCGTCGCCGCGCTGGGCCTGCTCGCGGACCGGATCGCGGCGGTCGAATCGGCCATCGTCCGGGTCGCCGACCCGCGCCACCTGCTCACCAACCCGCAGGCTCGGTACGCGGCGCCGCGTACCGAGCCGCCGCATGCCGAATCGCCGCATGCCGAACCGCCGCCGGAAAACCGCTGACGGCTGCTCGTCCGACACCCGGCGGTCACCCACGGAGGAGAGGAGCAAGGCATGCTGGGACACGTGACCCAGTTTCCGCAGCAGCCCCAACGTTCCCCGTTCGGCGGACACATGGTCGTCTGCGGCGACGACGCGCTGGCCCGGCGGCTCGCCGTCGAGCTGCGCTACGTGTACGGGGAGCGGGTCACCCTCGTCCTGCCGCCCGGCCGCGACGACCGCAGGCCCGAACTTCCGCTGACCGGGCGGAGCATGGCGGCGGCGCTGTTCGGCCGGATGTCCTCGGCGATGAACCGGACCGGCGGTGCCGGCACCGGCACCGGCGGGGCCGCCGCCCTCGGGGACGACACCAACGCCGGTGTCGAGGCCGTCCGCATCACGGAGGCGGCGGAGCCGTCCGACGAGGTGCTGGAGGAGGCGGGCGTCGGATCGGCCGCCGCGCTGGCGCTGGTCTACGAGGACGACGAGCGCAACATCCGTGCCGCACTGACCGCCCGCCGCATCAACCCCCGCCTCCGGCTGGTCATCCGGCTCTACAACCGCAAGCTGGGCCAGCACCTGGAGGCCCTGCTCGACCAGGCCGCCGCCCTCGCCACCCCCGGCCTGGACCAGGCCGCCCTGGACGCCTCCACCACCGTCCTGTCCGACGCCGACACCGCGGCCCCCGCCCTCGCCGCGACCGTCCTCACCGGCTCCAGCAAGGTCATCCAGGCGGAGGGTCTGCTGCTGCGCGCCGCCGAACGCACCCCGCCCGGCGAGGGACAGATCGCCGACCCCGGCCTGTGCACCCTGGCCCTGCTCTCCTCCACCACCCATGACCCGGCGGGCACCGAGGGATCCGACAGCAGCGGCGCCGAGGGCCCCCAACTCCTGCCGGACGACCGGCAGTTGTCCGACGCCACGGACCGGGGCACGGTGGTCCTGGAGGCGATCAGCCAGGCGGGCCCGTCCGGACCGCCGACCCGGATGGGCGGCCGCGGGGCCCCGCTGAGCCAGGTCTTCTCGCGGCGGCTGCGCTGGTCGGCGCTGGGCGTCGGCCTGGCCGTGGTGGGCCTCGCCGTCGCCTCGACGCTCACCACCGGCGACGACCCGCTGCACGCCGCGTACCTCACCCTGCTCGACCTGTTCGCGATGGGCGACCCGGCGACCGGCGAACCGACGGCCCGCCAGCTCATCCAACTCCTGTCCGGGGTCGCCGGGTTGATGCTGCTGCCGCTGCTCGTGGCGGCCGTGCTGGAGGCGTTCGGCTCGATCCGCACGGCGTCGTCCCTGCGCCGCCCGCCGCGCGGCCTGTCCAACCACGTGGTGCTGCTCGGCCTCGGCAAGATCGGTACGCGGGTCCTCGTCCGGCTGCGCGAGCTCAACATCCCGGTGGTGTGCGTGGAGGACGACCCGGACGCGCGCGGCATCGCCGTGGCCCGGCGACTGCACGTGCCGGTGGTCCTGGGCGACGTCACCCAGGAGGGCGTCCTGGAGGCGGCGAAGATCCAGCGCGCCCGCGCACTCCTCGCCCTGACCAGCGCCGACACCACCAACCTGGAGGCCGCGCTGTACGCCCGCTCGGTCAAGCACGACCTGCGCGTGGCGCTGCGCCTGTACGACGACGAGTTCGCCACCGCCGTCTACCGCACCCTGCGCACCGCCCACCCGCAGGCCGTGACCCGGTCCCGGTCCGTCTCCCACCTGGCCGCCCCGTCCTTCGCGGTCGCCATGATGGGACGCCAGATCCTGGGCGCCATCCCGGTCGAGCGGAAGGTGATGCTGTTCGCGGCGATAGAGGTGGCGGGCCATCCGCAACTGGAGGGCCGCACGGTGGAGCAGGCGTTCCGGGCCGGTGCCTGGCGGGTCCTCGCCCTGGACGCCACCCCGCCCGAGGACCGCCTCCCGGACCTGGCCACCCCCTCCCCCGTCCCCCCGGACCGCCCGTCCGGCCTGGTGTGGGACCTGCACCCCGGGTACGTGCTGCGCCCCCAGGACCGCGTGGTGATCGCCGCGACCCGCCGCGGCCTGGCCGAACTGCTGCGCAGGCGAAGGAACATGGCACCGAGGTGAACGCCCGGCGCCGGGCGCAGCAGCGGCGACCGCGCCCGGTGGCCCCGGAGAACACGGCCACGGTGGTGCGCGACGAACACGATCCCGGTGGCGCACGGAGCGCCGGCGATGCGGCAAGCGTCGTCGCCGAGCCCGGCCCCTCGACATGGCGCTGCGCAGAGGCGTGCTATAAGAATCTTTGGTGATCTTGTGGGGGGACCGGATCATGGGTACCTCCCTGCCGGAGGGGGGCAGATGAAGTCCGTGAAGAAGGCCGTCGTCACGGTGATGGCGGCCGGGATGCTGGCAGCCTGCAGCGGAGGCGGCGACAGCGCGGGGAACGACTCCACACCGAGCGCCGCGAAGTCCCCGAAACCGGCGGTGAAGGCGCCGAAGGAGTTCGACACGTCCAAGGGCTGGCAGCAGAACATCAGCTGGCCGGACGGGGACGAAACGGAACTGCCGGTGGAGGCCGCGTCCAAGGCGGGCGTCGTCGCCTTCCTCCAGAAGAAAGGCGAGAAATACGTCGTCGAGGCCCGTGAGGCCGCCACCGGCGCGCTGCGCTGGAGCAGTCAGCCGTGGCAGCCTCCGGCCCCGGGCAAGAACGTGGCCCCGGACTCGTCGCACCTCCCGCAGCTCCTCGTCGTGGACCAGGACGACCGCGAGTACATCGCCGTCTGGGCGTGGGCGCCCTCCTTCACGGAGGACGACACGTTCTCCCTCCTCCTCTACCCGGCGGACTCCTCCGGGAAGGAGATCTCTCCGGCCCGCACCTTCTCGATACCGATGCCTTCCCATGACAAACCGAGGGTCGTCGACGGCGGGAACGGGCTCCTGGTCCTCTGGGAGGACAGCAGACCGGGCGCGGACCGCACTACGGCGATCGACCTGTCGAAGGGCCGCGTCACGAAGTACGAAGAGCTGGAACTTCCTTGCGGTGAGGACGACCTCCAGCCCTGCAAGGGCCCGGTGGAAGCGCTCTCCCCGGACGGTCCGGTCGTGCAACTCCCGGTCCACGGTGGCTTCGGTGTCCCCGGCGCCTGGCACTCCGGCGACGCCGTTCCCCCGGGCAGCAAAATACACAACAGCAAGTACAAGAGCGGCCGGGTGACGGAAGTCCTCGGCGGTCACGTCCTGTCCACCTGGTTCCCCGAGAACGGGTACGGAAATCAATCGGTGACGGCCGTGCACGACCTGAAGTCCGGGAAACTGGTGGCGTCCACACTGTGCGCATCGGAGTCGTCCGGCGAGCGCCGCAAAGCCGTCCTGTCGCCCGACGGTCGCCATGTCGTTTCGGACAGCGTCGCCGTGGACCTCGAACAGGGCAAGGCACGCTGCTTCTACGAGGGCGGCGACGCGGATCCCATCCGTCTGACGTCCGTGGCCGACGGCACCGCATACGGTTATTCCCGGGCGGACGGGGAATCCGAAAAGCCGGTCACCGTCGCACTCGACACCGGGCAGGTCAAGCCGCTGCCCCAGGGCACCGAGATCCCCTCCCTGCTGCTGGCGGACACCGGAGGGTTCGTACTGAAGCTCGCGGAAGGCAAGGGGCAGGGGCGGCAGTTCGTCTTCCACCCCCGTCGCTGACCTCACCGCGCGGACATCCCGCCCGAACGCGGGTGGGCGCGACCGGAGGCCCGGTTGCGCCCACCGCCGACAGCCGGGGCCCCGAGCCCCGGAACAACCTCAGCGGATGGCCTCGCCGCGGGCCTTCAGCCGGAAAGAGGTGGCCTGGTCGTTCATCGCTTCGCCGACCCAGTCCGCCCAGTCATAGGTATTGCTGATCCCTTTGAAATTGGCGCTCGAATAAAGCACGATGTAGCAGTTGTTCCACGTCTGCACGGAACTGGTCATGTCGTCGAAGTTCATGTCGTCGAGGTTGGTCATCTCGGCGTCCCACTTGCCGTCGTTCTTGCACGGCTCGCTGAGCGCGTATCCGATGGCACGCCCACCGAAGTGGCCGTGCTCGTAAAGCTGGGCGCCGGTGTATTCGCCCATCGTCGTGACGGGGCCGTTGAGAGTCTTGTTCATCCGGGCCTGGAACTTCTTGTCCGTGGCCGCCTTCTCCGGGGCCGGGGCGTCGGTGATCCGGCCGCCGCTCAACACGGCCATGTACTCACGGAAGGTGTCGTAGCAGGTGGTCTTCCCCTCACTGACCTTGACGACGCAGTAGGAACCGGTCTTGGACCCAGCGGCTTCGGGGGTCGGGACCGGGGCCGCACCGGCCGGGGTCGGCGCCAGGAGGACGCCCGCACAGGCAGCAGCCGCCAGCCCGGTCACACCGGTTCTCACTCTCATGCTCATGCTTCTCCTCGTTCCAGCAGGGCGAGGGCCCAACCACCCAACCCGGTAAGGCCGTTCACCAGGCGATCCTGTCGGCACGGAAGAGGGAGCACATGCGCGGAAGGTTGCCTGGTACCTGCGCGATGTCCGCCCGCCGAAGCCCATCAGGCACACAAGCCCGCCGGGGCCGGGCCGAACTGCTGCGCAGGCGTGGCTCGTCGCCCTGCCGCTGAGCCACGAGGGCCCGGGTGGCCCGGGAAATCCCGGTGCCGGACCGCATCCCCGGTCCCTACCCTCATCCCATGGAAACAGGACCGGAACCGGAACTCCTGAACGTCATCGACATCGAGGCGACCTGCTGGGACGGACAACCGCCGCCCGGGGCGGTCAGCGAGATCATCGAGATCGGGCTGACGGTCGTCGACCTGCGGTCGGCGGAGAGGGTGGCACGCCACCGGATCCTGGTCCGCCCGGCCCGGTCCACCGTCAGCGCGTTCTGCACGGAGCTGACCGGCCTCACCCAGGCGGAGGTGAGCACGGGCCTCCCCTTCGCCGACGCCTGCCGGCTACTGGCGGCCAAGCACCGGGCCGGGACACGGCCGTGGGCCAGCTGGGGCGACTACGACCGCAACCAGTTCACCCGCCAGTGCCGGGCCACCGGCACCCGGTACCCGTTCGGCCACCGCCACACCAACGCCAAGCTCCCCTTCACCGCCGCCCACGGACTGCGCAAGCGCCCCGGCATGGCCCGGGCCCTGGAGATCGCGGGCCTCCCCCTGGAGGGCCGCCACCACAGCGGCGCGGACGACGCCTGGAACATCGCGGCCCTGATCCTGGACCTCGCGGCCCGGGGCGCCTGGCCGGATGAGCCCACCACCTGACGGGCCGGCCGGGGCACCCCGTGAAAGCACCGTCCGGGGCACCGGCCGGGGCACCCGCCCGCCACACCCCCGGACCTCCGGCACTCCCCGGCCCCCGGCACGCTCCAGCCCCTCGGCACGCCCCGGCCCCCGCCACGCCCCGGGTCAGAGCATGCCGCCCATGGCCCCGCGCACCTCGTCCAGCGTCGCCCCGGCGATCTCGCGGGCGCGCTCGTTCCCGGCCCGGAGCACCGACCGCACGTACCCCATGTCGCGCGCGTACTCCGCCCGCCGGGCCCGGATCGGCGCCATCCTGGCGTTGACGGCCTCGGTCACCGTCCGCTTGAGGGCCGCGGCGCCGCCCCCGCCGATCTCCTCCGCCACCGCGTGCGGGTCGCGGTCCAGGCAGAGCGCCGCCAGCAGCACGAGCGACGACACCCCGGGCCGGTTCTCGGGGTCGTACGTGATGTGCCGCTCGGCATCCGTCTTCGCGCCCTTGACCAGCCGGGCCGTCTCGTCCGCGGTGGCGCCGAGCGCGATGGAGTTTCCCCGGCTCTTGCTCATCTTGGTGCCGTCGGTGCCGAGGAGCAGGGGCGCGGTGGAGAGCAGTGCGTCCGGTTCGGGGAACACCGCCCCGTACCGCTCGTTGAAGCGGCGGGCGACGGTCCGGGTCACTTCGAGGTGCGGCAGCTGGTCCTGCCCGACCGGCACCAGGTTCCCCTTGCAGAACAGGATGTCGGCGGCCTGGTGCACGGGGTACGTGAACATCAGCCCGCTGACGGCCGACTGCCGGGAGTGCGCGATCTCGTCCTTGACGGTGGGATTGCGGTTCAGCTCCGCGACGGAGACCAGGCTCAGGAACGGCAGCATCAGCTGGTTGAGCGCGGGCACGGCGCTGTGGTTGAAGACCGTCGAGCGTTCCGGGTCGATCCCGGCGGCCAGGTAGTCCAGCAGCATCCCCTCCATGTACTCGCCGAGCCGGTCGGCGACGTCCCGGTCGGTGAGCACCTGGTAGTCGGCGATGATCACGAAGACGTCCACCCCGAGCTCCTGGAGCCGGACGCGGTTGTGGAGGGTGCCGAAGTAGTGCCCGAGGTGCAGCGGCCCGGTGGGCCGGTCCCCGGTCATCACCCGGAACTTCTCCGGGGCCTGCCGGATCCGCGCCTCCAGCCCGGCGACGCGCTGCTCGGTCGATGCGGTGGTGACGGTGCTGCTCATGGGTTTCTCTCCTCGCGAGTGCTGGTTGCGTGGAGGACGGCCCGCCGTGATCACCGGCATCCGTACCCGTACGAGGGCAGAAAGAAGGGCCGTCCATATCGAACGGCCCTGATTCCGTGCAGAGGGGGAGGTGGCCGCTCCTAGAAGGAGCGCCACCAGTTTCGGCACGGTACGGAGGTCATGGGGCGAGCCTAACCGAACCGAACTCTGCCCACACGACCTTTCCGGGCCCGCGCCGTGCCCCGTACCCCCACCGGTCCGCCAGCGCATCCACCAGTACCAGCCCCCGCCCGCCACACGCTCCGGGCTCCGGCTCGCGCACCTTGGGCGGCGCGTCCGAGGCATCGTGCGCCTCGATCCGCACCCCGTCGCCCAGCGGCCGGAACCGGGTCTCGATCTCCCGCCCCGGCGCGACCCGGGCGTGCTGCCCGGCGTTGGTCAGCAACTCGGAGAGCACGAGCACCGCGGACCCCTCCCACTCCGAGAGCCCCCAGCCCGCGAGCGCGGTACGCAATTCCGCCCGGGCCAGTGACACACAACGCGGATGCCGGCTCCAACGCAGTACGACGGTACGGTCCGCCGTCCCGCTCATCGCCCCACCGCCCCACCGCCCCACCGAGAACCGGGATCGGCCCCGCCTCGTTCCCTCGCCGAGCCAGCCACCACACCCGCCGCCACTCCCGGCGGAACCCGTTCTCGACGCGCGCCGATCGAGCGATCTCGGCTTGAACCGCCTTCAGTTGGATCCGTTGAGGGGCGGGGAAGCAGGGCCGTTCAAACTCACCGCACTGCCACTCCCCGCCCGGCCGTCGGGTTGAGGAACACCGGAGTGATCCGAGGAATCGGACGATAAAATCCACCACGCCGACGCTCCTTTGCAAGCGTTGGCCACGCCCCCGGACCGGTGCCACGGTCGCGGGGGTCCTTGCTGCCACACAGCGATCCACACAGTGCACACTGTCGTGTGCGCTGCGTGACGCAACCACGCTAGGCGTGTTCGAATCACTACCGCAAGCGCCACGCTCGCAAATTTGCGACTTTCGAGTGTGCCGGGTGGACGTGACTCTGCTTCCACTCAAATCGGCACACCATGACGGACGTTGAAGGGAGTCGGGATGCCCGCAGGTGGGAGGCCCACCGTTCGAAGTCGACGACTTGGAACGGCACTGAAACGCCACCGCGAAGCGGCAGGGCTCGACCAGGCCGCCGCGGCCGAGGCAATCATGAAGTCGGTCAGCAAGGTGAGTCGCATGGAGAGCGGCCTGGTGTCGGCTTCGGCCTTGGAGGTCCGTACGCTTCTCGACCGTTTCGACGTCCGGGACCCCGGGGAGCGGGAACGGCTGGAACGCTGGGCCCGCGCGAGCAATGAACGCGGGTGGTGGCTCGACTACCAAGAGACCGTACGGCCCGACTACGCGGACCACATCACGCTCGAAAACGACTCCACCAACATCCGGTCGTGGGAGCCTGCTCTCATCCCCGGGCTCTTGCAGACGGCGGAGTACGCGCGTTCCGTGATCACCTCCGGGCCGACGTTCATCTCACCCGACCGAGTCGATCAATTGGTCAAGGTGCGGCAGGAGCGGCAAAAGAGAATCGAAGCGGGCGGAACGCACTTCACAGCCATTATCTGGGAGCCCGCCATCACCGCCCTCGCTGACAACCCCGCCATCGGCACCGGTCAGTGGCTGAGACTTCTCGAAATCGGACAGCGGCAGAACGTCACCGTCCAGATGCTCCCGGCTGCCGCCAGCAAGGTCGCCGGGATGTCCGGCCCCTTCGTGGCCTTTTCATTCGGGGTGGAGCCGAATGTGGAGGCGATTGCCGTGCGAAACGTGGCCAACACATCCGTGGTCGAGGCGCCGGAAGACTTGGCCCTCTACGCCAACGTCTTCGACCAACTACGCTCAGCAGCCATGTCCCCGCAGGAGAGCGCCGGGCGCATTCGGCAGTTCCTCCGCAACGCAGAGCAGCCTACGGAAGAGGCATCATGACCCCCGAGATCACCTCTACGTTCAGCAAATCGTCCTACTCGGATCAGCAGGGCGATTGCCTGGAGATAGCCGAAACCGCCCACGGTGGCCGCGCCATCCGGGACAGCAAGGGACTCGCCGGACCTCTCCTGCACCTCGGTTCCGGCCCCTGGTCTGCATTTCTTGACGCGGTGAAGACAGACGCATTCTCCGCTGACGCCTGATCGATCCCGGTCCGCACGGCGGACGGGGGCCAGGCCGTACGGCAAGGTCGAGAAGATCACCGGCAACAGCTGACAGAGGCGATACGTCCTCCGACCACGCGTCGCCGGACTCCGACCGGGCCTGCAACGGCTACGCGTCCGGGTCCCGGGCCAGGAGCTGGTCGAAGACGCATCGATCACCGTCGAGCTTCGGGGAGGAGACGATCAGCGTCGTCCTGCCGAGAGGTTCTTCATTCATCAACTGGTGTGAGCAGAAACGACGTCAGGACGCGGGCTTGGACCCGTCCACGGGCGAACCCTGGGACCATGCCTCTGGGACCGTGGTCTGCGGCCCGCGAGATCATGTGGCGTACGGGTTGCTGATGGTGTGATGCCGACGTGCCGTGGCCAGCACCCGCTCCGGGAACCGTGGTCCCGCGATGTAGTGGCGGCCCTTCGTCCGGCCCACGGCCGTCAGCAACTGTGCCTTGGTGAGTGCCTGCAGATCCCGCGTGGCCTGCTGCGTGTTGAGCGCTTCGGCCTTCTCGTACCGGCTGCGCCGCACCCGGCCGGCCATGGCCACCTCGTGCAGCGCGGTGACCTGCCGCTCCGTGACGCCGTGTGTACCCGTCTCCTCCATCAGCTGCACCCAGCAGTCGTTGGAACGGTCGACACGGCGTTGCACCCGTTGGGTCTGCTGGTGGTGGGCGAGCAGGTTGAACTTGATCCAGGGCAGGGTGTCGCGCTCCGGTGACCAGACCGGCCCGCCGACCTCTCGCAGCACCTTGTAGTACTCCCAGGTGTTGCCCGGCATGCCCAGCCACTCCTCGATCGAGGAGAATTCGGGGGCGAGAACACCGCCGCGCGCGATGAGGAGGGTCTGCAGCGAACGGGACATGCGGCCGTTGCCGTCGGACCAGGGATGGATCTTCACCAGGTTCAGATGCGCCATGGCGGCCCGGAGCAGCACATGACTGCCCAGGTCGCCTTCGTTGAGCCAGTCCACCAGCTCGCTCATGAGCCCGGGAACCTGCTCCTGATCGGGGCCTTCGTAATCGGTGGCGAGCTCGTCGCCCGGTGCGGTGATCCGGATCGAGGTCCTGCGCCACTGCCCGGCGAGCTTGCGGGGGTGATGATGCCCCTGGAGCATCCAGTGCAGGCTGTTGAGGAGTTCCTTGCTGTAGCGGAAATCGATCACATCGTGCAGTGACTGGATATACGTCATGGCCTGCTGGTAGGCCAGTGTCTCCGCCTTGTTCTCGTCACTGGCCTCGACCTCGCGCTCGCCGTCCATCAAGTCGGCGACGTCCACGGCATCGACCCCGTAGCCCTCGATCGTGTTCGACGCCGCGATGGCACTGGCCGTCAGAGCCTTGCGCAGGTCAAGGGTCCACTTCATCGGAACCTGCTGCACCGCGTGCCGCAGTTGTTCGCGCAGACCGTCGATCTGCTCCAGGACCTGAAGGTCGGCCGAATCCAGGCGTGGCATCCCATACAACATGATGGAATGATACCCAGAAACTATCATTCCTGTCCGATGCGCCTCTCCAGAAGCGTTCGGCGGTGGCGAGTTCCCGGACGGCCGGGCAAGCAGGCACAGGGTCGTCCCGCAGGTGTCGCAGCCCGAACCGACGCAGTGGACCCCGCCCCCGTCGATCCGCAGGAACATGCCCCAGCGGGGCCAGGGGAGCCGAATACAGGCGGGTCGTCGTCGATCCGGCCGCGGACCCGCCCCGTTCCGCCCGGCTCACTTCTTGGCGTGCTCTCCGACGTAGAACAGGATCCAGACGAAGCCCGCGAAGAGGTGCGTGGCGAAGACGTACACGAAGACGCGCAGCGCGACGCCGCGCTCCTTCCAGCGCTCACTCCCGCCGCTGCTCTCGCCCACAGTTCCGCCGCCTCCGTCCGGGTCCGGGTCCTGTCTCCTCGGCCCGCGCGCACCGACCAGGGTACGCGCGGGCGGAACCCCTCCGCGGACCGTGGAATAGGTCAGGGGGGCGCTCCGTTGTAGGATGCGTCCACATAGTTCAACGTTCAACCAAACTAGGTTTCTGGAGGCGGGCCATGGAGTTCGGCATCTTCACCGTCGGAGACGTCACCACCGACCCGACGACCGGCAGGACCCCGACCGAGAACGAGCGGATCAAGGCCACGCTCGCCATCGCGCAGAAGGCCGAGGAGGTCGGCCTGGACGTCTTCGCGACCGGTGAGCACCACAACCCGCCGTTCGTCCCGTCCTCCCCGACCACCACGCTCGGCTACATCGCCGCCCGCACCGAGAAGCTGACCCTCTCCACGTCCACCACGCTGATCACCACCAACGACCCGGTGAAGATCGCCGAGGACTACGCGACGCTCCAGCACCTCGCGGACGGCCGCGTCGACCTGATGATGGGCCGCGGCAACACCGGACCGGTCTACCCCTGGTTCGGCAAGGACATCCGCCAGGGCATCCCGCTCGCCATCGAGAACTACGCCCTGCTGCACAAGCTGTGGCGCGAGGACGTCGTCGACTGGGAGGGCAAGTTCCGCACGCCGCTGCAGTCCTTCACCGCGACCCCGCGCCCGCTGGACGGCGTCCCGCCGTTCGTCTGGCACGGCTCGATCCGCTCGCCGGAGATCGCCGAGCAGGCCGCGTACTACGGCGACGGCTTCTTCCACAACAACATCTTCTGGCCCATCGAGCACACGAAGAAGATGGTGAACCTGTACCGGCAGCGCTACGCCCACTACGGGCACGGCACCGCCGAGCAGGCCATCGTCGGCCTCGGCGGCCAGGTGTTCATGCGGAAGAACTCGCAGGACGCGGTACGGGAGTTCCGCCCGTACTTCGACAACGCGCCGGTCTACGGGCACGGCCCCTCCCTGGAGGACTTCTCCCGGCAGACGCCGCTGACCGTCGGCTCCCCGCAGGAGGTCATCGAGCGGACCCTGTCCTTCCGGGACGCCGTCGGCGACTACCAGCGCCAGCTGTTCCTGATGGACCACGCGGGACTGCCGCTGAAGACGGTCCTGGAGCAGCTCGACATCCTGGGCGAGGAGGTCGTCCCGGTGCTGCGCAAGGAGTTCGCCGCCCTGCGGCCGGCCGGAGTCCCGGACGCCGCCCCCGTACACCCGGCGGTCGCCGCCGCCCGCACCGCCACGAAGGAGGTCTGACCACCGTGTCCACCGAGCCCACCGCGTTCGTCACCGAGCCGCTGCGGATCGTCGCCGTGTCGGCGGGCCTGAGCAGCCCCTCCTCCACCCGGCTGCTGGCCGAGCGGCTGGCCGGCGCCGCCCGCGAGCGGCTGCTGACCGAGCAGGACCGCGCCGTCGAGATCCGCGTGATCGAGCTGCGCGACCTGGCCGTCGACATCGCCAACCACCTGGTGACCGGCTTCCCGCCGGCCGCCCTGGACGAGGCGGTCAAGGAGGTGACGCAGGCGGACGGCCTGATCGCCGTCTCGCCCGTCTTCACCGCCTCGTACAGCGGACTGTTCAAGTCGTTCTTCGACCTGATCGACCACACGGCGCTGACCGGCAAGCCCGTCGTCGTCGCGGCGACCGGCGGCACCGCCCGCCACTCGCTGGTCCTGGAACACGCGATGCGCCCGCTCTTCGCCTACCTGCGGGCCACCGTCGCCCCGACGTCCGTGTACGCGGCGTCGGAGGACTGGGGCTCGTCCGGCGACGAGTACACCGACGGCCTGCCGTCCCGCATCCGGCGGGCGGGCGGCGAGCTCGCGGCCATGATCACGGGCGGCCGGGCCCGCTCCGGGGCGTCGCGGACGCCCGGGCTCGACGACGAGGTCGTGCCCTTCGAGCAGCAGCTCGCCGACCTCCGCCTGGACTGACCGCGTCCCTCGCGGCCGGGCAGTGCCGGGCCCGTGCCTCGTGCTGTCCGGCCGGGCCCCTCCCGGCCGGACCGGTGACCCGACCGGACCGGCCGCAGGACCCCGCCCCCGGCAGCCCCGCCCGGTTTGATTAGAGTTGGGGCGAAAGATGCGTCGTGCGACTTTCTTTCCGTACGACGCCTCTGCGCACTGAGCCGAACCGAGCTGGAGGCAGTGATGGGCAGGATCGTGGTGGGCGTTGACGGCTCCGAGTCGTCGATCAAGGCACTGCACTGGGCCGTGCGCCAGGCGGAGCTGACCGGTGACACGGTGGAGGCCGTCAACAGCTGGGAGTACCCCGCGACGAGCTGGGCGTCGATGATGCCGGGCATGCCGGAGGACTTCGACCCGCAGGCCCTGGCGACCGTGTCCCTCAACGAGGCGCTGGAGGAGGCCCTGGGGGCCGAGGGCGCGGCGGCGATCAGCAAGATCATCGTGATCGGCAACCCGGCCCAGGCCCTGCTGGACCGGTCAAAGGGCGCGAACCTGCTGGTCGTCGGCGCGCGCGGCTACAGCGGCTTCAAGGCGACCCTGCTCGGCTCGGTCAGCCTGCACGTCACCCAGCACGCGACCTGCCCGGTGACAGTCGTGCGCGACGCGTGACGCAACGCGGGATGCGACGCGTGACGTGACGTGACGCGGGAAGGGGGCTGCCCGGCCGACTCCGTCGGTGCAGGGCAGCCCCCTTCTCCGTACCCGCCGGTGCGCGCTCAGGCGTTCCGGCGGACCGGAGGCGGTGGCGAGGAGGGCTTCGGCAGCAAGGGCCAGGTCCGGGAGAGCTTCATCGCCGCCTCGGTCACCGCGGGATCGCTCGACCGCTCCACCACCCCCTCCAGGAAAGCGTGGGCCGCCGCCTCGTACAGCTCCTCGGTGGCCCGCACCCGGGCGTCCACCGCCTCCCTGCGCCGGTCCGCCCGCTCCTGCGCCGTCTCGGTGAGCGAGCGGGCGCGGTCGGCGGCGATCCGGGCCTCCTCCCGCTGCCTGACCCGCTCGGCCCGGCGCTCCAGGGCCGACCGGTACGCGTCCAGGTAGGGGTGCTCCCTGAGCAGCCCCAGCAGGAAGCCGATGCCGCCGGAGAGGAAGAGCAGCGCCACGAACATCCAGGTGATGGTGTGCGGGGCCAGATGGAGGCTGTCCACCAGCGTCTGCTGTTCGGCGAGGTCCCCCGCGCCCTCGAACTCGCCGATGTCCGGCGGCGTCTCGAGGGAGTCGGGGCGCCTGAGCACCAGCCTGGCCCGCAGGTCGCCCAGGGCCCAGCCGGAGAACCCCCAGACCCCCAGCAGGGCCAGCGCCGGAAGGGCGGCGGCCCTGAGGGAACCGGTCGCCGCCCGGTTGCGCAGGGTCCGCCCCGCCAGGTGCGGCAGCAGCACCATCAGCACGGCGGTGGAGATCGCCAGGGTGCCGGACAGGAAGTCGCTCTCGTTGCTGCCCGTGCCGTGGAAGGGCTGGAAGGCGACCCAGTAGATCGGTATCTCGACCGCCGCGATGGCCAGGAGCATGGCCCAGGTCAGCCAGGCGGGCAGGCCCGGACGTGTCGGCATGCCCTCCCAGCCCGGTTCCTGGTCGGGCGGCGGGACCACGCCGCCGAGGAGCTCCGGCCCCCGCTCCCCCAGCGGGGCGGCACCCCGGCCGTGGACGGGCCGGCCGGGGTCCGTGTCCCCGGCGGGATCGAGCGACTGCCAGTCGTCGTCGGCCGCACCGTCGTCCGGCACCGGCGCGGGTGCGGGTGCGGGGCCGGGTACGGGTCCGGTCGCGGGATCGCGCCCGTCCCGCCCGGCCGGGTCCGCCGTCCGGCGGGCGGCCCCCTCGTCGCCGTCGTCGCCGTAGCCGTCGTTGCCGTCGCCGTCGCCGTCGCCGGGGAACTCCGCGTCCGGGAACCGGGCCCGGATCCAACGGCGTTCGACCCGCTCCCGGACCCCGTCGCGGAACCGGTCCCACCGCACCGCACGGGCCGCGAGCCGGTTCAACTGGCGCCAGGAGGACCGGACCTGCTCGTCGGCCTCCCGCAGCAGCTCGTCCTGGAGGCGGCTCTCCACCTCGGCCGCCTCCACGTCCGACCTGGCGCGCGCGTCCCGCAGCAGCTCCCGCTCCTCCCGGTCCGCCGCCTGCTCCCACAGCTGTGCCCGGAGCGTGTCGCGCACGGAGGCGAGTTCGGCGAAGTAGGACGCCCGGCCCGCACTGCCCAGCACCCAGGGGTCGAACGCCCCCGACCGGACGGTCCGGCCGCGCACCAGGAGCCGCTTCCTGCTCACGGCCTCCTTGGCCCCGCGCCTGCGGGCCTGCTCGATCAGCCGCCGCTGCTCCCGGTCCGTGAGGACCAGCGGGCGGCGCTCGGGCCCCTCGTCCGGGGCGGTGACCCGGCGGTCCGCGCCCCGGCGCCCGTCCCTCCCGCGCAGCGGCCCCGGAACCCTGGCCCGCCGCCGGCGCGGCTCCCCGGGGTCACTTCCGGTAGTCGTCGTGGACATGCGCCTTCGCCCTCCTGCTCAGGATCTCGGACCAGAACGCGTCGAACGGCCGGTACTCGCTCGGCCTGGCGTCGTGGCGCATGCCGTAGCCGACGGGGTAGACGTCCATCCCGGCGATCCCCGGCACGCCCCTGGCGCCGAGCAGGGTGTCGACGGCCCGTTCGCGGCTCTCGTCCGTCGCGATCTCGCTCACCCGGAGCGTGAACTCCTTGTCGGCCTGCTCGAAGTCGCTCACCACCAGCAGGCTCGGCGTCTCCTCGCCGGACGGCATGGCCTCACCGATCCGCGCCAGGGCACCGAGCACGTCCGAACCACCCTGGGTACGGGCGCACTCGAGCATGGTGAGCGCGCCCCGGACCGCCAGGATCCGCGCCGACCTGCGCAGGCGGTCGCGGTCGGTGGTCTCGTCGGCCGGCGGGTCGAGGTCGACGTCCCCGACCCGGCAGGAGGAGGTCTGCGACGAACGGGTCACCGGCGCGAACGCGAGGGTGCCGCAGTCCCGGTCGGTCAGGAAGGGGACCAGGGTGGACTTGAGCTTGGCCTCGGCGTCGAAGCCCCGGCCGCCGGCCGCCCCGGAGCCCGATCCGTCGATGACCAGCCCGCACGGCGTGCGGGGGGCGTCGGCCTCGGCGGAAGCGGTGCAGCCGGTGACGGCCGCGAACGACACCGCGAGCGACGCCGCGAGCGCCAGGGCGCGGGCGGTACGCCGGAAGCGGGCGGTGTTCGGGGGGCGGGCGGTGTGCGGGAAACCACCGGTACGCAGGAAACCGCCGGTACGCCGGAAACCGCCGGTACGCCGGAAGCGGCCGGACCGGCGTGGCGGCGATATGGCGGCAACGGGCGGACGACCGGGCGGATGGGGCACGTTCATGGCTCTCTCCGTGTTCGTGCGGGGGTTCGCGGTCTCCTGGAAGGCGTCGGCGGTCACCGGCCCTCGTGCGGCGCGCACCGGGGCGGCGGCCGGGTCCGGGCGGGTCATCCGTGCCCCCGTCCCGCCCCCGCCGGGGCGCCGTTCCCGGCCCCCCGTACGGGCTGGGCGTCGAGGACGGCCAGTGCGCGGGTCACCGGGTGGCCGGCCCGGTCCGGGGCCGGGGAGGGCCACACCCCGCCGTCCCCCCGCAGCCAGTCGTCGGTGTGCTGCCAGGACGCGTCGAGAACGACCCGGCCGGGCAGCCAGTGCGGGCCGCACGACGGGAGCTCCCCCTCCCCCGGCAGCGGGTGAAGACTCGTCAGGACGGCCGTCCAGTAACGGGCGAGCCGCTGGTTCGCCTCGTGGGTCAGGACCGCGGCCCGGGACCGGCACACCCCCGCCGAGGCCCGCCACACCCCGATGAGTTCGCCGTACCGGGCGAGGGCGGCCGGCGCGGGCTCCCGCAGCTCCTCGTACCGGGTGGCCACCCGTACCGACTCGGAGTGGATCCGCGCGCACAGTTCGCGCTCCTCGTGCAGCAGCCGCGCGCGCAGCCGGTCGGCCCCGCGCGACGCGCTCGCCCGGATGCCCTGCACGTGCGGGGTCAGCAGCTCCGGGAACTGGTCGGTGACGTCGTGCGGCAGGTCGTCCGGGTGCGGCAGCGCGGCGATCCGGTCCCGGAGGCCGGGCGCGTCCCTGCGGCCCTGATGTCGGTCGTGAATTGCCGTGACCCGGTGGTGCCAGGCATACCGGGCCGAACTGATGAAACCATTCGTGTCGGCTCTCATGGCGGAATCCCCTTCCCCCGCGCGACCGCCTCCCGACGACCGCCCTTTTCCTCCGTCCGGGCCCGCTGCGGCGGCCCCTTCCGAACGGCACGGCCCGGTCGTCGCTCCCACCGTTCCGCGCCTTCCGGCGCATCGCCGGAAGAGCCCCGAAGCCGACTCGGGGGAACGGACCGCAACTGGCCGGACAATAGAAATTACCGGCCTTTCACCTGCGCATTCGGCCCTGCGGGCATTTCCCGGAATGCGTCCGGAACGGGCCCGGAAAACAACCGGACGGCACCCGGAAACGCCCGGAGAACAACCGGGAGAAATGCGCCGCGCCCGGCCCGGCCGCCGGATACTCGTTGACGGGGGACGCCGTCGGCGCCCGGCGGCATCCGCCGGGTGCCCGCCGGCGTCCGACGGCATCCGCCGGGTGCCCAACGGTGTTCCCGGCTCCGCCCGGCGGGAGGGGGAGGGCCGATGCGGGTCGAAGTCGGCGGGAAAGGGGAGGGCCGATGCGGGTCGAAGTCGGCGGGACGCACTTCCCGCTGGAAACGCTGGGACCGGGCCGGCGCCTCGGCATCTGGCTGCAGGGCTGCCCGCTGGCCTGCCCCGGCTGCATGTCGCGGCACACCTGGGACCCGCGGGGCGGTGAACCCATGGACGTGGAAAGGCTGTTGGGGCTGTGGCGGGACGCGCTGGCCCAAGGCGCCGCAGGTCTGACGGTGAGCGGCGGGGAACCGCTCGCCCAGCCCGCGGCCCTGGCGGAGCTGCTCCGGGGCGCCGCCCGGCTGCGGTCCGGGCTGACCCGCCCCGGCGCGACCGGTGACGGGCTTCCCGCCGACCTGCTGGTCTACACCGGCTACGAGGAGTCCGAGCTGGACGCCGCCCGGCGCGCCGCCCTGGCGTCCGCGGACGCCGTGGTGACCGGCCGGTTCCGGGTCGCCGAACCGACCGGGCTGGTGTGGCGCGGCTCCGCGAACCAGCGGCTGACGCCCCGTACCGGCCTCGGCCGGATCCGGTACGCGCCGCACCTGGACCGGGAAGCGGACGGACCGGCGGTACAGGTCGTCGTGGAGTCCGGGCGGGCGCCCGGCGAACCGGCCGGGCCTCCCGTCGTACGGCTCCACGGCGTACCGCGACGAGGTGAACTACCCCGTTGGGAAAGGTGGTTGAAGGGACGTGGGCTACGACTCAGGGAGCGGAGCTGGCGACCGTGAGCAGCTTCGCCAGTTCGGGGCGCTGGGCCACCAGGTGCACCGTCCAGGACGGGTCGCGGCTCAACTCCTCGCGGACGGCCCAGCACAGCCAGCGCGCCGCCTTCTCCGGCGGCAGCCCGTGCCCCGCGCCGAGCAGCGGAAAGCAGAGGGAGGAGAGCGGCGGGTCGAACCTGTCGCGTTCCGCGCGGGCCAGCCGGAAGCTGGCCGAGACCGCCTCCGCGAGGACGTGCGGATCGACCCGGTAGCCGTGGCCGTCGCTGGTCGGCGCGGCCACGGCCGCGTGGTGGATGCGGCGCACACCGCGCTCGGCGAGGGCGCCCGGCGAGGTCGGCACGACGGTGCCGGGGCGCACCGGGAGCCCGGCCCGGCCGTGGGCCCGCATCCACTCGACCAGTTCCCGGACGAGGACGTCGTCGACCGTCTCGCCGCTCTCGTCGCGTATCGCGGCGGCCCGGCGCAGCGAGCCGGACACGGTGGAGCGGAAGGTCTTGGACATCTCCAGGTAGATGTTCTCCGAGGACACCAGGATGTCGATGTCCCGCAGCAGTTCGATGGACGCGACGTGCACGGTGATGCGGTGCGCGGCGGCGGCCGGCAGCGGCGGTCCGGTCAGCCGGGTCGGCGGGTCGGGCACCGGCTCCGGCGACCGCACGGGCAGGGTGCCGCCCATCGGCCCGGCCGGGACCGCGGGGAGCTCCGGGGGCGGTCCGGCGGCGGACTTCCGGGCCACCGCCAGTACCGCCAGCGCCAGTTCCGCGATCACCTCCCGCTCCTGGCTCTTGCGGAAGCGTTCGGGCGTGACGCCGTAGACGGCCGCCGCGGCCCTGCGACGGTCCTGGCCCGGTACGCCCCGCCGGTCCGGCAGCAGTCCGAAGGTGTGGGCCGCCGCCCTGGCGAGCGGATCGCCGCGGGTGCCGTCGGCGGACAGGGTGTTCCCACCGAGGTGCCGCACCCCGGCCTTCAGCAGCGTCTCCACCCCGGCGGCCTCGTCGTCGAACCCCCCGCACAGGCCCGCCGCGACGGCCACCCTGATCAGGGCCTCGGGCCGCAGGGTGCGCAGGCCGGACAGACCGGGCCGGCGCAGCGCCCGCAGCTCCGCGGCCAGCCGTTCGGCGCCGGGCAGCGGCGGGAGGGGGCGCCCTCCGGCCCGGGACCGCTCGTCGAGGCTCTCACGGGACCGCTCGTCGGGACGCCCGCGGGACGGCTCGTCAGGACGCCCCGGACCGGGGGCGGGCGGGGCCTTCGGAGGCGTGGGTTCGAGGGGCTCGGGAGCGGACGAGGAGGGCTGGGTCTCCTGGCTCATGCCCGACACGATATGCCCGCCCGTCCGCCTGCGGGAGCGCCTTTCAACAACCTTGTCCGGCCGTCCGTCGCCGTCACCGTCACCGTCACCGGAAGGCATGTCGCATGACTGTTCCGCCGCCGCCCACCGAAATGGATGTCGACGAGACCGGGACCGGCCACCACGATCCGCGGGACGCGGAGACCCGCAGGGGGCTGGACCGGGTGCCGGCCTCGCTGGGCGGGCGCTTCGACCTGACCCAGGTGCTGAGTGACGTCCGCCGCCCGTCCCAGGCCGTGGTGCTGCGGGTCAAGGACCGGGAGGCCCGGCACGCGCCGGCCGACGTGCCCCTCGTGCTGAAGTGGTACCACCACCGGTTCGGCCCCGACCCCGGCGTCCGCCGCATCCTGGCCGAGGAGCGGGGCGGACCGGGCGGACCGGACGAACCGGACGGGCCGGACGGGCCGGACGGGCCCGGTGGGCTCGGTGGGTCGGTCGCCCGGCTGCTGGAGAGCGGGACCGCCGACGGCCACCCCTACGACCTGACCCTCTCGTACGGCGAGACCGACCTCGCCCGCTACCTCGCCGACCACCCCGGGCCGCTGCCGCCCGCCCTGGTCCGGGCCGTCGTGGAGCAGCTCCACGCGGCGCTGGTCGCCGTACACGCGCGGGACATCGTGCACCGCGACGTCACGCCCGACAACATCATGGTGCGCATCCAGAACGAGGACCGCCCCGAACTGGTGCTGATCGACTTCGGCGCGGCGGTGCACGAACCGCAGCGCGACCGGCCGCGCCGGCGCGGCTGGGTGGGCAAACCGCTCTACCTCGCGCCGGAGGCGGCCCCGCACCGGCAGGCCGTGACCCCCGCCGTCGACTGGTGGTCGCTCGGCATGGTCGTGGCCGAACTGGCCGGCGGCAGCCACCCGATCGACTTCCGGGGCGACGAGGAGGTCCTGACCGAGGTCGCCACCCACGACCCCGAACTCCCCCTGGTGACCGACCCCCGGCTGCTGATGCTCTGCCAGGGCCTGCTCACCCGCGCTCCGGAGAACCGCTGGGGCGGCGAGCAGGTGGCGGCCTGGCTGCGCGGGGAGTCCCCGCCGGTCGCGCCCCGCACGTCCGGCGCCGCCCCGCACGACCTGCCGCCCCGGCGCACCCTGCGCCCCTTCCCCTTCATGGGCCGGGAGGTCACCGGCGCCGAGGAGCTGGCCCGCCTCCTGGACGTCAACCGCGTGGCCACCGGCCGGCTGCTGTCCCGCCGGGCCCGGCGGGCCGAACTGGTCGAGTGGCTGGGCCAGTTCATCGGATCGCCCGACCGCGACACCGAGGAGAACGAACGGCTCGTCGCCCTGCGCGCGGAACTCGCCGAACCGCCGGACGCCCGGACCACCACCCGGCTGATCAACTGGCTGGGCCCGCGGCTGGAGGTCTCCCACCACGGGCAGCGCCTGGACACCCTGGGCATCCGGGAACTGACCGCGGCGGTCATGAACGGCGACGCCGAGGCCCACGCCCTGCTGGACGAGCTGCTGCGCCACGAGCTGCTGCCCCTGCTCGCCGAACGTCCGGGCGGCGCCGGACTCGACGAGGTGCACCGGCGGTGGAAGGAACACCGGTCCGCCTGGCGGCCGTTGACGGACGAGATCCTGGCGCGCGGGCCCCGTGACCGCGGCGCCGCGCGCGCCCGGCTGCGCCGCGACCGCACCGTCGACGCGCTGCTGCTGCGCCTGGCCCACGAGCCGGGCCGGTGCACGGCGGAACTGACCCGGGACGTCAAGGCGGCACGGGCCGCCATGGCCGTACCCGTCGACTGGTACACCCGGCTCGTCGCCGACCCGGACGACGCCCCGCGCCTGCTCGTCGCACGGCTGCTGGCCGGCGTCGCCACCGCCGAGGCCGAGGCGCGCCACCGGGAGCTGGCCGAGGCGGAGGCCGCCCGGCTGCTGGCCGCCGACCAGGACGCCGTCCTGGCCTGGATACGGCGGATGGAGCGTCCGCCGACGCTGGGCTGGGCGCTGCTCGGCGCCGCGCTGGCCACCGTGCCGTGGGGGTTCCTGATCGGCCTCGCCGACGTCGTCGGGTGGGCCGATCAGGAGGCGGTCGTGCTCGGCTGGGCGCTGGCCCTGCCCGCGGCGGCCGCGGTGTTCGCCCTGGAACTGTCCGCCGCGGCGTTCATCGGGCCGCCCCACTACCACCCCCGGCGGTCGCTCGCCGGGCGGCTGATCGCCGCGTCGGAACGGCCCGCCCGGTTCGCCCGGTCCCGCGGCCTGCGCACCCTGCTGCCGTCGGCCGCGCTGCTGGCCGCGGTGGTGGCCCTGGGCGTCCACTCCGTCACCGCCGCCCCCTGGGCCTGGCCGGTCGGCACCGTCGTGGCCCTCACCGTCTGGACGGTGTACCGCGCGGTCTCCTGGCGCCTGGAACTGAACCGGCTGCGCGCCGCGCAGGCCGTGAACCGTAACGGCCCCCGGAACGGACCCCGTACCGGAAACCGGAACGGAAACCGGGGAGGACGCCGATGAGCGTCGGGATCGCCCTGCCGTCGATCACCGAGGTGATGCCCGGGGTGGGCTACGCACCGGCCGACGGCCTCGCCTCGCACGTCCAGACCCTGGCGCACCCCGACATCGCCCATGTGCCGGGGGTCGCGGACGCCGCCCAGCAGGCCGCCGGGCACCTGACCGACGCGGCGGCCCAGGGGCTGCAGGAACTCCTCGCCCCGGCGGCCGTCGCCCTGGGCGCGCTCAGCGGGGCGCTGCTGGCCGGCCGGGCCGCCCTCGTCACCACCCAGGTGCTCGCGGCGGCGGCCGTACGGGCCGCCGAGGAACAGGCCTGCCTCGAACACCGGCAGGAGGTGGAGGCCACCGCCGCCCGGCAGTGGGAGGCCGCCGCCTTCGCCGCCGCACGGGCGAACGCGCGCCGGGCGGCGCTGCTCGCCCGGGTGCGGCGGGCCGCGCGCACGGCCCCGCCCGGCGCGCCCCGGCCGCCGCGCCCCGGCCTCCCCGGCCCCCTCGACCCGGTGGGCACGCCCCTGGCCCGGCTGCGCGAGGAGCTGGCGGTGCTGGAGGAGCGGACGCGCCGGGCCGAGGCCGCGCACGCCGACTGGGTGCTGCGGTCCACCCCGCCCCCCTTCGCCCAGCAGGAGGACGACGCCTGGCAGCGTGAACTGCGGGCCCGGCGCGCCGCGGTGCTGGACGAGCACCGGTCGCGGCCGGACACCGCGCGGGACGCCGACCCCGCCGTGGCGCGCCGGGCGGACGAGGCCCTTCCGCAGCCGCCCGGCGCGGAGGAGCTGCGGCACGAGGACGCCGTACGGATCGGGGCCGAGCTGCTCGCCCGGCTCGACGTGGCCGCCACCGCCGAGGACGCCGCACCGGCCACCGCTGCGGTGCGGCACGCGATCGCCGCCGCCGCGACCCGCCCGCTCAAGGCCCGCACCCATCTGCGCGAGGCACGCCGCTTCGTCGCCGACACCAACCGCGCCGTACGGGCCCGCCGGTACGCCGAGGAACGGGCCGCCGCCCAGCTCCACTTCCTGGAGACCACCGCCCCGCAGGACACCGACCCGCTGCCGCCCGCCCCGGCCGAGACCGCGCTGCTGCGCCGGGTGCTCGACGAGGGCCGCCGGCTGGAACCCCACGAGCAGCGGCAGGTGGACGAGCGGGTGGCGGAACGGCTGGCGGAGCTGGAACGCCGGTACGTCGAGCGGATGCTGCGGATCGCGGTCCTGGGAACGGACCGCTGCGATGCCCCTGCCGCCGACTCGGCGCACCCGCGCGAGCGGCTCGTCCGCCTCGACTGGACCCCGCCCGGCTGGGGCGACGAGCACTGGCTGCGGATCGTCCTGGACGGGGAGCGGGCCCGGGTGGCGACCATGCGCCGCGAACGGCCCGGGGCCCGCGACGCCGACGCGCTCGCCCTGGACGACGAACGGTGCCGCGGGGCCGGCGGTCACCTGGACCGGCTGCGGGAGATCACCCAACAGCTCGGCGTCGCACTGGACTTCGTACTGGAGGAGAGCGGCACGGTGCCCGGCACCCGGGGCGAGGACGGTGTCCTCGTGCTCGACGAGGACACCGTCGGCGACAGGGATGCCAGGAACAGCCGGGACAGCAAAAACGCCAGGGATTCCAGGGATTCCAGGGACGATCCCCGGCCCCGGCACCGCACGGCACCGACCGGCGACCGCTGACGGACGCCGTGCACACGAACAAGAACGAGGCCGAGAACTGAGGTCGAGGACGAGGATGCGGAGGAACGGCGTGGACATCCACGGCACCGAGGACACCCGGTCCCACGGGGACCGCACGCACCGGCCGGGCCACGGCCCACGACTGGTCAAGGGCCGGAACGACGCGACGGAGCACGCCCCGGAACGTCCGGAGCGTCCGGAACGCCCCGAGCCCCCGGAACGCACGGTGCCGCTGTTCGTCGAGGAGCTCACGAGCACCCTGGGCGTGCATTCCCAGTACGTCCTGCACGGCAACATCCAGGACCTCCACCTGGTGCACCGCCGGTCCCGGGACGCCCACCACCCGCTGGCCGAGGTCGTGTGGAACGCCCTGCGCAGACTGGGGTACCAGGCGCTGATCCGCTACGACCAGATCCGGGGCTTCCGCGTCGTGCCGGGCCCCGAACAGCTGATGGTCGAGGAACTGCTGCGCGTCACGCAGCAGTCCGGCGGCCGGGACCGGCACCGCCCGCCGGTCCTGATGGAGATGGAGCCGCAGCTCCGCGGCATCGTGACGGGCTGGGCCGAGCACCGGCGCGCCGGTCACGGCAACGGCCGTCCGCTGGAGCCCCTCCGGGTCGTCCTGCTCATCGAGCACGCCGCCCGGCTCACCACCGACGTCACCCGGCTCACCGAGTCCGAACGCGACTTCTTCGTGTCCTGCCTGGAACTCGCCGAGCAGGCCAGGCCCGTCCCGCTGCCGCCGGGCGTGCCGCCGTCGTCCGTGAGCACCGGCGCCGCGCCGCTGTTCAACCCGGTCATCTGGCTCGCCGAGGGCGAACGCGACCTGCCGAACTGGCTGGTCTCCGGCAGCGAACGCATCCGCACCATCGCGGTGCCCGACCCGGACGCCGACGAACGCCGGCGGATGGCCGCGCTCCTGCGCCACGAGCACCCCGGGCCGGGCGGGGACCGGTGGGGGCCCTCGGACGGGGACGGCGACGGGCCGCGCACCGGCGGCGGGGCGACCGGAAAGGACCCGGTGGACGCCTTCGCCCGGGCCAGTGTCGGGCTGCCGCTGCGGGCCATGCGGCAGTCCCTCGAACTGGCCGTCGCCCGGGGCATCCCGTTCGACGCCATGCCCGACGCGGTGCGGATGTACCGGCTGGGGGTGGAGAAGAACCCGTGGCGGCGCGACGAGATCCGGCAGCGGATCATCGAGGGCGAGCGCACCGTGCCGGAACGGGTGCTCGGTCAGGAGGCGGCCGTCTCCATGACGCTGGACATCCTCAAACGGGCCGCGATGGGGCTCTCGGGCGCCCAGGCCACCAGCCCGGGGCACCGGCCGCGCGGCGTGCTGTTCTTCGCGGGCCCCACCGGCACCGGCAAGACCGAGCTGGCCAAGGCCGTCGCCTCGGTGCTGTTCGACAGCGACCAGGCGTATCTGCGCTTCGACATGAGCGAGTTCTCCGCCTCGCACTCGGCGGACCGGCTGGTGGGCGCCCCGCCCGGATACGTGGGGTACGAGGCGGGCGGGGAGCTGACGACCGCGGTGCGCGCCAATCCGTTCCGGGTGATCCTGTTCGACGAGATCGAGAAGGCCGACAAGGGGGTCCTCGACAAGTTCCTCCAGGTGCTGGAGGACGGCAGGCTCACCGACGGGCAGGGCGTCACCACGTACTTCAGCGAGTGCGTGCTGATCTTCACCTCCAACCTGGGGGTGCAGCGCACCGATCCGCAGACCGATGAGCGGGAGTGGATCGTCCGCCCGGGAACCCCGTACCGGGAACTGGCCCGGACCGTGCGGCTGAACGTGAAGCGCCACTTCGAGCACGTCATCGGCCGGCCCGAGCTGATGAACCGGCTCGGCGGCAACGTGGTGGTCTTCGACTTCATCTCCGGCGAGGTGGCCGAACGGATCATGCGGCTCCAGATCGACAACATCCGGCGCCAGCTGCTGGCCGAGCACGACATCTCGCTCGAACTCTCCCCGCACGCGCGGGCCCAGCTGACCGAGTACTGCACGCACGACCAGTGGAACGGCGGCCGGGGCATCGGCATGGCGCTGGAGACCCACCTGATCAACCCGCTGGCCCGGGTCCTGTTCGCCGACCCGGCGATCGGCGCGGGCTGGACCGTCTCGGTGCAGGAGATCCACGAACGCGCCGACGGCCTGGTGGAGATCCGCACCGACGCCTCCCCCGCCTCCCTCGCGTCTCCCGCGTCCTCCGCCTCCTCCGCCTTCGTACCGGGACAGCGGTGACCACGCCGCTCGGGGACGCCGGGGGAGACCGGGACCGCCGGGACGGCTCCGACGAGTGGGACGACGAGTGGGACGACGACTGGGTGACCGTCTCGGAGGAGGAGGTGCGCGGGCCGGTCCTGGCACCGCCGCCCCCGGACACCGCCGGTCCCGGTGTGCGCTGCCCCGGCTGCGCGGCCCTCGTGCCGTCCGGGACCTCGCGCTGTCCGCGCTGCCTGGCCCCGATCGGGAACGGGGGCGGGGGCGGGGGCGGGGACGAAAATGGGAACGGGGGTGCGGTGCCGGTCGGTGCCCGCGTGGTGCTGCACTTCGACACCCTGGCCCTGTCCCTGCCCGTGCGCCCCGGGGAACCGCTGCGCCTGGGCCGGGACGCGGACTGGGCCCCCGCCTCGGCCGGTGCGCTCAAGGACCTGGCCACGGTGTCCCGCCGGCACGCCAGTGTGACCGTCGACCCCGACGGCACGGTCTGGGTCGCCGAGGAGACCGACGGCACCCTGAACGGCACCTGGGTGAACGACGGTCACCTCCTGCCCGGCGAGCGGCACCGGCTGCGGCACGGGGACCGCGTCCGGCTGGGCCTCCGGGTCGGCTGCACCGTACGCATCACGGGGGACGGGCCCTGCTGACCCCCGTACCGTGACGGGACCTCAGGGCGGCCACGGCGACGAGACGACCGCCCGGAGCGGGTTGAGCAGACGGTTCGCCTCGGCCACGCCCTCGGGGGAGTCGAGCCGCAGCCCGCCCTCCGGATCGGCGGCCAGCGGCTCCTCCCCGCAGCGGTCGCCGAAGAGTTGCAGCGCGCTCCTGGGCCGGCACCGCTTCGACTCCCAGACCAGGCCGTGCACCTCGGCGGCGTGCTCGCGCATCAGCCGCACCCAGTACCGGGTCTTCGGGTAATCGGCGGCCTCGGAGTCCACCAGCCAGGAGTCCTGCCAGACGGCGGCCAGGCCCTCGGCCGTCGTCAGCTCGACGAGCGACAGCTCACGGGTGGTGCGCAGCATCGAGAGCGTGTACCGGGACGCCTGCGCCCACGGGACCAGCCGCACCGCCGTGCGGTCCGCGAAGTCGACTGAGCGCAGCAGGACTTCGCAGAGGGCGGTGACCGGGTCGAGCGCGGCGTAGAGGAAGGGGTAGGGGTCCTGTTCCGTGGCGTCGAAACGGTTGCCGCCGAAGTACGGGTGGGCGGTGTTGGGGTTGAACGACGCCGGGCCGTACGCGTGCTCGTGGCAGCGCCAGAGCTCGGTGCCCTCGGGCAGGACGCGCAGCAGGGGCCGCATGGTGACGCCGGTGGGCGGTACCCGGTCCATCAGCGGCCCCCCACCAGTTCGAGGGCGGCCCGTGTCAGGTCCTCGTCGGGAACGGTGTCGATGAGTTCGGCCGGGACGCCCGCCAGGCGGCCGTTGCCGCCGAGCCACCAGTCCGCGGCGCCCCAGGGGTCCTTGTCGGCCATCAGGATGTGGTTGACGCGGCGCACCACCGGCCGCGTCTCGGCTGTGCCGGGCACGAACTGGAAGCGGGGGTAACGGTCCCCGGCCCCGGAGCGGCTCAGCCTGATGAGACCGGCGGACGCGGGGTCGTCCGCGGCTTCCGGGGCGAGTTCCGCCGGGTCCAGGGCCGGGGTCCGCCACAGCCGTTCGTGGGCGGTCCGGAGCAGTTCCCCGGGGTCGGGCGGGGGGTCGGCGAACACGTCGAGGAGTTCGCCGAGCAGGGCCCGGTCGACGGTCGGGGCCGCCGGGGCCGGCGCGTAGCGGACCGTGACCTTCAGCTCCCGGGCCACCGGGTGGTCGAAGGGCAGGGCCCGCAGTTGCTGCCGCAGAGTGCGCAGGGCCCGTTCGACGGACTTGCGGTCACCGGCCCCCGCGAGATCGCGCAGACCGTCGCGCAGCCGTGCCCGCCGGTCGCCGTCGAGGGCGGCGAGGGTCATCGGCCAGTGGGTGTGGAGCAGGGCGAGGAACGCGTCGGGGGTCATCTCCGGGTTTCTCCTCTCACTGGTACGGGCTCCTTCCCGCCCGGCCCACCGGCCCGGACGGCCGCCGGTCCGGGATTGCCCTGGTGGATGAAGGCGGCCCAGGCGAACGGCACCGAAAGGTCCAACTCCTCTGCCGCACGGAGGAGTTCGGGCGTCAGACCGCGCACCGGCGGTCGGCTGCCGGGCGGTGCCAGCATCCAGCGCTGGGCGGCCCGCAGCGCGTCCGGCGGGGCCAGCCCGGCGTCGAGCCGGTCGTGGAAGACGGTCATCAGCACCGAGGAGGCCACGTCCGGAACGGTCCAGCGGGAACCCACCACGTCGGCGGCCAGCCGGTGCGCCAGGGCCGTGCTCAGCGTCAGCGCCTCGTCGTGGTCGCGGGTGCTGAGGTCGGTCTCGCAGGCGCTGAGCACGACCAGCGGGCCGCCCCCGTCCTCCGCGCGGGTGGACAGGGCGTCGAGCAGCGCGGTGACCGTGAGCCGGCCCGACTCCGGTTCGGTCTCCTCGGCAGGGTCCAGCTCCAGGGCGGAGGCCGCAGGGTCGGGCCCGGCCATCCCGTGGCAGGCCAGGTGGACGAGGGCGACGCGGTCGGCACCGTCCCGGCCGGGGACCGCGCCCAGCAGCGCCAGCACCGTTTCGGGGGTTCCCTCGGGCGGCTCCGGGGCCGGTTCGCCGGTCATCAGGCTTCCGTACAGGGCGGCGCCCGGGTAGTACGTTTCGGCCAGGGCCAGCACCTCGTCCTCGGCCCCGTCCAGGTCCCAGCCCGGTACGCACACCAGGGCCTGCCCCAGGTCGGCCGGCAGCCGCTCCCGGCCCACGGACCGGACGAACTCCCGGCCGGACGCGGTGTACGAGAGGACGGCCACCTCGCACGCCCGGACCGTGACGGGGCGCCCGTCCGGTGCCGATGCCGAGGCCGGGGCCGACGTGGCCGCCGGGGGCACCGTGAGCAGGGCCGCCTGCCAGGGCACCACACCGAGGTTCCCGCAGGCGATCAGGGTCAGCCTGACCGGCTCCGGCCCCGGCCCCGGCCCCGGCTCCGGCTCCGGCTCCGGCGCGGGGTTCGGCACGGGCTCCGCCGGGCCCCCGCCCGTCAGGCCGGACTCCGCGAGTCCCCTTTCCCACAGCCCGAGTTCGTCCAGGACGGGCCCCATCACGGCCTCGCCCGCCCAGGCGCACAGTTCGTCCAGCGCGACCTCCCAGCGCTGCTGCCCGCGCCGGGCGGTGGCGTGCCGGGCGGCGGCGTCCAGATAGCCGTCGAGCGGGGCCCGGCCCCCGGCCGACAGACCGGGCAGCGGCAGCGTCCACGGGTCGCGCCCCGGTGCCAGGAGCACGGCCGCGCCGTCCGCGTCCCCCTGCCCCGGCAGCAGGTACACCAGCGCGTCGGTCCCCGCCCGCCCGACGGCGGCGACCAGCTCGGACGCGTCGGGAATCCGCCCGGGGGCGTCCTCCCCGCCGGCGGGGCGCAGCAGTTCCAGGGCCCGGCGGCGCAGGGCGCTCGGCAGTTCCGGGGTGCCGAACGACTCGCCGAGCACGACCTCCGCCAGCTCCGACCGGCTGCCTCCCGCACGGGCGCCGGTGCTTCCCCGGGCGGCCTCCCGGCGCCACTGGCCGGCCAGTTCGTGCTCGCCGCGCTCCGCCAGCCGGTCGGCGACCGTGGCGGAGGCCGCGGCAGCACCGAGGACCAGGGCCCGGCCCTCCTCCAGGCAGGCCACCGCGTCCGCGGGCCGCCCGGCGCGGACCGCCCAGCCGGCGGCGGCCAGCGCACGGCTGGCACCGGTCCGGGCGACCTGGAGGCCGTGCTGGACGCCCTGCTGGAGCAGCACGTCGTCGGCGGTGGTGCGCAGCGACTGCCGGGCGCACTCGACCGCCCTGACCAGGTCGTTCCCCCCGTTTCCCGCGCGCCGCCCGTACGCGTCGGCCAGCTGCCAGCCCACGGCGGCTGCCGACCCCCCGCTCGCCGCCTCCAGCTCCTCCCCGGTGCACTCCAGCTCGGTGATCATCTCGTCCAGAACGGCCGGGTCGCCGGTCATGCCGTACACCGCGTCGAGAGCCAGCCCGATCGCGCTCCGTGCCCGGGCCCGCTGGTCGGCCATGACGGGCACGCCCTCCAGGGCCGTCCGGGTGCGCCGGACGCCTTCCCGGATGCGTTCGACGGAGGGTTCGAGGAAGGAGCTGAGGGTCAGCAACGGCGCCCAGCTCATGTCGAGCATCGGCTGCGCCAGCAGCGGCACGTCCGGGCGCGTCAGCGCCTGTTCCTGGTAGTGCACCGCGCTGCGCAGCGAGTCGACGCTGCCGGTGAGCGCGGCGAGGGAGAGGTGGACCACGCCCAGTTCGTAGAGCGGGAGGAACGACCACTCGCTGTCGTCGCAGGTGTCCAGGATGTCGAGCAGGTCCCCCACCAGGGCCTCGAGCGTCTCCGCGTCCTCGGCCTCGACCGCCCTCATGTGGACCCGCAGACACTGATTGATCATCAATGTCTCCTTCAGGCCCGGAAGTTCGGGCGGGGAACCGGCCCATGTCCCCTCGTCGGGCGTCAGGAGCTCCTCCAGGAGCGCCTCCGCCTCCGCCAGGTCCTGGAGGCTCCCGCCGACCGTCATGGCCCCGACCAGGACACCGGGCAGCATGCCCCGCACCATCCAGGCCATCTTGTCGTCGTCCGGGCCCGCGGCCGTCGCGGCCTCGCGGATCAGCCGCAGCGCCTTCTGGAACTCCTCCGGGCGGCCGGTGCGCATCCCGAGCCCCATCGCGCCGAGCGCGGACAGGACCTGATCACCGGGATTCGCCCCCTGCCCGGGGTCGCCCAGCCTGGTCAGCAGCTCGGTGAACTCGTCCCGCGCGAGCACGCCCGGCCGGTTCATCTCGGCGAGCAGGGCCAGGGCGTCGCGCAGGTTGTCGTCCGGGTCCGGTGCCGACAGGACGGAGACGGCCGAGGCCGGGTCCGCTGCCGACAGGGCCGACGGACGCCTCTGATCCGCCCCCGGGCCCCCGGAAACGGCCGGATCATCGGCCGGCTCCTCGTCCGCAGAAACCGGTTCCTCTTCCGCAGTGTCCGGTTTCCCGTCCGTAGGAGCCGGTTTCCCCTTCGGTCCCCCGTCCGTCCTCTGGGCCTCGAGTTTCACCAGGGGCAGCAGCGTCTGCACGACGGAGCCCAGCGGGCCGGGGGGCATCGGCGGGCCGAGATCGCCGGAAAGCATGCTCTCGCACATGGCCATCAGGCCCTGGACGTCGCCCCCGTTCAGCGCCGCGGCGTACTCGCTCATCATCGAGAGACCCTGGAGCGTGCCGGGCGGAATCCCACCGCCCTGCTCACCGATCTCCTCCGCCAGCCGCCGGATCTCGGGAAGGGCCTCGATGACGCCGGCGCCGCCGAGGCTCGCGGGCTTGCCCACCTGCATCAGCAGCGAGAACCCGTCCAGGCCGATCGCGTTGTCGAAGTGGCCCGGAGGGGTGCGCACCGTGGGCCCCAGCAGCAGGACGACGAGTTCGCGCGCGGCCCCCAGCCGGTCGTCCGGTGCGAGGAGGCCGGACGCGCGGGCCGCGCGCAGCAGGCGTATCGCCTCGTGCCGGTCGGCCTCCTCCCCGTCGGCCGCCCACCGCGAGCCGGTCAGCGCGCCCAGCCGGGCCGTCGCCTCCTGCCGCAGCGGATCGTCCGGCAGGTCCTGCTCCAACTCCGCTACCAGAGAACGGAGTTCGGACATCAGCACGTCGCGCTCCGCCCCCTGCGGACCGGCCGGCACGGCGTAACCGGCGGGCAGTGACCGTGCTCCCTCCGACCGCCGGACCGCATCGGCCACCCGCTCCCGCAGACCGGCGTCGCGGCTGTCGCCGGTGTCGTCGATGTCGTTCAACGCCCCTCCCTCCACCGCCCGTTCGGACGGTCACGGTGCCCCCGAGTCGGCACGAGGCCCTGTTGCGGACATGATGCCCAGGACCGTCGGCCGTCAGGGCCGTTTCGCGGCAGCCGCCGGAATACGTCCCACAAACAACCGGAAACCGGACAACACCCCTTTGACCAGCGGTGATTCAGGGGCCAGGCGGAGCCGGGACACCGCCGCGCCACCTGCGGCGCCCCGCCCCGGGGCCGCCGGGCCGGAACACGGCCCGGCCCTCTGGCAGCATCGAAAACCGGACGCGCGCCACCGACGTCCGTCATCGGCGTCCGCCACCGCCATCCGCCACCGACGTCTGCCGCCGCCCCGCCCCGCCCATGGGAGACGCCTCATGCCCGAGCCCGCCCCGCCCGCACGAAACCCCCCGCCGGCTCCTCCGCCGGCCTCCCCGACGAGCCCCGCCCGTACGAGACGGGCGTCCGCCCTCCCGTACGAGGAGGTCACGGAGCCCGGCTACCCCGCCGCGTACACCGCGGGCCTGCTCGTCGAGTCCACCGGGGACGGGGCCGTCCTGACCGGCACCTGCCCGCGCTGCCACTGCGCGACGGTCTACACCTGGACCCGTTCCGTCGTCCGGTCCGCGCCGCGCGTCGTCCGGTCCGGGCACACCGGCACGAGGCTCGTGCCGGTGCCGGTGCTCTGCGTCTGCCGGACCGAGCACCCGGGCCGGCCCGGCGACGAGGAGGGCTGCGGGGCGTACTGGAACATCCTGCTGGAGAGGGAGCGGCGATGACCTGGCGCGCCGCACCGGGACCGGCCGGGACCCCGGCCGACCGGCTCGCGGCCCGCCACCACCGCGCCCTGCTGCGCCGGGAGCTGTCCCGGGTCCGGGAATCGGCGCTGGCCTGGCGCAACGGCCTCGCCGCGCTCCTGGCCGGACTCGTCGGGTTCGGCCTCCTCCGGGGCCGCAGCGACATCGGCTCGCTCGCCGCCCCGTACGCCGCCGCCGTCGGCGCCGTGCTGCTCCTCGCGCTCCTGTGCGGCGCCGCGGGCGGCCTGTCCCTGCTGCGCGCCGCCCACGGCCGGCCGGCGGCCCCGGGCGGCACCGACGCGCTCCGGCTCGACCACGTCGCCGCGGACCACACCGAGGCCCTGCGCGCCGCCCGGGCCCTCGCCCGGGGCGTGCCGCTCACCCTCTGCTGTGCCGCGCTGCTCACCGCGGCCGTGGGGATCACCTGGTACGGGCCGCCGAAGGAGGGACCGCGCGTCTCGGTCACCACCCCCGACGGCACGGTCTGCGGGGAGCCGCTGCGCACCGCCGGGGGCAGGATGACGCTCAGGACCGACGCCGGCCGGGTCACCGCGGACCTCGGCCGGGCCACCGCGGTGCGCGCCGTGACGTCCTGCGCCCCGCTGCCGGCGGGCGGCTGACAGCGGGGCGGCGAGGACACCTGACGGAGGCACCTGACGGAAGGCACCGGACGGCGGTACGCGCGCGGCGCCCGCGCTCATCCGACGGGCCGGGTGTCCTCGTGGGTGTAGAAGATGTAGAACGCACTGACGAACATCCCCAGCCCCACCGAGAGCCCGAGCGCCGAGGAACGCAGCACGCTCGAATCGGTCAGGCCGACCAGCAGGCCGATCGCCGCCGCCGTCAGCGCGCCGTAGGCCACCGCCCGCACCAGGGGCAGCAGCCTGCGCTGGATCCGGCCCAGCCCGTAGCAGAGCACCGCGAGGACCACCGCGGTGATCAGGCCGTACCAGAACTGCCGGAAGCCGCTCGCGCCGTTGTTGCGGAGGATGAAGGACGCGTAGAGGCCGTACGCCGCGCCCAGCGTGACGGGAATGGCCCAGGAGAGCACGCTGCGCCCGCGCGCGTGCGCCCTCCGTCCGCGGGCCGGCATCGCCGTGTGTGTGGCCATGGCGGAGATCTCCTTCCGTCGCCCTCGTTCCCTCCAGGGCACACCCGGCCGGGCCGCCCGGCAACTCGGATGGCGTACGGGCCGGGGCGCGGCGCCCGCGCACGCGATTCCCTGGAGGGATGCGGACGCACCTGGCGACGGCCCTCTCGGTGGTACTGGTGGTGGTCCTGGCCGTCCTCGTGCCGGTCGGTGCCCTGTCCGCCTGGGTCGGCCTGGAGATCGACGACACCGACCGCTACGTCGAGGCGGTCGCGCCGCTCGCCTCCGACCCCGAGGTGCGCGAGACCGTCAGCGACCTCATCACCGACGGGGCGATGAAGCGGATCGACGCCGGACCGCTCCAGCCCACCGTGCGGGACTTCCTGCACCGGGCGGTGCTGTCGTTCACCACCACCGACGCCTTCCGGACCGCGTGGAACGCCGCCAACCGCACCGCCCACGAGGCCCTCACCGCCGCCCTGGACGGCGACACCGGGGAGGCCGTGACCATTGACCTGGCGCCCGTGACCGCGCAGATCCGGCAGAACCTGGTGGACAACGGGGTGCCGTTCGCCGACCTGATCCCCGTCCAGCACACCGACATCACGCTCGTCCCCGCCGACCGCGCCGACCAGTTGCGCCGGTCCTTCCGGCTGCTGCGGGCCGGCGGCGTCCTCCCCGCCGTGGGCACGCTCGTGCTCGCCGTCCTGGCCGTGGCCGCGGCCTGGGCGCGCGGCGGCGGGCCGGGGCACCGGCGCTCCGGGGCCGCCGCGCTCTCGGCCGCGGCGGTGGCCGGGCTGGGCTTCGCGCTCGGGGCGCTCGTGCTGCGCGCGGTGCTCGCGGTCGCCCGCGGCCGGGTGCTGTCCGAGGTGCCCGACGGCGAGGCGGACGGGGCGGCGGCGGTGTACGACGCGTTGACCGCCTCGCTGCGCACGACGGTGTGGATCGTGTGCGCCGCCGGGCTCGCGGTGGCGGTGTGCGCGGTGCTCGCCCGGATCCTGACCGCCCGCCACCGCCCCGGCCCGCGACAGGGAGGGCCCGGAGGACCCTGAGGACCGGGAGGACCGGGAGGACCGGGAGGACCGGGAGGACCGGGAGGACCGGGAGGACCGGGAGGACCGGGAGGACCGGGAGGACCGGGAGGACCGGGAGGACCGGGAGGACCGGAAAAGCCGGGACGACCGGGGGAGCAGGGCTGACCGTGAAGGCCCGGGAGCGGCCGGGCGGGCTCGACGTGCGGGAGCAGGCGGGCCCGGAACGCGGGTGTGGGCGGGCTCGACGTGCGGGGCCGGGCGGGCCGAAAAACAATGGTTCCCATGACTGCCGGATCGGGGACGACTGAGAGGTCTTCCGCATGCGAGCCATAGCCGTCGACGCGTTCCGGGCCGACCCCGCGCTGGTGGAGATGCCCAAGCCCGAGCCGGGTGCCGGTGAGGTACGGGTCAGGATCGAGTACGCCGCACTCAACCCCTGCGACTGGCAGACCGTGCGGGGCTCCCCCGGGGCCCCCGCCGCCTCCCGCGTCTTCCCCCTGGTCGTCGGCGTGGACTTCGCCGGCCGGGTGGACATGATCGGCCCCGGCGACAACCGCTTCCGGGTCGGCGACCAGGTCTTCGGCCGGATCGCCGGGGCCGCGTCCGGCGGCGGCACGTACTGCGACTACGTGTCCGTGCCGCAGGACTCCGCGATCGCCCTCGTCCCGCCCGGCCTCCCCCTCCGGGCCGCGGCCGCCCTGCCGTCCGCCGGGATGGCCGCCGCCCAGATCCTGGAGGCCGCGGCGCTCCGCGGCCACGAGAGCCTGCTGGTCATCGGGGCCGCGGGCGGCGTCGGCAGCTATCTGACCCAGCTCGCGTCGGCCCGCGACATCCATGTGATCGCCGCCGTGCGCGGCGCCGAGCACGAGCGGATGGCCGCCCTGGGCGCCACCACCACCATCGACGTCACCGACCACCCCCTCGACGAAGCCGTGCGCGAGACCTGCCCGGACGGCGTCGACGCGCTCGTCGACCTGGTCTCCACCACACCGGACGCCTTCGCCGCCCATGCCGCGCGGGTGCGCGACGGCGGCATCGCCCTCACCCCGCACGGCGTCGCCGCCGGGGCCGCCCTGCCCCCGGGCGTGACCGGCGTCGACTTCCGGCTCGAACCCACCCCGGTCCTGCTCGACGTGCTGGCGGCGGGCGCCGCCGAGGGCGTCCTGCGCGTGCCCATCGACATCGAACTCCCGCTGGAGAAGGCCCCGCAGGCCCTCGACCGGAACCGGACGGGCGGCGCACGCGGCAAGACCGTCATCGTGCTCTGAGCCCCTGCCCGGCCCCGACCGCTCCCGTCCCTACCCCCGTCCCCGTACTCCCGTCCCGAAGGAGAGGCCATGGACGACCGGGAACACGACATCATCGACGACATCGGCGATCTCGTCTCCGAGGAACGCGAGCTCCGCGACCGCTCCGTGCGGGAGTCGGGCCTCGGCCCGGACGAGAAGGCCCGGCTGCACGCCGTGGAGGTCCGGCTCGATCAGTGCTGGGACCTGCTGCGACAGCGCCGCGCCCTGCGCGCGTCCGGCGAGGACCCCTCCACCGCAAGGGTCCGGCCGGCCGACGAGGTCGAGGGCTACCAAAGCTGAACGTGGAACCCGGAGGAACGCATTGACCGGAACGGGGGCGGGGGCGGGGCAGAGACCGGAGACCGGAGGGCGGACTCGGGTGCGCGCCCACCCCCTGGCTGCTGAGCGGACCGGGGCGGGCGGCGGCCCGGTCCGCGGTCAGCCCGCGGGGCCGCTGCCCCGCAGCCGTTCCATCTCGCGCCGGTCCCGCTTCGTCGGCCGCCCCGCGCCCCGGTCCCGTACCGGAACCTGGATCGCCACCTCGCGCGGCGGCGGGGGCGGGCTGTTGTCGACGAAGCACTCCACCGCCACCGGCGGACCGACCCGCTTCTTCACGATCTTCGCCACGACCACGATCCGGTCCCGGCCCGCGTGCCGGAGCCGCACCTCGTCGCCGACACGCACCGTCTGGGCGGGCTTGGCGCGCTCACCGGCGACCTTCACATGACCCGCGCGGCAGGCGGCAGTGGCCTGCGAACGGGTCTTCGTCAGCCGGACCGACCAGATCCAGACATCGACCCGAACGCTGCCCTCCGCCTGCGGCGCCTCACCGGAAACCATGGGTCCGACTGTAGTGCGAGTGCGGCGCGCGACGGGGCGGGCCGGATCGTTCGCCGGCCCGCCCCGTCTCCCGTCCCCGGCCCCGGGTTTCAGACCCCCTGCCTCAGCCGAAGCTGCTGATGACGTCGGACATGCTGTAGCCGTACAGCTCGCGCTTGCACACCCCGCACTTGCTCGGCGCGTGCTCGCTCAGCGACCACAGCTTCGGCGCGAAGCCGTCGCCGCGCCCGTGCGCGAGGTAGAGGTCCTCGGGACCGAACGACGACTGCAGGACCTTCGTGTTGCCGACGAGCTGGTCGACCCCGCCGACCGTGCCCGGCGCGGCCTGGAGCAGCCGCCCGTTGTCGTAGCCGTTGCTGCGGTGGAAGTACCACTTGCCCTCGTACCGCATGACGCCCTGGATCTTGTGCCACAGCGCCTCGCCGTTGAACGTGCCGCCGGTCGGCAGCCCGTGGGCCAGGTCGGCGGAGGCGGTCGTGCCGGTGGCGCCCTCGACCGCGGCCACCAGATCGGCCATCGGGTACGTGCCGACCCGGCCGGGGCTCGTGCCGCCGTTGTTGGTGTTGCAGTACTCGCCGAGGACCATGTGGTCGGTGCCGGTGCGGTCCAGCGAGATGTACGAGGCCTTCGGGCGCCCGGTGGCGTAACACTGGTTCTTGCTGGTGCTGCCGCCGTTCTTCGCCGTGGTGAACTTCAGCGTGGCGACCTGCGGCATGACGTAGCGGTAGCCGTAGCCGTACCAGACGTTGTTCTGCCGGCCGACCCTCTTCTTGTCCGTGACGTTGCTGGTCAGGCCGTCCGGCGTGGGGTCGTCGACGTCGGCCTTGTTGTCCGGGTCGAGGTCCATGATCTTGCGCAGGTCGAAGACCCGCATGCCGTTGGCGGTGTCGGCGACGTACAGGTAGTTGCCGTACCAGACCATGCCCCCGGCGTGGATGCCGTTCTGGGCGGCGCAGGAGGAGGTCACCTCGCCGACGCACTTGCCCTCGCGCGCGTGCAGCGCGTCGAAGGAGATGTGGTCCTTGGAGTTCATGTACGGCCAGACCAGCAGCACGTGGCGGTACGTCTTGGTGGCCTGGTTGAAGAAGCTGACCCGGATGCCCTTCTCGTTGCAGGCGTCCCCCGCCGAGCTCAGCAGGCAGTTGTCCTTGCCCGAGAGGTAGTCGCTGCGGCCCGGGTTCTCCGCGTCGTAACTGGCCACGGCGATCGGCTCGGCGTTGGACGTGCCCCAGTCCTCGTCCTCCTGCGCGTCCGACACACCGGTGATGGCCTGCGGGACCCATTCCGAGGAGGTGGCGTCGTCGTTCTTCCAGCAGACGCGGGGGGCGGCGGTCAGGTCGGGTCCGTAGATACCGGTGGTCCCGCAGTCGCTCCCCCAGCCGGCGGGCCGGTTGGCCTGCTCCATCAACGCGGTGAGCCCCTGCTTGGGCAGCCCGGCGTCCAATTTCGCGACAAGACCGGAAATATCATTGCCTTTCGCCAACTTGAAGTCGGCGGCCCGGCCGGGAACGGGGGCTGCGGCGAGCGACTCCCTCGGGACGGCCGGAGCGGTTCCGGTCCCCGTCCCGGCGAAGTCGTCCTGCTCGCCCTCGTGCTCGTTGTCGAAGCCGTCGTCCGGCATGTCCTCGTTGCCCGGTACGGGATCGTCCGCCGCCCGTGCGACGGACGGCCGGGAGTCCGCCGGAACGGCGGTGGCACCGGCCATCGGAGCGAGTACGGAAATCAGTGCGCCGGTCGCGACGGCACAGACCCCAAGGCGTGTTCGACGAGAGGGTTTCCCCATGTGAAGGCCCTTCTTGGCAGTGCTGGCGAATAACGGACAACGGTGCACCTGACTTCACGTCAAGTGCACCGGCCGCTCACGCTAACAAGGCAATTCAGGGCTTTGTCAGCACATTTGAACGGAAACACATCAGGCCCGCACGACATGCGCACACGACCCGGCGGAGACTCGTCCAGGGCCTGGCGGGAAATCGTTCGCCGATCGTTCGCGCATCGGTTTTCCCCAGGGCGGGCCGTGCCGACGAAGAAGGGCCTGATCCGGCCGCTAACCTTACGTATCCGCCCTGGCCAGGGATCAATTCCCACAGGTCGGACATTTATCGCACCCAACTCACGCGAAAGGCCTCGCCCATGGGCATTCGGAGCTTGCTGCGCAAGGTGTTCGGCCGTGACCGCGCGGAGCAGGACGCACCGACGGCCACGGTCCCGCCCCAGACCGAACGCACCGCGCCCGCGGATGCGGAGCCGGTCGCGGAGTCGAAGCCCGCCGCGGAATCCGTCGCGGAACCGGTCACGGAACCGGCGGACGAGCCGGAAGCGGCGACGGCCCCGGTGAGCGACCCCGCCCCGGCCGCCCGGGCCACGATCCCGGCTCCCGCCTCACCCCCCTCCACCGAGAGCGACAGCAGCACCGGCCTGGCCTCGGACCTGGTGGCGGCCGCCTTCGACAAGCCCTCCGCCCGCACGGTCCCGGCCCAGGGCTCGGCCCCGGAGGAGAGGACGGCCGAACCGAAGGCCGAACCCGAACCTGAACCGGTCGCGGAGTCGAAGCCGGAACCGGAACCGGAACCGGAACCCCAGCCGGAATCCCAGCCGAAGCCCGCCGAGGCAGAGGTCACCGAGGCCACCGAGGCCACCGAGCCGAAGGCCACCGAGCCCGAGGCTCCCGTCAAGGCCGAGGTCGAGCCCGAGACCACGCCCGAGCCCGAGCCCGAGGCGACGCCCGTACAGCCCGAGCCGACCCCGGTGGCCGAGACCGCCACCGAAACCACCCGGCCCGAGGTCGAGACCACGCCCGAGCCCGAGGCGAAGCCCGTCGAGCCCGTCGAGCCCGTCGTCGAGTCCGCCCCGGTGGCCGAAACCCCCACCGAACCCGAGCCCTCCGCGGCCAAGCCCGAGCCCGTCGCCACCGAACCCCTCGCGGCCGAACCCGAGCCCGCCACCGAGCCCGCCGGGACCACCGAGCCCGAGGCCCCCACGGCCCCCGAGCCCGCCCCGGCCGCCGAAGCCTCCACCCCCGAGCCCGAACCTGCCCCCGAAACCCCGGCCGCCGAACCCCCCACCCCGGCACCGACCACCGAAACTCCGGTGGCCGAAACCCCGGCCCCCGCCCCCAAGCCCGCCCTCTCCCTCGCCCGGGTCAAGTCGCGCGCCCCCGGCCTCGTCGCCCCGTACAAGGCCGCCCAGGCCGGGCTCAAGGCGCACGGGCTGACCGGGCTGCGCGCCACCGTCTACCTGGTCCTCGACCGCTCCGGCTCCATGCGGCCGTTCTACAAGGACGGCAGCGCCCAGCACCTGGGCGACCGCACCGTGGCGCTCGCCGCGCACCTCGACGAGGACGCGACCGTCCCCGTCGTCTTCTTCTCGACGGAGATCGACGGCACCGCCACCGTCGGGCTCACCGACCACGAGGGCCGGATCGACGAACTGAACGCGGGCCTCGGCCGCCTCGGCCGTACGAACTACCAGGCCGCCGTCGAGGAGGTCGTCGCCCACTACGAGGGCTCCGGGGCCACCGGTCCCGCCCTGGTGATCTTCCAGACGGACGGCCCGCCGGACGCCAAGCAGCCCGCCCGGCAGGCGCTGGCCGACGCGGCCCGGCTGCCGCTGTTCTTCCAGTTCGTCGCGTTCGGCGAGCAGGACGCCAAGGGCTTCGACTTCCTGCGGAAGCTGGACGCCCCGAACGCCGGGTTCTTCCACGCCGGCCCCGCTCCCCGCGAGGTCGCGGACAGCACGTTCTACCGCGAGGTGCTCGCCGCGCTCCCCGCCTGGCTCGCCGACCGCGAGCCGGCGCCCGACGCCTGATCCACCGGCAGTCGTACGGTCACGGCGAGCCCGCCCCCGGGGCCCGGCACCGCCGTGACCGTACCGTCGTGCGCCAGTGCGATGGACCGCACGATCGACAGGCCGAGGCCGGAACCGCGCCCCATCCGGTCCCGGCCCTCGCCCCGCCGGAACGGTTCGAACAGCCCCGGGATGTCCGCCGCGTCCACCACCGGCCCGGTGTTGCGCACCTCCAGCAGCGCCCCGTCGCCGTCCACCGTCAGCGACACGTCCACCGACCCGTCGGGCACGTTGTAGGTGACGGCGTTGGCCAGCAGGTTCGCCACCAGCTGCGCGAGCAGCAGCCGGTTGCCCCGGACCATCGCGCGGGCTCCGGCCCCGACCCGCACCCCCGGATGCCGGGCGGTCTCCTCCGCCACCACGTGCGCCAGGTCCACCGGCTCCCGTTCGCCCTCCGCGAGCCCGCGCTCGCTGCGCGCCAGCACCAGCAGCCCCTCGATGAGCCGCTCGCTGCGCCGGTTGTTGTCCAGGAGCGTCTGCCGGGTCCGTACGAGATCCTCCGGGGACGGGTCGTCCAGCCCGATCTGGATCGCGGCCCGCTGGGTGGCGAGCGGGGTCCGCAGCTCGTGGGAGGCGTTGGCGATGAACCTCCGCTGGCTGTCGAACGCCTTCTCCAGCCGGGCCAGCAACGCGTCGAGCGTGTCGCCCAGCTCCTTCAGCTCGTCGTCCGGGCCGCTGGACGCGATCCGCTCGTGCAGATTGTGCTCGGAGAGCCGCCGCGCCTTCGCGGTCATGGCGTGCACCGGGCGCAGCACCCGCCCCGCCGTCCACCAGCCCACGCCGACCGCGCACGCCGTCATGACGAGCAGCGAGGCCACGGACCACACGAGCAGCTGGTCCCCGGCCGCGTCGCTGACGTTGTCGGTGAGGTCGTAGACGGTGGGCGGGCCGAGACGGCGCCGGGTGATCAGCGGACCGTTCACCGCGTAGCCGGGCTGGACCACGACCGCGGTGCGGGCGATGTCACGCGCCCGGGAGTCCGTGCCGGCCCGGGAGGCCAGGTTGACGGTGGTGAGCAGCGCCGCGCCCAGGATCAGGAACACCCCGCCGTACACCAGCGCGATACGGGCCCGGATCCTGGAGTGCGGCGCCCCCGAGAGCCACTTCACAGCGCGTACCCCACACCCTGCACCGTACGGATCACGGCCGGTTCCCCGAGCTTCCCGCGCAGCTTGCTCATGCAGACGCGGACCGCGCCGGTGAACGGGTCGGCGTTGGCGTCCCAGGCCCGTTCCAGCAGCTCCTCCGCGCTGACTGCCCCGCCGTCGGCCTCCATCAGCAGCTGGAGCACCGAGAACTCCTTCGGCGAGAGGTCCAGCTCCCGCCCCTCCCGGGAGGCGGTGCGCCGCACGGTGTCGAGCCGGATGCCGTGCCGTTCCAGCTGCGGCGGCACGGGGCGGGCGCTGCGGCGGCGCAGCGCCCGTACCCGCGACACCAGCTCGGGGAACTCGAACGGCTTGCCCAGGTAGTCGTCGGCGCCGAGGTCGAGCCCGGCGACCCGGTCCTCCATGGAACCGGCGGCGGTGAGCATCAGGATCCTGGTCCGGGAGCCGGAGGCGACGAGCCGCCGCGCCACGTCGTCGCCGTGCACCCGCGGCAGATCGCGGTCGAGGACGACGACGTCGTAGTCGTGCAGCCCCAGGTAGGCGAGGGCGGCGTCACCGCTGTACACCGTGTCGACGGCGAAACCCGCGCGCCGCAGCCCGGTGGCGACCAGCTCCGCCAGGATCTCCTCGTCCTCGGCGACCAGTACCCGCATCGTGATGTCCCCTGCCTCGTGCATGCGCGTCCACTCCCTCCCAGGATGCGTCTTTGCTACGGGAAGGCATGTTTCGCAAAGGTCTCCGCACCCGTGACCGGGTTTATCGGTGTGAATCGATCTCCCGCAGGCCGTTAGGATTTCGACCATGGCGGCCACTGGATCCGAGAAGCAGGGGGCGACGGCGTACTACGTCTCGACTCCCATCTACTACGTCAACGACGCTCCTCACCTGGGCCACGCCTACACGACCGTCGCAGGCGACGTGCTCACGCGCTGGCACCGCCAGCGCGGCGAGAAGGTGTGGTACCTCACCGGCACGGACGAGCACGGTCAGAAGATCATGCGCACTGCCGAGGCGAACGGCGTCACCCCGCAGGAGTGGTGCGACAAGCTCGTGGAGGAGGCGTGGAAGCCCCTCTGGGAGCACCTGGGCATCGCGAACGACGACTTCATCCGTACGACGGAGAAGCGCCACACCGACCGGGTGCAGGAGTTCGTGCAGGACCTGTACGACAAGGGTGAGATCTACAAGGGCGGCTACGAGGGCCCGTACTGCGTGGGCTGCGAGGAGTACAAGCTCCCCGGCGATCTGATCGAGGACGAGGACGGCGTCAAGCTGTGCCCGATCCACAAGAAGCCGGTGGAGATCCTCAAGGAGGAGAACTACTTCTTCAAGCTGAGCTCCTACGGCCCGAAGCTGATGGAGTTCTACGCGAACAACCCTGACTTCATCCAGCCCGAGTCCGCCCGCAACGAGGTCGTGAACTTCGTCAAGCAGGGCCTCCAGGACCTCTCCATCTCCCGTTCGACCTTCGACTGGGGCGTCCCCGTGCCGTGGGACGAGAAGCACGTCATCTACGTGTGGGTCGACGCCCTGCTGAACTACGCCACGGCGGTCGGCTACGGCTCCGACCAGGCCAAGTTCGACGGAACCTTCCCCGCGAACGTGCACCTGGTCGGCAAGGACATCCTCCGCTTCCACGCGGTGATCTGGCCCGCGATGCTGATGGCGCAGGGCCTGCCGCTGCCCGGCAGGGTCGCGGCCAACGGCTGGCTGATGGTCGGCGGCGAGAAGATGTCGAAGTCGAACCTGACGGGCATCAAGCCGCAGGACCTGACCTCGCACTTCGGCGTGGACGCCTACCGCTGGTACTTCCTGCGCGCCATCGCGTTCGGCAGCGACGGCTCGTTCTCCTGGGAGGACTTCTCCGCCCGCTACACCTCCGAGCTGGCCAACGACTACGGCAACCTCGCCTCCCGCGTCGCCGCCATGGTCGGCAAGTACTTCGACGGGGCGCTCCCGGAGGCCACCGCAGCGGGCGACGCCGAGAAGGCGGTCCAGGAGGGGCTGGCGAAGGCCGTCGCCACCGCCGACCGGAAGATCGGCGAGGAGCTGGACTTCCAGGCCGGCATCCTGGCGATCTTCGACTTCGTGAAGCAGGTCAACGGCTACATCACGGAGCAGGAGCCCTGGAAGGTCGCCAAGGACGACTCCCCCGAGGGCCGGGCCCGCCTCGCGACGATCCTCTACACGGCCGCCGAGTCGCTGCGCGGTGTCGCGGTCCTGCTGAACGCCGTGATGCCGGAGACCTCGCAGAAGCTGTGGGACTCCCTCGGCGCCGAGTCGTCCCTGGGCGCGCTGGCCGACCAGCGCGTGCAGGACGCCGGCACCTGGGGCCGTCTCCCGGCGGGCGCGACGGTGACGAAGGGCGCGGTGCTCTTCCCCCGCCTGGAGGAGAAGCCCGCGTAAGCGGCCCCGCACGCACGACGAAGGGCCGGCCCCCGCAGGTGCGGGGGCCGGCCCTTTCGGGTGTCCGGGTCAGCGGGCCCAGCTCTTCAAGGGTTCGGTGTCCAGCTCGATGCCCACCGGGTCGGGCAGCTCGACGGTCTTCCCGTAGGGCACGGTCACCACCTGCTCGTACCGCACCCCGTCGGGCTGCGAGTGCACCTTGACCTCACAGGTGTCGCGGTCGATGAGCAGGTAGACGGGAATGCCGGTCTCGGCGTACGCGCGCGGCTTCTCGACCCGGTCCCGGCGGTCGGTGTCCTCGTCGTACGAGGTGACCTCGACGACCATCAGGACACCGGCGGGGTCGGCCCATTCGCCCTGGCCGACGAAGGTGTCGAGCGGAGCGAGCACTCCATCCGGACGAGCGTTGCCCCTGCGGTACGTCTCGATGCGCAGCCCCTGCCCGGCAAAGAGCCAATTGCCCGGCCCCGACTGCATACAGATCTGCGTCAGCCAGGCAATGATCCGCCCGTGGTCCCCGTCCGGCACTGCCTTGACCCCCATTTTCCCGTTCACGAACTCCAGACGCAGCGCTTCTTCCGCGCGTATGGCGTGGCGGGCGAGGTCCTCGAAGACCTCCTGGGTCAGCACACTCTCCTCAACCACGGCCATCACTGCCTCCTGAAGGGAAACGGGTCATGTCCAGCGTACGGGCCCGCCTCCCGGCCCGTTCCCGGTTCACCGCTCCAGGGCCTCCGCGTCGCCCATCACGACGACGGGCTTCTTCGCCGGGTCGAGGCTGCTCAGGAGTTCCCGCATCCGGTCCTCGGGGAGCGAGATGCAGCCCTGGGTCGGGCCGCCGTGGTCGACGTGGATCCAGATGCCGCCGCCGCGCTCCTGGCCGAGCGGACGCTCCGGGTCCAGGGGGGTGACGCCGGGGACGCGGTTGTAGTCGACGGCGACGACGTAGTCGAAGGACCCTTCGAGCGACTCGCCCTCGAACCCCTCGCCGCTCACCGAGAACAACGGGTCCTGGTGGTAGGGGAACGCCGTCTCGGGCGGATCGAGCAGGCCGCCCCCGTACGTCAGCCCATAGACGCCGACCGGGGAACGGAGGTCGCCCTCCCGGTGTTCGTCGGTCCAGCCGTTCAGGGCGTTGTGGGCCGGCCAGCGGGACGTGACGGGCTGCCAGCCGAGAGCCGGGTTGTCGCGGCTGTAGAGGACCGCGCTGGACCGGCTGGAGTCGTAGTCCTCCCCGGTGACGACGAGCACCTGCTTGGCGTCCGCCGGGATCGAGGCCCGGGTTCTCGGCCCCAGCGCGGGGATCTCGCGCGGCCGGACGATCGGCGCGCGCGGCCCGGGGGCGGCCCGTTTCCGTACCCCGTCGCCCTGCGGGCCCGCGACACCGCTGGACGCCGTGGCACTCGCCCCGGCGGCGGGGCCGTCGGGGGCGGCGGCGGTGTCGGAGGAGTTGCCGCAGGCCGTGAGCAGCAGCAACGCGGCAGCACAGGCGCCGAGGTGGACGGCGTACGGGGGACGCCGGACGGCCGACGGTCGGTACACGGACACGGGAACTCCTCAGCGGTCGGTCATGGGTGGGGGACAGCCCCGGCGGCCTCCCCGTCACGCCTCGTGCTGCCGAACCCAGTTAACGTCGCGTCGCACGAGCGCGAATCCGCACGAGGGCCATACGGCTGTACCGGCCGCCGTTTCCGCGCGCCGAAGGGTCCTCCGGCGGTCGCTTGCGTGTAGGTTCCCGGGCCTTTCCGTTCCACAAAGGGCCGGAGGCTCGCCCAGCACCGGGTCGAGGAGCGTGGCCTCCCCGACGGAGAACCATCCGAGGTGGCAGGTGCTCAGCGCGCCACGGGGCAGTCGTGTGCGGGTGCGGACGCCACCCTCGCCAGCATGCCCACGCCCACCACCCCCGAGGTCACAATGATTGCTAAAGCAACTTCATGCCCCTCGCTCGATCCCCGGAAAGTCTTATCAGGCAACCTCAGCACCAATTTCGGACAGATCATCCGCAGGCGCCGAACATTTCCTCATGCCAATGCATCCTTGATCACGACCAGTCATCAAGCTTTGGGGGAAGCATGCGCATGCATACGTCACACAGACGCATCCTCGTCCCGGCATTGACCACAGCGCTGCTGTCCGTCGGCACCGTCGCGGCGGCGGATGCTGCGGCCCGCCCCTCGACACCACCGGATTCAGACCGTCTCTCCCGGTTGGCCGAGCGCTACTTGCAGCAGCGCGCCGATGCGGTGACGACGAACCCGGTGCGGTTGCGTCCGGCTGACGTCCTGTCGGCGGCCACGGGGCCGATGAGGGCAGAACTGCAGCACGACCTCGCCGCGCTGGCCCGAAAAGGAAACACCTACAAGAAGGCCGACGGAGGTTACACGCACGCCGAGGTCGACGTGACCGTGCTCGGCACGACAATCCACGGGAGCTCCGCGACCTCACGCATCATCGAGAACGGCCGTCTCCGTCTGCCGTTCACCGCGGCCGAGGTCGCCGACGGGGCTCCGGAGTACGAGGAGTACTCGGTCCCCCACACGCTGACGTTCACCCGGGACACGTCCGGTGCATGGCTGCTGGCAAAGGACAGGGCGGAGGTCGATGGCGGGCCCGTGCCGAGCACTCAGATCGCCGACCCCGTCGACGCCCCGGCTCCGGATTCGGAGAACGAAGGCGACAAGGGCACGCCCTCCGCGACAACCGAACCGCCCAGTGGCTCGGTCGATCCGAGAATCGTCCCTGCCGCCAAGGCTTCCGCGACCGCCTCGTACAACTACAGCGCCATGGTGCGCTACGCCAACAAGTACTGGAAGAAGCCGAACAGCAACTACCGCACCTACGGGAACGACTGCACGAATTTCATCTCCCAGGTGATGCGGGCCGGCGGCTGGAAGGCGACCTCCGGTAGCTTCGCCAGCCGCAAGAACAACAAGAAGTGGTTCTACGCAAGCCACACCTGGACCACCAGCTATACGTGGGCCGGCGCCGAGAACTGGTACTGGTTCGCGGTGAAACACTCGAAACGGACCAAGTCACTCGACAACGTCTGGAAGCTCGTTTCCGCCGATGTGCTCCAGGCCAACTGGAAGCCCCGGAAGGACGACATCATCGATCACACCATGGTCGTCACCAAACTCTACAAAGGCACTCCATACCTCACGTATCACACGGGAAACACCCACAACAAGAGCCTTCGCAAGCTGCTCGCCGACCACCCGAACGCTGCCTGGTACGCGCACCGGACCTGAAGACCCCGCCTGGCATCCAGGCCGAATCACTTGTGAGGGACACATGAACAGGCGCTACTTCGCCGGAGTCGCCCTCGCCGCGCTGCTCGGCGTGGCCGGGTGCAGCGGTGACGGCTCCGAGCCGAAGACGAGCGGTGACCGCGAGACGGTCGAGGCGTACATCACCGCACTCAACGAACGTGACACGGACGCCCTGTTGAAGCTGGACGGTGCGACCGGCCCGGCTGCCGAACGGGACGCCGGGAAGATCATCGAGGAAAAAGGCGGCCGCGGCCTCAAGGTCGAGGACATCCGTATCGACTACGACTTCGGCCCCGACGTCGGGTCCGCGAAAATCACCGCCAAGGACAGCAAGGGCGCCGACTACCGCGAGAGTCTCACCATCACCCGCGATGACGGAAGGTGGTACCTCACCGTTCTGCCGGCGCCGACGCAGGAGCAAGGGGGAAAGAAGCCGGCCGGAACGAGTGAGCCGACCGACGGCACCGGCCCCTCGAAGTCCATGTCCGGCTGACCCCGGCACCCACGAGGAGGCGTGGACGCGTTCTCCGGACCTTCCCGGAGTCGGCAGGGATCTCAGTCGGTGGTCACGACCCGGGACAGCCCGCCTGAACGGTGAAACAGCCCCCGGCCGAGGGGGCCGGGGGCTGTTTCACGTGGAACCGAAACGGAACCGGTGATGCTTACTTGGCGCCGGTGTCCCGCGCCACGGAGTCCTTGGGGTCCGCCTTGCCCTTCGCCGTCGCGGCGGCGGCCGGCTTGCGGAGCTGGATGTTCAGCTCGCGCAGGCGGGACTCGTCCAGCTCCGTCGGGGCGCCCATCATCAGGTCCTGGGCGTTGCCGTTGAGCGGGAAGGCGATGGTCTCGCGGATGTTGGGCTCGTCGGCCAGCAGCATCACGATGCGGTCGACGCCCGGGGCGATGCCACCGTGCGGCGGGGCGCCGAGGCGGAAGGCGCGGAGCATGCCCGCGAACTCCTGCTCGACGGTCTCGCGGTCGTAACCGGCGATCTCGAACGCCTTGAGCATGACCTCGGGCTCGTGGTTCCGGATGGCGCCGGAGGACAGCTCGATGCCGTTGCAGACGATGTCGTACTGCCAGGCGAGGATGTCCAGCGGGTCCTTCTCCTCCAGGTCCTTCATGCCGCCCTGGGGCATCGAGAAGGGGTTGTGGGAGAAGTCGATCTTGCCGGTGTCCTCGTCCTTCTCGTACATCGGGAAGTCGACGATCCAGCAGAACCGGAAGACGTCCTCCTCGAAGTGGCCGGCGCGCTTGGCGGCCTCGACGCGGACGGCGGACATGATCTTGGAGACCTCGTCGAACTCGCCCGCGCCGAAGAACACGGCGTGACCGGGGACGAGGGACAGCCGCTCGGTGAGGGTCTTGACGTCGGTCTCGGTGAGGAACTTGGCGATCGGACCGGCCAGCGTGCCGTCCTCGCCGACGCGGACCCAGGCCAGGCCCTTGGCGCCGTGCTGGACGGCGTAGTCGCCGAGGCCGTCGAAGAACTTGCGGGACTGGCCGGCGGTGTCCGGGACCGGCAGGGCGCGGACGTGCTTGCCGGCGAACGCCTTGAACTCCGAGTCGGCGAAGACGTCGGAGATGTCGACCAGCTCCAGCTTGGCGCGCAGGTCGGGCTTGTCGTTGCCGTACTTCAGCATCGACTCGCGGAACGGGATGCGCGGGAACGGCGAGGTGACGTGGCGGCCGTTGCCGAACTCCTCGAAGAGCTCGGTCATCAGCTTCTCGATCGGCTGGAAGACGTCTTCCTGCTCCACGAACGACATCTCGACGTCGAGCTGGTAGAACTCGCCGGGCGAGCGGTCCGCGCGGGCGTCCTCGTCGCGGAAGCACGGCGCGATCTGGAAGTAGCGGTCGAAGCCGGAGATCATCAGCAGCTGCTTGAACTGCTGCGGGGCCTGCGGCAGGGCGTAGAACTTGCCCGGGTTCAGCCGGGACGGGACGACGAAGTCACGGGCGCCCTCGGGAGAGGTCGCGGTGAGGATCGGGGTCGCCATCTCGTTGAAGCCGAGCGCCACCATCTTGGAGCGGATGGCGGCGATGACGGCCGAGCGCAGCATGATGTTGCGGTGCATGCGCTCGCGGCGCAGGTCGAGGAAGCGGTACTCCAGGCGCCGCTCCTCGTTGACCCCGTCCTCGGTGTTGATCGTGAAGGGCAGCGGGGCGGCCTCGCCCAGCACCTCGACCTCGGTGACCTCGATCTCGATCTCACCGGTCGGGAGCTCGGGGTTGACGTTGTCGGCACCGCGCGCGGAGACCTTGCCGTCGATCCGTACGACGGTCTCCTTGGTGAGCTTCGCCAGCGCCTCGTTGCCGGGGGTGCCGGGGCGGGCCACGAGCTGCACCAGACCGTAGTGGTCGCGCAGATCGATGAAGAGGATGCCGCCCAGGTCTCGGCGATTGTGCAGCCAGCCGCTCAGCCGGACGTCGGTGCCGACGTCAGAGGCGCGGAGCTCGCCGCAGGTGTGGGACCTGTACCGATGCATCGTCGTTCATCCAGTCTTCGCGATTCGGGGTGGATTCAGCCTCCCCAGGCTACCGCCCGCACCCGCACCGGTTCATTGACATTGTCATGGTCAAGATCGTCCGGGGCAGTACGGGCCGCCCGAAGGCCGCCCAGAGGCCGTGCGGACCGGCCCCGCACCGGCCTCCGGACCGGCCTCCGGACCACCTCCGCGGCCGCCCCGCGATCCTCCGCGGCCGGCCCCGGGCGGCCGCCCACAGTGGCGTTCGAGGAGCAGATCTTCTTAAAGTGGGGCAATGCGCACCGAGGACGTCCTGGCCGCGACGGCGACCGGCCTGTGGCGCTGGGACAGCGGAACCGGGACCGTCACGCTCGATGCGGAGGCCGCCCGGCTGCTCGACCTGCCCGAGGCGGCCGGTGTCTTCCGCGAGTCCGCGGTGCGTTCCCGCTTCCACCCCGTGGACTGGAACGAGATCCACGGCCTGGTGGGCCTCGCGTTCGCCGAGGGCACCCTCGCCGAGGCCCGGCTGCGGATCGTGGACGACCGGGGCAGGGTGCTGCGCACCGTGCGCAGCCGTTCCCGGCCGATCCTGCCCGAGGAGGCGGACGGCACGCACCACGTGCTGGTCGGCACCCTCCAGGAGGTCACCGAACCGCAGCCCGGCACCACCGGAACGCCCACCCCCGTCCCCGGCGACTGGCGCCGCTCCCGCGAGGCGTTCCTGCTGGACGCGGGCCGGGCGCTGGCCGAGGCCCGGTCCACCGCGGAGGTGCTGCGGGTCGCCGCCTCGCTCTCCATGCCCGGGTTCTCGCCGGACGGCCTGGCGGTCTTCGGCGTCACGGGCGACCGGCTGACGATCACCGGGCACCACGGGCACAGCGTGGACGACGAGGACCCGTTCAACGACATGCCGCTGGAGACGGACTACCCGGCCGCCGAGGTGGTACGGACGGGGCGGGCGATCTACCTGTCCTCGCCGGAGGAGTACCGCCGCCGCTACCCGGTCACCTGGCCGCTCGCCAGCCGGTTCGGGCGCCGGTCCTGGGCCTTCCTGCCGCTGATCGTGGCGGGGCGCACCATGGGTGCCTGGATGGCGGGGTTCCGGCACCCGGTGTCGTTCTCGCCGGACGAACGGTCCGTGCTGACGACCGTGGCCCGGATGCTCGCGCAGGCGCTGGCCCGTGCCGGGGTCGCCGAGACCGAGCGGGAGCTGTCGCTGGGGCTCCAGCGCTCGATGATGCCCTCCCTCGGCCCGGAGATCCCGGGCATGACGGTCGCCGCCCGCTACATCCCGACCGGCGGCGGACTCCAGGTCGGCGGCGACTGGTACGACATGATCCCGCTGCCGAACGGCCGCATCGCCCTGGTCATCGGTGACGTCCAGGGCCACGACGTGCGGGCCGCCGGGCTGATGGGGCAGCTGCGGATCGCCCTGCGCGCGTACGCCGCCGAGGGGCACCGGCCGGACGCGGTGCTCTCCCGGGCCTCGCGCTTCCTGTCCGGGCTCACGGACGCGTACGAGGACGGGGAGGCGATCGGGCCGCGCTTCGCGACCTGCCTGTACGCGGAGGTCGACCCGGAGACCGGCACCCTGGACATCGCCCGGGCCGGGCACCCCGACCCCGTGGTGACGACCGCCGACGGAACCGCGGTGATCCGCCGCACCGAGGGCGGGCTGCCGCTCGGCGTCGAGGCGGACGCCGACTACCCGACGAGCCGGCTCACCCTGGAACCCGGCGAAACGATCATGCTCTGCACGGACGGGCTGATCGAGACCGGCGGCCACGACATGTTCTCCGGCTGGTTGCGGCTGCGGCCGATCATGGAGCGGCACACGGCCGACCTGGAGAAGCTCGCCGACGCCCTCCTCCAGGTCGTGCACGGGCCGGCCGCGCGCTACCTGACGGGCCCTCTGGCGGACCGCCGGGAGGACGACATCGCGTTGCTGCTGCTGCGGCGCGACGAGGGAGCGGCCCGGCAGACGGCGCCCCGGCGCACCGCGCTGACCATCGCGCAGGCCGAGCCGGAGCGGATCGCGGCGGCCCGGCAGCAGCTGCGGGAGCTGCTGCACGACTGGGCGGACCCGGAGCAGGTCGACGCCGCCGTGCTGATGATCTCCGAGATGGCCACCAACGTCCTCGTCCACACGGACGGGGACGCGCTGGTGGTCGCGCAGGCCACGGGGGAGCAGGGCGAGCGGCGGCTGCGGGTGGAGGTGGCCGACGGCAGCGACGAACTGCCGCACAAGCGGCGGCCCGGCGAGATGGCCTCCAGCGGCCGGGGGCTGGTCCTGATGGAGATGCTCGCCGACACGTGGGGGGTCGATCCGCGGGGCGCGGGGAAGTCGATCTGGTTCGAGCTGCACGAAGCGAAACCGGAAGGGACGACGGAGACAGAGACAGAAGGAGGGACGGAGACCGAGGGGGCGGCGGAACCCGTACCCGAGAACTGAGCCGGCCCCACCGGCTCCGGGACTCCCGACCGGACTCCCGGGCTCCTCCCTGACTCCCGACGCCCCCGGCCGGGCAGGGCCCCGACCTCAACCGACGGACGGACCACCGGGCAGGGCCCCGCCCCCGGAAGTCCCGTCCCCCGGCGGCCCGCCCCCGGAAGTCCCGTCCTTCCCCGGAGCGCCCGACGGCGGCCCCGGGCGGTCACCGCGCAGCTCGCCGATGACGCCGAAGGCCGCCGCGCAGACCGGGACCGCGAGCAGCATGCCCAGCAGCCCGGCCACACTGGCCCCCGCGGTGATCGCGATCATGACCATGGCGGGATGCATCTGGACCGTACGGCTCTGGATCACCGGCTGCAGCACGTGCCCCTCCAGCACCTGCACGGCGAGCACCACCCCCAGCGCCCAGAGCGCGATCACCAGCCCCCGGTCGGCGAGCGCGACCAGGACCGCGACGGCGCCGGAGATGAAGGCCCCGAGGTAGGGGATGTAGGCGCCGACGAAGACCAGTGCCCCCAGCCCCACCGCGCCGGGCACCTGCAGGATCAGCAGGCCGACGGTGATGCACACGGCGTCGATCAGCGCGATGAACGTGGTGCCGCGCATGAAGCCCTCGACGGCCTCGAAGGCCCGCCGCCCCATGGCCTCGATCAGGTCCCCCGTGCCGCGCGGCGCGATCGTGTGGGCGAGGCTCGCGGCCCGGTCGGAGTCGCGCAGGAAGAAGAAGGTCAGCAGGAGGGCGAGCACACTGGTGGCGACGAGCGAGCCGACCAGGCTGAGCCCGGAGAGGATGCCGCCGGCCGCGCTCGCGCCGAACTTCTCGACGATCTTCCGGGCGTTGGCCACGAGGTCGTCCGCGTCGGTGTTCTCGCCGATGCCGAAGTGGTCGATGACCCACTGACCGGCGTCCTTCAGCGACCGGACGATCTGGTCGCCGGTGTCCACGAGCGCGGTGACGACGATGTACCCGGCGCCGCCGACCACCGCGACGAGCAGGACGCAGGTGAGGCCCGCCGACAGCGAACGCTTCAGACCGGCGGCGGTCAGCCGGCGGTCGACCGGGCCGAGCAGCGCCGTACCGAGCAGCGCGAGCAGCACCGGCGTGACCGCCGTCTTGAGGATGATGCACAGCCAGATGACGACTGCGGCGACCCCGGTGACGAGCAGGGCGACGACGCACCAGGCGGCCGTGCGCCGTGCCGCGTCGGGCAGAAGGGGTTTGTCGGTCTGCACCCTCCCAGCCGACCACGGCGCGGGGGCCGTGTCCCGCCTGCGGAGCCGTACGGGTGGCGGGCCGTCACACGCCGGTGCCGGGCGCCCCCGTCGAGGACGCCCGGCACCGCGGACCGTGGGCCGGACCCGTCACCCGGCCCGACGGCCCCTCACTCGTCACGAATCACCGACCACCGACTGCGAACCACGGACCTCACATGCCGTGGACGGCGGGCACCGTGCCGAGGCGGCCGGCCTGGAAGTCCTCGAACGCCTGCTTCAGCTCGGCCTGGCTGTTCATCACGAACGGCCCGTAGTGCGCCATCGGCTCGCGGATCGGCCGGCCGCCGAGCAGCACGACCTCCAGGTCCGGGGTGTTGCCGTCCTGCTGCTCGTCCGCGCGGACGGTCAGCGAGGAGCCGGCGCCGAAGACCGCCGTCTGCCCCATGTGCACGGGGCGGCGCTCCGCACCGACACTGCCGCGGCCCGCCATCACGTACGCGAGTCCGTTGAAGTCCTCGCGCCACGGCAGGGTCACCTCGGCGCCGGGGCGCACGGTGGCGTGGATCATCGTGATCGGGGTGTGGGTGATGCCGGGGCCCTCGTGCCCGTCGAGCTCACCGGCGATGACGCGGAGCAGCGCGCCGCCGTCCGGGGAGGTGAGGAGCTGGACCTGGCCCCCGCGGATGTCCTGGTAGCGGGGGGCCATCATCTTGTCGGCCCGGGGCAGGTTCACCCAGAGCTGGAGGCCGTGGAAGAGGCCGCCCGACATCACGAGGGACTCCGGCGGGGCCTCGATGTGCAGGAGGCCGGAGCCCGCGGTCATCCACTGGGTGTCGCCGTTGCGGATGGTGCCGCCGCCGCCGTTGGAGTCCTGGTGGACGAAGGTCCCGTCGATCAGGTACGTGACGGTCTCGAAGCCGCGGTGCGGGTGCCAGGGCGTTCCCTTCGGCTCGCCGGCCGCGTACTCCACCTCGCCCATCTGGTCCATCATGATGAACGGGTCGAGGTACTTGTAGTTGATCCCGGCGAACGCACGGCGAACCGGGAAGCCCTCGCCCTCGAACCCGCTCGGCGCCGTGGTGACGGCGAGCACGGGACGGGCCGTGGCGTCGCCCGGGGCGACCACCTTGGGCAGGGTCAGCGGGTTTTCGACAGTCACTGCGGGCATGGGAGCCACCTCCGGCTTGGTCTTCCCCCAATTTAGTTGAACAGTGAACATCTTGCAAGGCCCCATCCATTCCCGCACCGCCCCGCGCACGACGAGAAGGGCCTGTACCGATCGGTACAGGCCCTGTTTTTCGGCGATTCCACTCGGCTGCCGACCGCACTCCCGCGACGCCTCAGCCGTACACGCAACACGCCAGCCGCACGCGCGGCGCCCCGTCAGCCGCACGCGCGGCGCCCCGTCAGCCGCACGCGCGGCGGCGCGTCAGCCGTACATGCGGCGCATCGCGAAGTCGACCATCTGCTCCACGGCCTTCGCGTCGAAGACCATGCGGTGCTCGCCCTCCATGTCGAGGACGAAGCCGTAGCCGGTCGGCAGCAGGTCGATCACCTCGGCGCCGGTGATCACGAAGTACTTGGACTCCTTGCCCGCGTACCGCCGCAGCTCCTTGAGCGTGGTGAACATCGGGATCACCGGCTGCTGGGTGTTGTGCAGCGCCAGGAACCCGGGATTGTCGCCGCGCGGGCAGTAGACCTTCGACGTCGCGAAGATCTGCTGGAAGTCCTCGGCGGACAGCGAGCCGGTCGTGAAGGCACGCACCGCGTCCCCCAGGGACGGCGGCGAGGGCTCCGGATACAGCGGCTGCTCGCCGTAGCCGCCACCCATCTGCTGCTGTGCGCCCGGGTTCTGGTCGTAGCCGTACATGCCGCAAAGAGTAATCGGACACATCGGGGCCTTGAGGGGTTGCGTCTTATTACTGACGGGTAGCATCATCGTAGAGGTCAGCTGATATACGCACGTCGGCTCGTCGCCCGTCCGGCCCGCACCCCGACCCCCGGGGCGCCGCGCGCCACCGCTATTGATTACGGAGCCTTCCATGGGGCACTACAAGTCGAATCTCCGCGACATCGAGTTCAACCTCTTCGAGGTCCTCGGTCGCGACAAGACGTACGGCACCGGTCCGTTCGCCGAGATGGACGTCGAGACGGCGAAGAGCATCCTCGAGGAGGTCACCCGCCTCGCGGAGAACGAGCTGGCCGAGTCCTTCGCGGACGCCGACCGCAACCCGCCGGTCTTCGACCCGGAGACCAACACCGCCCCGGTCCCGGCGGCCTTCAAGAAGTCGTACAAGGCGTTCATGGACTCCGAGTACTGGCGTCTGGGCCTGCCCGAGGAGATCGGCGGCACCACCTCGCCGCGCTCCCTGATCTGGGGCTACGCGGAGCTGCTGCTCGGCGCCAACCCGGCCATCTGGATGTACTGCTCCGGCCCGGCGTTCGCCGGCATCCTCTTCGAGGAGGGCAACGAGGCGCAGAAGAAGATCGCCGAGATCGCCGTCGAGAAGCAGTGGGGCTCGACGATGGTGCTGACCGAGCCGGACGCCGGTTCCGACGTCGGCGCGGGCCGCACGAAGGCCGTCGAGCAGGCGGACGGCTCCTGGCACATCGAGGGCGTGAAGCGCTTCATCACCTCGGGCGAGCACGACATGTCCGAGAACATCCTCCACTACGTGCTGGCCCGCCCCGAGGGCGCCGGCCCCGGCACGAAGGGCCTCTCCCTCTTCCTGGTCCCGAAGTTCGAGTTCGACTGGACCACCGGCGAGCTGGGCGAGCGCAACGGCGTGTACGCGACCAACGTCGAGCACAAGATGGGCCTCAAGGCGTCCAACACCTGCGAGATGACCTTCGGCGACAAGCACCCCGCCAAGGGCTGGCTGATCGGCGACAAGCACGACGGCATCCGCCAGATGTTCCGCATCATCGAGTTCGCCCGCATGATGGTCGGCACGAAGGCGATCGCGACCCTGTCGACCGGCTACCTGAACGCGCTGGAGTACGCCAAGGAGCGCGTCCAGGGCACGGACCTGTCGCAGTTCATGGACAAGACCGCCCCCAAGGTCACCATCACGCACCACCCCGACGTGCGCCGCTCCCTCATGACGCAGAAGGCGTACGCGGAGGGCATGCGCTCCCTCGTGCTGTACACCGCCACCGTCCAGGACGCGATCCAGGAGAAGGAGGCCGCGGGCGAGGACGCGAAGGCGCTGCACGGCCTCAACGACCTGCTGCTCCCGATCGTGAAGGGCTACGGCTCCGAGAAGTCGTACGAGCAGCTGGCGCAGTCGCTCCAGACCTTCGGCGGCTCCGGGTACCTCCAGGAGTACCCGATCGAGCAGTACATCCGTGACGCCAAGATCGACACGCTGTACGAGGGCACGACCGCGATCCAGGGCCAGGACTTCTTCTTCCGGAAGATCGTCCGCGACCAGGGCGCCTCGCTGAACACCCTCGCCGAGGAGATCAAGAAGTTCCTCGCCGGCGCCCAGGGCAACGAGGAGCTGGCCGGTGCGCTGGACTCGCTCGCCAAGGCGGCCGTCGACCTGGAGGCGATCGTCGGCACGATGATCACCGACCTCACCGCGACCGGCGAGGACGTCAAGAACATCTACAAGGTGGGCCTCAACACCACCCGCCTGCTGATGGCCTCCGGCGATGTCGTCGTCGGCTACCTGCTGCTCAAGGGCGCCGCCGTCGCGGCCGAGAAGCTGCCGACCGCGACCGGCAAGGACGTCGCGTTCTACCGGGGCAAGATCGCCGCCGCGAAGTTCTTCGCCGCGAACGTCCTGCCGGGCGTCTCGACCGAGCGCGCGCTCGCCGAAGCCGTCGACAACTCGCTGATGGAGCTGGACGAGGCCGCCTTCTAGCCGCCGTTCAAGATCGTCAACACGCGCCGCCACCCGGACACGCTTTCGGGTGGCGGTGCTGTCGTATCAGCTGGGTACGCTGACGGCAGGGCTCAGAATCCCGTCCATGGGAGGAACCATGACCGCCGAGGCACTGCCCGAAGCGTCGCAGTCGCGGCGCGACGATTCCACGTGGCCGGTCCCACCGCCGGACGGCTGGACCGTGGACGAATTCTTCACGCTCGACCTCCCGCCGCACGCAGAGCTGATCGACGGGAGTCTGGTTTTCGTGAGTCCGCAGCGGAAGTTCCACACGCTGGCGATGTATCTGCTGGAACAGGGGCTGCGCAGTCACGTTCCGGAAGATCTGCGCGTCCGTCGGGAGATGGCCGTCGTGCTCGGCAGGCGCAATGTCCCGGAACCCGACCTCGTCGTGGTGACGGCCGAGGCGGACAAGGACCAGCGCCAGACCCGCTACGAGGCCGCCGACGTCCTGCTCGCCGTCGAGGTGGTCTCCCCCGACTCCGAGGACCGCGACCGCGACACCAAGCCCCACAAGTACGCGGCGGCGGGCATCCCGCACTTCTGGCGGGTCGAGATGGACGGCGCGCACGACCGGCCCGTGGTGTGGACGTACGAGTGCGACGCGGTGAGCGGGACGTACGCCCCGACCGGGGTCCACCGCGACCGGCTGAAGCTCTCCGTCCCGTACGACATCGACATCGACCTGACCGCCATCGACCGGCTGTAGACCTGGTGCCGTCCCGCCGCACCGGCCCTCCTCTCTACTATCGGACGTCCAACAGCCGGAGGGGGCGGGTTCACTCATGGGTGGCAAGGGTTTCGCGGGGATACGGCAGAACCGGGGGAGTCGGGGGATACGGGAGAACCGGGTGAGCCGGGGGTTCCTGGCGGCCGGGGCGGCGCTGCTGCTGCTCGCGGGCTGCGGTAGCGGGGACGACGCCGAGGCGGCGGCGCTCGACCGGAAGCAGGTCGCCTCCGTGCTGCCGGACGCGAAAGCCGTACCGGGCTGGCGGAACTACATGAAGCCCGAGGCCCAGAAACCGGTGGCCGATTTCCCGCCGCCGGTCTGCACGGCCGACACGAAGGAGAAGCGGAAGACGGCCTGCGCCCCGGTCACGTCCTGGGGCACCTCGGCCTTCGTGCGGAAGCCGGACGGGACCACGCTGAACTTCTGGGTCCTCGCCTACGAGGACGAGAAGACCGCAGCCGCCGCCCACGACGTCCTGATCGAGTGGTACGGCGGGGACCGGGTCGGCATGGACGCCCGGAAGGTGGACCTGGGCGACATCGGCGACGACCGGGAGGCCAACCGCGCCGCCGTCGGCACCCTGGGCGGACCGGCCACGATCGCGCAGCTCCGGGTCGGGACGACCGTCCTGGGCATCAGCACCGGCACCCCGGGGAAGAAGACCGTCCCCGACGAGCGGGTCCAGGCGTTCGCCACCATGTTCGCCGAGCGGGCGCAGCAGGCACAGAACGGGGAGAAACCCTCCGCGAAGGTCTCCGGGCAGTGAGCGGGCAGCGAGCAGGAAGCGAGTGGGCGGTGAAGGGGCGCTGACCGGACATCGGACGGCCATTGGGCGGACGCCCTCCGGGGACGGAAGTGAAGCCCTCCGGTCCGGTCTCGTTACAGTGAGGAACATGAGTTCCTCCCCCCGCTTCGACCGCGGCCACACCGACGATCTCCAGGCCTTCCTGATGGCCTCCCCCTCCCCGTACCACGCCGTGGCCACCGCGGCCGGGCGCCTGGAGAAGGCGGGGTTCCGGCAGGTCGAGGAGACCGCGGCCTGGGACGGCAGTACCGGGGGGAAGTACGTGCTGCGCGGCGGCGCGATCGTGGCCTGGTACGTACCGGAGGGCGCCGGGGCGCACACCCCGTTCCGGATCATCGGGGCGCACACCGACTCGCCGAACCTGCGGGTCAAGCCGCTGCCCGACACCGGGGCGCACGGCTGGCGGCAGGTCGCCGTGGAGATCTACGGCGGGACGCTGCTCAACACCTGGCTCGACCGGGACCTCGGCCTCGCCGGCCGGATCTCGCTGCGGGACGGCACCCACCGACTGGTGAACATCGACCGGCCGCTGCTGCGCGTGCCGCAGCTGGCCGTGCACCTGGACCGGTCGGCCAACCCCGACGGGCTGAAGCTGGACCGGCAGAAGCACATGCAGCCGATCTGGGGCCTGGGCGAGGTGGCGGAGGGCGACCTGATCCGGTTCGTCGCCGAGGAGGCGGGCGTCGCCGCCGAGGACGTGACCGGCTGGGACCTGATGCCGCACGCCGTCGAACCCCCCGCCTACCTGGGCCGGGACCGCGAGCTGCTGGCCGGGCCCAGGATGGACAACCTGCTCTCGGTGCACGCGGCGACCGCCGCGCTCGCCGCCGTCGCCGGGCAGCCGGACGACGAGCTCCCGTACATCCCGGTCATGGCCGCCTTCGACCACGAGGAGAACGGCTCGCAGTCCGACACCGGCGCCGACGGGCCGCTGCTCGGCACGGTTCTGGAGCGTTCCGTCTTCGCACGCGGCGGCGCGTACGAGGACCGGGCGCGGGCCTTCGCCGGGACCGTCTGCCTCTCCTCCGACACCGGTCACGCGGTCCACCCCAACTACGCCGAGCGCCACGACCCGACCCACCACCCGGTGGTCAACGGCGGACCGATCCTCAAGGTCAACGTCAACATGCGGTACGCGACCGACGGCAGCGGCCGGGCCGTGTTCGCGGAGGCGTGCCGGAAGGCGGACGTGCCGTGGCAGACGTTCGTCTCCAACAACTCGATGCCGTGCGGCACCACGATCGGCCCGATCACCGCCGCCCGGCACGGCATCCAGACGGTGGACATCGGGGTCGCGATCCTGTCCATGCACAGCGCCCGTGAGCTGTGCGGTTCGGACGACCCGTACCTGCTGGCCAACGCGATGGCGGCGTTCCTGACGGGCTGATCCCCGCCCCGCCGCCCGAGTCGGGTTTCGACGCCTGAGTCGAGTTCCGCCGCCCGCTGCCCCGTCGCCCTGCCCGTCGGCTGCGGGCGGCGGGCGGCTGCGGGCTCCAGGCGGCTGCGGGCGGCTGTGGGCTGCGGGTGCTCTCGGTGAGCCCCTCGGAGCCCCGATATCCTGGGACTTTCCCGCTGCCCGGCCATGGGCGCGTCCGGCCCGGAAGGAAAGCCGCCCGTGGAGTTCCGGCTGCTCGGCACCGTCTCCGTCGACACGCACACCGGGCCCCTCCCCCTCGGCCCCGCCAAGCGCCGCAGCCTGCTCGCCGCGCTGCTGCTGTCCGCGAACACCCCCGTCTCCATGGCGAGGCTGACGGGCTCCCTGTGGGCCGACGAGCCGCCGCTGCACGCCCGCAGCGTCATTCAGGGACACGTCTCCCGGCTGCGCGCCCTCCTGGTCGGCGCGGACGCGGAGGCGTACGGGGTGGAGCTGGTCACCCTCGGCGACGCGTACGTGCTGCGGCTGCCGGAGACCCTGCTGGACGCGCAGCGGTTCGAGGAGCTGCTGACGCTGGCGCGGGGACAGCGCAACCCCGCCGACGCCGTGCTGATGTTCAAGGAGGCGCTGTCCCTGTGGCAGGGCCCCGCGCTCAGCGGCGCGTTCGCCGGGCCGCCGCTCCAGGCCGCCGCGCACTCGCTGGAGGAGTCGCGGCTGGCCACGGTCGAGCAGCTGGCGCGCGCCTACTCGGAGCTGGGGGAGCACAACCGGGCCGCGTCGGTGCTGCGGGCCGAAGCGGTCACGCACCCGATGCGGGAGTCGCTGGCGGCGGGGCTGATGACGGCGCTGTACCGGGCGGGGCGCCAGTCCGAGGCGCTGGACTGGTTCCACCGCACGCGGCGGCTGCTCGCCGACGAGCTGGGCATCGACCCGGGGCACGAGCTGGCCGACGCGTACGCGCTGATCCTGCGCGGCGACCCGGGGCCGGGCACCGCACGGAACGCGCCCGACGGCCGGGGTGCGGCGCCCGGCCCGGCCCGGACGAACGGCGGCCCCGGCCCCGGCCTCCGTGCCGGGGGCGGTACTGCGGCCGACGCGTCCGGAGCCGGGACCGCGGCGGGCCCGGCGGCCGTTCCCTCGGCCGGCGTTCCAGCCTCCGGGGCCGGGGCGGTGGCGGGCACGGTCGCCGGTTCGACGGCCCGGCCGGCCGGTGACACGTGTTCCGGAGCGGGTTCCGGGATGGGCTCCGACGCGGGCGGTGACACGGCCGCCGTCCGCGCGCCCGCGGCGGCCCGGCCCCTCCCGCTGTCGCCCCTCGGCGGCGCCCCGCACCCCACCGACCTGCTGCCCCGCGCACCCCGCGGCTTCCAGGGCCGGACCGCCGAGCTGGCCGCGCTGACCCGGGCCGCGGCGGGCGAGGCACCCGTCTGCCTGGTCACCGGACCGGCCGGGGTGGGGAAGACCGCGATGGCCGTGCAGTGGGCGCACCGCAACTCCGCCGCCTTCCCGGACGGACGGCTCTTCGCCGATCTGCGCGGGTTCAGCGACACCGGCGAGCCCGCGGCCATCGAGGTGCTGCGCGAGTTCCTGCTGGCGCTCGGGGTCGCACCGCGCCGCGTCCCGGAGTCCGTCGCCGCCGCGGCGGCGCTCTTCCGCTCGCTGACCGACGGGCGCCGGCTGCTCGTCGTCCTCGACAACGCCCGCGACTCCGCCGCCGTCCGGCCGCTGCTGCCGGGCGGCAGCGACTGCGTCACCCTGGTCACCAGCCGGCACCGGCTGGAGGGCCTCATCGCCTCGGACGCCGCCCGTCCCGTACCGCTCGACGTCCTCGAACCGCCGGACGGCACCGCCCTGCTCGCCGGTGTGCTCGGCGAGGACCGGGTCCTGGCCGAACCGGTCGCGGCCCGCCGGCTCGCCGAACTCTGCGGGGGGCTGCCGCTCGCGCTGCGGGTCACCGCGGCCCGGCTGGCGGGGCGCCCGACCCGGACCCTGGCCGGCCTCGCCGACGAACTGGCCGACGAGCGCAGCCGGCTGACGTACCTCGACGTGGACGACACCGGCGTCTCGGCCGCGCTGCGGCTGACCGTGCAGCAGCTGCCGCAGGACGCCGTCCACCAGCTCGCCCGGCTCGGCCACCACCCGGGCAGCCACTTCGACCCGTACACGGCCGCCGCGCTCGCCGGAACCGACCCGGTCGCCGCCGCGGCGGCGCTGGAGCGGCTCGCCACCGCCCACCTCGTCGCCGAGACGGCCCCCGGCCGCTGGGGGCTGCACGACCTGGTGCGCCTCTACGCCCGCGGCATGGACCCCACGAGCGGGCCCGAGGCCCTCATCGGCGTCCTCGACCACTACATCGCCACCGCGCTGGCCGCCGCCGACACGGCCGAACCCGGCGACGAGCCCTGCTTCGTCCTGCCGGACGACTACCACCGCCCCGCCGCCGTGCGGGACTTCGCCGACCGGGCGACGGCCATGCACTGGCTGGCCACCGAGCGCGACGATCTGGCGCTGGCCGCCGTCGCTGCCCGGAACGCCGGATTCCACGACCGGGCGTGGCGGATCGTCCTGCTCCAGTGGCCGCAGGTGGTCTGGCGGGTGCGGGACAACTGGTCCCCGCTGCTGGAACTGGCACTGGACTCCGCCCGCGCCCACGCCGACCCGTACGCCGAGTCGCGGGTGCTCAACCTGCTGGGCTGGGTGCTGACCGAGGAGGGCAGGACCGCCGAGGCGATCGCCCTGCTGGAGCGTTCGCCCGGCCTCGCCCGGCAGTCCGGCGACCGGCTCGGCGAGGCGACCGCGCTGATCAACCTGGCCGCCGTCCAGGCCGAGCAGGGGGAGCTGGACACGGCGCTGGAGAACTGCGAGCAGGCCGTCGCGCTGGCCCGTGCGGAACAGGACGCGCACACCGAGATGCTCGCCCTCCAGCACCTGGCCCGGATGCAGCTCACGGCGAACCTGCCGCTGGACGCCCTGGCATCCGCCCGGACCGCGCTCGGCCTCGGCCCCGAGCACGAGGAGGTCGCCCGCCGGGTGCTGCTGCTGACCACCAGCGGCGAGGCCCATCTGGCGCTCGGTTCGGAGGAGGAGGGCATCCAGCTGCTGGACCGGGCGGCCGGGGAGGCGGAGCGCACCGGTTACGACGAGGGCGCGGTCCGGGCCCTCGAAGCGCTGCTGCGGGTGACGGCGCGACCGGAGTACCGCAAGCGGTACGAGGAGGCCCTCCACCGGCTCACCGACGACAGGTGACCCGCGCGTGCGCGGGGGATCCGGCCTCCCGCGCACGGATGGTTCCGCGCCCCCGCGCGCCCCGGGGGCCGTGGACCGTGTACCGTGCCCCGCGCCCGGTGCGCCGTGGATCATGCGTCGGCCCTGGTGCGGCCGGGCCCGGACATCAGCGGAACGTCAGTATTACGACAGCGGAACGTGAGCGGCGGCGCCCAGAATCGGCGCGGACGGCCTCGGAGCTGTCGGGCCCGACCCAGCGGGTCCCGACGGAACAGGTTCCGACCGGCAGACCCCGAACTGCCGGTCGGGACCACCGGAGCCGGATCGCGCCGGGGGGTGGGGTCCGGTCACCCGGGGGGTGGGGTCCGGGCCGGCAGGACCCGAACCTGCCGGTCCGGAAGCCCCGCCCGCCCTACCGGAACCCGACCCCGGCATCCCCGTGCTTCAGGCCCGGCGTCCCCGGCCCGGCATCCCAGCGTTTCAGCCCTCAGGCCCGGCGGCTCAGGCCTGTTCGTCCATTCCCGCCAGCACCAGCGGCAGCCGGGGCGCTCCCCCGGCACCCACCCGAACCGGAACCCCCCAGTCCTGCTGGTGGACGTGGCAGGCCGGGTACTCGTTGGCCGGGTCGTCGTCGCAGGAGGCCGCCATCGCCGACACGTGCAGCACGCCCTCGGTGACGCCGTCGGCGAGGACCAGGTCGCGGAACAGGTCGGTGCCGGCCCCCGCGCCGCCGGCCAGCAGATCGGGCGGGGTCGCCGAGACCAGCAGCCGGGTCGAGGGGCCGTACCGGGTGTCCAGCTTCTGCCCGGCGGGGGCCTGGAAGACCACGTCGAGCCGGAGCGTGCCCGGGGCGATCTCGGTGGCCGCGCGCTGCGTGCGGTGCGCCCGGTCGGCGACGCGTACGGCCTCCTCGGGCAGGCGCAGCCGGGTCAGCCGGTGCCGGGCGGACTCGACGACGACGAGGTCGCCGTCGACCAGCACGGCGTCGCTGGGCTCGCGCAGATCCGTGGCCAGTGTGGTGACCTCGTCGCCCACGGGGTCGTAGCGCCGCAGCGCGTGGTTGTACGTGTCGCAGACCGCCACGGACCCGTCGGGCAGCGCGGTCACCCCCAGCGGGTGCTGGAGCAGGGCCTGTCCGGCGGCGCCGTCGCGGTGCCCGAAGTCGAAGAGCCCGGTGCCGACCGCCGTACGGACGGCGAAGCCGGTGCCGTCGCGCTCCACGTACCGGAGGGCGGACGTCTCCGAGTCGGCGACCCAGAGCCTGGTCCCGTCGGCGGACACGGCGAGCCCGGACGGCTGGGCGAACCACGCCTCGGCGGCCGGTCCGTCGACCAGCCCCTCGTTGGTCGTACCCGCCTCGGCCCGCACCGTCCCCGTTCCGGGGTCGTACGTCCACAGCTGGTGCACGCCCGCCATGGCGATCCACAGCCGGTCCGCGAACCAGGCGACGTCCCAGGGGGAGGAGAGATCGACCTCACGGGCCGGGCCGGACGTGGGCGAGCCCTGCCACCACTGGCGGCCGGTGCCCGCGAGGGTCGTGGTCCCGCCGGTGGCGGGGTCGAGGGCGCGCAGGGCGTGGTTGACCGTGTCGGCGACCACGATCCGCCCGTCGGGCAGCGCGGCGAGGCCCTGCGGCTCGGAGAACCGGGCCCCGTCGGGCCCGCCGTCGACGAGCCCCCGGTTCCCCGTCCCGATGTGCCGGCGCACCGTTTCGCCGTCCGGCCCGGTCTCGACCAGACGGTGGCGGGTGGTGTCGGAGACGAGGAAGCCGCCGTCGGGCAGGAGCAGCGCCTTGCCGGGGAAGCGCAGGTGCGTGGCGACCGGCTCGGGCGCGACGTACGGACCGTCGCCGCGACGCAGCGTGCCCTTCGCGCCGTGCTCGGCCTCCAGCTCCTCCACCAGCTTCTCGATGGCGTGCGCATGGCCCTCACCCGCGTGCTGGGCGACGACGTAGCCCTCGGGGTCGATGACGACGAGCGTCGGCCAGGCCCGTACGGCGTACTGCTTCCAGGTGGCCAGCTCCGGGTCGTCGAGGACCGGGTGGTGCACCCCGTACCGCTCGACGGCGTCCACGACGGCCCGGTGCTCGGCCTCGTGGACGAACTTCGGCGAGTGCACACCGATGATCACGACGGTGTCGCGGTGCTTCTCCTCCAGCTCGCGCAGCTCGTCGAGCACATGCAGGCAGTTCACACAGCAGAAGGTCCAAAAGTCCAGGATCACGATGCGTCCTCGCAGGTCGGCGAGGGTGTACTGCTGGTCGCCCGTATTGAGCCAGCCGCCCTTGCCGACCAGTTCGGGGGCCCTGACGCGCGCACGTGTTGCCATGTGGACAGTCAACATCACCGCGGCCCGCGCGCATTCCGGAGGGTCCGGGCCTTCCGGGGGTTCCTGGGGGAACCTGTGGCCCATGAGATTCCTGGTGCGCGAACGGCTCTTCGCCGTCGGTGACGACTACTGGATCGAGGACGCGGACGGCCGCAAGGTCTTCCTCGTCGACGGCAAGGCCATGCGGCTGCGGGACACCTTCGAGCTGAAGGACGCCTCGGGCCGGGTCCTGGTCCGGAGCCGGCAGAAGCTGCTCAGCCTGCGCGACACGATGGTCGTCGAGCGCGACGGCGAACAGCTCGCCGAGATCAGGCGCAAACGGCTGTCGCTGCTGCGCAACCACTACCGGGTGACGCTGGCGGACGGCACCGTGCTCGACGTCAGCGGCAGGATCCTGGACCGCGAGTTCGCCATCGAGTACGACGGGGAGCTGCTGGCCCAGATCTCCCGGCGGTGGCTGACCGTCCGGGACACCTACGGGATCGACATCGTGCGCGAGGACGCGGACGCGGCGCTGCTCCTCGCCGTGGCGATCTGCGTCATCGTCCTCGCGGACAAGGAACGCGACGGCTGAATCCGGCCGATCTCGCGGTGCTCGGCCGGTTCACGGTGCCTGACCGATTTCGCAGTGCCCGCCCGATTCGCGGTGCCCGGACCCGGCCGGTTTCACGTGAAACGGCCCGAAGAGGCGCTCAGGGCAAGGCACTTCCCGGAAGCGGGCGGGGTCAGGGACGGGCAGATCCCAGGCCCGGGCGGCGGTCCTTGAGGGCCGGGAACTGCTCACGGGTCTCCGCCACCGCCCCCGGGTCGAACTCCACGTCGAGCACCTCCTCGTCCGCGCCCGCCTCCGCGAGCACCTCGCCCCAGGGGTCGACGACGATGCTGTGCCCGGCCTGCTCGATACCGGCGTGGGTGCCCGCGCAGCCGACGGCCAGGACGTACGACTGGTTCTCCACCGCGCGGGCGCGGGCCAGCAGCGTCCAGTGGGCGCGGCGGCGCTCGGGCCAGCCCGCGGCGACGACCAGTGTCTGGGCGCCCGCGTCCACCAGGCCCCGGAACAGCTCGGGAAAGCGCAGGTCGTAGCAGGTGGCGAGGCCGAGCACGGTCTGCGGCAGGGCGACCGTGACCAGCTCGTCGCCGGCGCCCATCATGACCGCCTCGCCCTTGTCGAAGCCGAAGCGGTGCACCTTGCGGTACGCGGCGGCCAGCTCGCCCTCGGGGGTGAGGACGAGCGAGGTGTTGTAGAGGGTGCCGTCGGGGGCCCGCTCGACGACGGAGCCGGCGTGCAGCCAGATCCCGGCGTCGGCGGCGGCCTTCGCCATGATGTCGTGGGTGGGGCCCCGGAGCGGCTCGGCCTCCTTCTCGAACTCGGTGTACGAGAAGGCACCGACCGGCCAGAGCTCGGGAAGGACCACCAGATCCGCGCCGCGGCGGGAGGCGACCAGCGAAGCCGCCCGCCGTCTGCGGGAGTCGACGGATTCGTCCGGGTCTACTGCGATCTGGATGAGGGAGGCGCGCACACTACCACCGTCCTGGCGTTCAAGCCGTCAACACGGCCTACGATCGTCACACGAAAGCACTGCCGGGGTGCCTGATCGCAGCGTAACTTAGCGATCGAACCTCCCACGCAGTCCGCCGCCGCCCGCGCCCAGCACTCCAGCCCATGCACCGCAGAACCGCACGAGGGGTCCCGTGACCGTCCATCCCAGCCTCCAGACCTATGCCGATGCCTGGACCCACTCCATCGAGTCGATAGCCGAGCTGGTGAAGTCGCTCCCCGAGGGGGAGTGGAACCGCAGAACACCGTGCCCCGCCTGGTCGGTGCGCGATGTCGTCTCGCACATCATCGGCATGGAGTGCGAGCAGCTCGGCGACCCGCGCCCGATCCACTCCCTGCCCCGCGACCTCTACCACGTGCAGAGCGACTTCGCCCGCTACATGGAGATGCAGGTCGATGTGCGGCGCCACCACACCGCGCCGGAGATGACCTCCGAGCTGGAATACACGATCATTCGCCGCGCGCGTCAGCTGCGCAACGAGACACGTGCCCCCGAGACCATGGTCCGGGCCCCGCTGGGCGCCGAGCAGACCCTCGAACTGGCACTGCGGATGCGGGTCTTCGACGTCTGGGTGCACGAGCAGGACCTGCGGACGGCGCTGGTCCGGCCCGGCAACCTGGACTCCCCCGGCGCCACCGTCGTCCGGGACGTCCTGCTCGAAGCGCTGCCGAAGGTGGTCGCCAAGGACGCCGGGGCCCCGCCCCACACGGCGATCGTGCTCGATGTGAGCGGGCCGCTGGAGTTCCTGCGCACCGTCAGGGTCGACGCGGAGGGCCGCGGTTCGGTGGACGGCTCGCCCTCGCTCGGCCCCGCGGTGACGCTGGCGATGGACTGGGAGACGTACTTCCGTCTCGCCTGCGGGCGGGTGCGGCCGGGCGCGGTCGCCGACCGGCTCAAGATCGAGGGCGACCAGGACCTGGCGGAAGCGATCCTGCGGAACTTCGCCGTCACCCCGTGAGGCGCTCCGCGGTGCGGTGAGCTGTGATCGGTGATCGGCGGCGCCCGCCGCGCGAGGACGGGCGCCGCCAGTCGAACCGGGCCCGGGCGCGGGGCCTCACACCGGCACGTGCACGGCCTCCACGCGGCTGATCACGTGGTGCTCCCGCTCCCGGTGCGCGGCCCTGGAGCGCAGTCGCAGGATCTGGACGACGCCGATCGCCTCCAGCACGAAGACCGAGGAGAACGCGATCCGGTAGTTGTCGCCGGTCGCGTCGAGCAGGACGCCGATGGCGAAGAGCGTGGTCATCGAGGCGATGAAGCCGCCCATGTTGACGATGCCCGATGCGGTGCCCTGCCGCTCCGGAGGGTTGGCGGGCCGGGCGAAGTCGAAGCCGATCATCGAGGCCGGGCCGCACGCGCCGAGCACCACGCACAGGACGATCAGCAGCCACATCGGCGCCCGGTCGGCCGGGAAGAAGACGGCCGAGGCCCAGAGCAGCGCCGTGACCGCGACCGTGCCCAGGGCCAGCGGGGCGCGGGCGGCGTGGTGACGGGCCACGATCTGCCCGTAGACCAGCCCGAACGCCATGTTGGAGAGCACCACCAGGGTGAGCAGCTCACCGGCGGCCGACCGGCTCAGCCCCTGAGCCTCGACCAGGAACGGCAGCCCCCACAGCAGCAGGAACACCATCGCCGGGAACTGCGTGGTGAAGTGCACCCACATGCCGAGCCGGGTACCGGGCTCCCGCCAGGCGTCCGCGATCTGCCCGCGCACATAGGCGGCACCCGCCCGCTCGACGGGCGGCGGCTCGTGGCCCTCGGGGTGGTCCTTCAGGAACAGCATCAGGAGTACGAGGACGACGACGCCGGCCATCGAGCTGCCGACGAAGGTGGTGGTCCAGCCGAGCCCGTGCAGGGACCGCGCGATCAGGAGCGTCGAGACGAGGTTGCCCGCCATCCCGAAGAGCGCCGCGATCTGCCCGATCAGCGGGCCGCGCCGGGCCGGGAACCAGCGCGCCCCGAGCCTCAGCACGCTGATGAACGTCATCGCGTCGCCGCAGCCCAGCAGCGCCCTGGAGGCCAGCGCCATGCCGTACGAGGGGGACAGCGCGAAGCCGAGCTGCCCGAGGGTGAACAGGACGGCCCCCAGGGTGAGGACCTTCTTGGTGCCGAGGCGGTCGACCATCAGGCCGACGGGTATCTGCATGCCCGCGTAGACGAGCAGCTGGAGGATGGAGAAGGTGGCGAGGGCGGAGGCGTTGACGTGGAACCGGTCGGCGGCGTCGAGCCCGGCGACGCCCAGGCTGGTGCGGAAGATGATGGCGACGAAGTAGACGGCGACGCCGATGCCCCAGACCCGCACGGCACGTCGGCCGCCGGGGGGATCACCGGGCAGGGACAGGGTGGGAGCGGCGGCGGAACTCACCGGTCCTCACCCCTGATCAGCACCTTGACCCGGCCGACATGGTGGCGCACGACCTGCGCGGCGCCCTCCGCGTCACCGGCCCTGATCGCCTCCAGCAGCTCGCCGTGCTCGGTGATGTTGGCGGCGATCCGGTCCGGATGCGCCTCCATCACGGCGACGCCCATCCGCAGCTGCCGGTCGCGCAGCTGGTCGTAGAGGCGCGAGAGGATCTCGTTGCCCGCGTTGCGCACGATCTCGGCGTGGAAGCAGCGGTCCTTCACGGACACCTCGGCCAGGTCCCCGGCCTCGGCCAGCAGCCGCTGCTCCTCCAGGAGCTCCTCCAGCCGGGCGATCAGCCGCGGGGAGGCGGGCACGGCCTTGCGGGCCGCGAACTCCTCCACGAGCAGCCGGGTCTCCACCACGTCCGCGATCTCCTGGGCGGAGACGGCAAGCACCAGGGCGCCCTTCTTCGGGTACAGCTTGATCAGCCCCTCGACCTCCAGCCGCAGCAACGCCTCGCGCACCGGGGTGCGGGAGACGCCGACGGCCTCGGCGAGATCGCCCTCGGTGAGGAGCGTGCCGCCCTCGTAACGGCGGTCCAGGACCGCCTCCTTGATGTGGGCGTAGACGCGCTCGGCGGCGGGCGGCCGCTTCACGACCGCCTTCGCGGCCGTCTTGGTCACGGTCTTCGCGACGGTCTTTTCGGTGGACTTCCCGGAGGGCTTCACGGTCGAGGGCGCGGCAGGCATGCGCACAGCATAGATACAACATGCGTACATGAGGAAACCTGTCCAGGATGCGGACCGGCCGGGAGTCGCCCGGCACTCCGGCCGGCGCCCCGGCCGAGACCCCGGTCGTCCCCACCCGGCACCCCGACCGACCCCCAGCCCGAGACCCCCGGCCGGAAATCACCCACAGCCCGAAATTGCCCCAGGAATCAGCACATCCATCCCCCGACCTCATGAGTCTCATCACCGAGCGGCACCTTCATGCGGCCGCATTCAAGGGGCATTTGGAGCTTTCAGTTGAAAATCGGCATCAAGGGCATAAACCGCGTCACCGCCTCCGCCACCGTGGCCCTGACCGCGGGTGCCGTCATCGCGAGCGGCGTGTTCGCCTCCTCGGCGCAGGCCGCCACGCCGCCCACCCCGAAGATCACCGCCGCCGGCGGTTACACGATGAACAACGGCACCGCGAAGTCCCTGTTCGCCAAGGGCGCGGACACCCGTCGTTCCACCGGCTCCACCACCAAGATCATGACGGCCAAGGTGGTGCTGTCGCAGAAGAACCTGAACCTGGATTCCAAGGTCACGATCCAGAAGGCGTACAGCGACTACATCGTCTCCAAGGGCGCCTCGTCGGCCCGCCTCATCGTGGGTGACAAGGTCACCGTCCGCCAGCTCCTGTACGGCCTGATGCTGCCGTCCGGCTGCGACGCCGCCTACGCGCTGGCCGACAAGTTCGGTTCCGGCACCACCCGCGCGGCCCGCGTGAAGTCGTTCATCGGCAAGATGAACGCCCAGGCCAAGTCCCTCGGGCTGAAGAACACCCGCTTCGACTCGTTCGACGGCATAGGGAACGGCTCGAACTACTCGACGCCGCGCGACCTGACGAAGCTCGCCGGCAACGCGATGAAGAACTCCACCTTCCGCTCGATCGTCAAGACCAAGTCGACCAAGCAGAAGGTCACCACGAAGTCCGGCGGCTACCGCTACATGTCGTGGACCAACACCAACACCATGCTCAGCAGCTACAGCGGTGCGATCGGCATCAAGACCGGCTCCGGCCCGACGGCCAAGTACTGCCTGGTCTTCGCCGCGACCCGCGGCAGCAAGACCATCGTCGGCACGGTGCTCGCCTCCACGAGCGCGGCCAACCGTTCCGCGGACATGAAGAAGATCATGGACTACTCCTTCAAGAAGTAGCCCGGTCCGGCAGCACCGACGAAGGGGGTCCGCGTCACGCGGGCCCCCTCTCTCGTGCGCGCGGTCACCCGGCGGCCGACGCGCCCCGCCCACCGCCGGCGATGCGCCCTGCGACCAGTCGCAGGCGCTGGGAGCCTCCCCTGGTCAGCGCCATCCCGGTACCGGCCACGAGGTCGTACGCGGCGGAGCCGATCCGCAGGCCGGAAACCCGGCGGCCGTCCGGGGTCTCGACGGGCGCCGGACGGGTCGCCGACCGGAGGGCCTGCCAGGCCAGGCGCGTCTGGTCGGTCAGGAGCCGGTGCCGTTCCGGCCCGACCTCCGGTTCGTACCAGCGCACCGCGAGGCGGCCGGCCTCGATGGCCTCGCCCTCGTCGTCCCGGAACCGGCGCGAGCACAGGAGCTGCAGCACGGCGGAGTGGGTGAGGGCGGGACCGGCAACGGCCCCCTCGGCAACCTGGACGCCCTCGGGCCCCCGGCCCCCCTCCGGCAGCAGCAGGAACGCCTGACAGCCGCCGCAGTCCAGGGCCTCCCCGAGCGATGGGTGCAGGTGCACCTGATGAAGCCCCTTCGGGCCCGGATGGCTGCACAGCCACCCGGCCCGGGGCAGCACCTCACCGATGCGCCGCCCGACGTCCCGCTCGTCCTCGGGCAGCAACCACACCTCGGTCGTCTTCGTACGGGAGCCGGGAGATGCCATGCGTGCAGCATGGCAGGCGGCGCTGACACCCCCGCCGCCCCGAGGGGCCCCGGTCGACGACGCTCAGTCGAGACAGAACTCGTTGCCCTCGACGTCCTGCATGTTGATGCACGACTCGTTCTCCTCGTCGGCATACAGCACCTTCGTGCACACCGCCCCGAGCGCGACCAGCCGATCGCGTTCGGCCTCCAGGACGGCCAGCCGCTCATCGCCCACGAGCCCGGTGCCGACCCGCACGTCGAGATGCACCCGGTTCTTGGCGACCTTGCCCTCGGGCACCTGCTGGAAGTACATCCGCGGGCCCTCGCCCGTCGGGTCGGAACACACGGCCCACGAGCCCTCCCCCTCGGAAGGCAGCGTCAGGGAGTACCCCAGCACCTCGCACCAGAAACGGGCGACCCGCTCGGTATTCGCACAGTCGAAGGTGACCTGAAACTTCTTGACCGAAGACATCCGGCCACCCTAACAGCGCACCTCAACAGCCCAATTCCCGCTTACAGCACGCAGATTGGCCGACAAGCCCCCCTTCGGGCCTCCGGGCCGACCGTCCGGCCGTCCCGGAGGCCCGAAGGCTCACCAGCCCTCGTGCCGCCACCAGAAGGAGGCCGGGTGGAAGTGCCTGGTCACGCCGAGCCGGCGCCAGAGCGGGTCGAGGATCCTCCGCAGCTCGGGGTCGGCGTGGACGAAGGCGTTCGGCAGCTGGACGTCGAAGCGCTCCGGCGCGGCGGTGAGCAGCGCGGCCAGGAGGTACTGCTCCGAGTACAGGCGCCAGCGCCAGGACTCCGGATAGTCCGCCGGGAGCATGATGTCGTGGACCTGGACGAGCACCCCCGGCTTGAGGCGGGGCAGCAGCTCGAAGAAGAACACCATGACGTCGGAGCCCATCTGGAGCCGGTGCGAACCGTCGACGAAGAGGACGTCCCCCGGCTCCAGTTCGGCGAAGACGCCGAGGTCGGCGTCCTGGAGCGGGACACGGACCACCTCGTCGCAGAGGTGGTCGACATGGGCCCGGGGCTCCGGGTCGATGGACGTGATACGGGTGCTCAGGCCGAGGTCCTGGATGGCCCGGCGGGCGAACTTGGTGGAGTTCCCGGAGCCGACCTCCAGGTAGCGGGCCGGCTTCTCCGTGGCGAGGAATCCGTAGAGCGCGGCCGCGTCCAGCGGGGGCAGCCAGGTGTTGCCCCAGTAGGCGGTGGACGCCTTCTCCACCCCTTCCATGGGGATCGCGGCCAGCTGGTCGGCGTACTCCATAAAGCCGGTGAGATGCTCGGCGTAACGCTCCCGGCTCTTCTCCAGGAGCTCGCGCACGGCGCCGAGTTCGGCGCGCGGCTCGGGTCTCACCACATGGTCCAGGAACACCGGTTTGGCCAGCCCGAAGGCCCACATGACCAGACCGAACGCGGTGGGTCTGCGTTCCAGCCGGTCGAGCCCGCGGCGCAGAACGGGTAATCGTTCCAGCAGGGTGGGAGAGGGTTCGGACACGGTGTTCGGGGGCTGCGTGCGCAAGGTGGGGGACCTTTCGATCGGTGGGACGGCCGAGAAGGAGGAACCACAGGTTCCGCAAGCACTGTTCGATGTTCGACCGGAGGCGATCGCACTCAGGACGCCGCTGATCCTTTCCCGGATCGGCCCTCGTATCCCTGACGGTTCTCCGCACGGCGCCGGACCAGTGCCGTATCGGACACTGCCCGCCCTGTTCCGACGAGTTGTCCCGGCTGCCGCGCCCCCGCCCGGCTGTCGGGCCGGTGATCAGAACCGGGACGGCAGGGTCTGGCGTACGCCGCCGATGAGGTTCTGCGCGTCGGCGCCGTACACGGCGGACTTCTTCAGCGTCTCCCAGGTACGCAGATGTGTGCTGACGCTCGACTCGTCGTCGACCCACAACTCCGCGTGCCAGTTCTCGACAATGACCTGCCGGTCGTCGTAGATCCAGAACGCGGTGGCAGGAAGAATCCCGAGCGAAACGGACAACGGGATGATCCCCAGCTCCACCGTGTCCAGCCCGATGACTCCCACCAGGCGGTCGAGCTGGGCGGCCGGCACCGACGGCGGACAGATCAACGCGGTGAGCCGGCGCTTCCCGATGCTGACAAGCCTGAGCTCTCTCAGGCGCAGCCCGAACGCCTCCCTGGCTTGCTGAAAGTCTGTGCTCACCGGTTCCGCTCGTCAGTGCCTATCAGGCGGCGTCGGCACCGAGCCGTGCGACGAACTCGGCGTGGGGAGAAGCCCCGTGCATCGCGGCGTCGCGGACCTGGCAGTACCGCAGGACTTCGGCAGGTTCCGTGATGACCTCCACGTCATGGAAGACGTCCGCGTCGTCGAAGCGCAGCACGGCCACCAATCGGCTGTCGAAGATCCAGAAGTCTTCAGCGGGCAGCCGGAGCCGCTCCGCGTCCTCGCGCCACAGGTTCCGCACGTCCTCGCCCGTGGCCACGTTGCACGCCGAATACCCGAGCAGGAACAGCTGTCCCTCGGTCGGCGGGCTGTCGACGACACGCACGCGCCCCACGTACTTTCCGTCAGTCGTCTGTCGGCGGATGTTCACGCACCACTCGCTGTCGAGGTCGTACGGCACCGAGCCGGTCGCGAGGAACTCCGCGTACCCAGGGTCTTCCCGGTCCGACGCGTAGCCCCGCCGGGTCTCCAGGTGCCAGGCCGAGTGCTCGAAAGTCTCGAAGAGGCGCCCGAACTCTTCCAGACCGATCAGTACGGGTACGTGGGCGACCTCCTTGGGACCGTGATGAACGAGGAGTTCACGCGGCACCACCACTGCGGCGTCCCCCGGCCCGAGGTGCTGAAGCTGGGCGATGTCCTCGGGGTCGGTGAGTGGCGCCCCCTGGATGACGATCTCGCCGGAGTCGAGATCTTCGTGCACGGCGGGACAGCCTCCGTTCTTGCTGTCGGTGCCGTTGAAGCGGAGTCGTCGTGCCACGGTCGTCTCCCGATCGTTCGTATGTGGCCCTGCTGGCCACGAACATCACCAACTCTGCCTCACCCGCGCCGCAAGTACGCCGCCTCGCATGCGACCGCACGAGAACATTGAGCCGGAACCGGAGAACATTCGAGAACACTGCATCATGACCAGTAACTCTCCTTCCATACCGTCCCGTTCATGGCCACATCACGACGTGCGACCGGCATCGCAGCAATGTCTCCGGAATGTGCCCTCGCCCTCCGGACCGGGTACGCGGACCTGCATCAGGAGTGCCGTCGGACACAGGACGTGCCGTTGCCCTTCGCCACGGGGCTCGTACTCGTCCACCGCTGCACCTGCCCGGGGCACGGCTCCGTCCTCGGCCCCCCGAAGGACAGGGGCGGCCCTTTCGGCCCGTGCAACACGCCACGGCCGACGCACGGGTCCTGGACGCCCCGCAACCGGGACACATCGGCACGCTGCTGGTACGCGCGGTCGCCTGAGAAGCCGGCCTCGAGTCGCCCCGGGCCGCGTTCCCCCTGCCTGGTCGGCCGGGGCCGCGGGTGGCACGATCCCTCGCATGATCGGATGGATGCGCCATGCGCCGCGCTGGACGGTCGTACTCGTCTGCGTCATCGCCGCCCTCCTGCTCCTCGTCGGCGCTTCCTCCCACACCGTCGACCTCTTCAGCCACGGTCTGCGCCCGTATGAGTGGGCGCCGGGGTGGCTGAACCTCTACTGGTCATCGCTGGCGCTGTTCGACACGCTCGCCGCCGTACTCCTGATCCTCGGCAGACGCCGAGGAGTCGACCTCGCCTGCGCCATCATGGCGACCGACACCGCCGCCAACTGGTACGCGGTCCACGGCATCCAGCACAGCGGCCTCGCCGACCAGCCCGGCCTCCAGCGCCTGATCGTCTTCGCCGCACTCGTCCTGGGAACCGCCCCGCTCGTCCGACCGCACCTCTCCGAATGAGCGGTCACCAGCCGGTCGGATCCACCGGACATCGACAGTGCGGGTCGTCCGGGGCATCGGACGAACGCCACTCCTCGCCGAACAGGGCGGGCAGGACCGCAAGAAGCCCGGTCGGCGCGCCGCCCGGACGCAGGTCCGCCGCGATCCACGCCGGAGATCTCGTCGCTGGCCATGTGCAGACGCAGCAGGCCATCCGCCACCCGCCTTGCGCGCGTATCGCACCTCTGCCAAGGACGATGGGTGGTGGTTCACCGCCTCAACGGGACCTCGGCGGACACCGATCAGAAAGCCCTGCGCCTCCTGGCCGGGCAGGACGCGCCGACGGACTGACCCCTGTGCGAGTCCAAGCACCTCACTTCCTGGTGACAACTCACGCGTTGGCCAGGCGCCTCGCCACTGGAAGGCTGTTCGCCGCCCAGGTCACTCCGCCCGTACCAGCCCGGCCCGGAAGGCGTCCCAGGCGGCGGGGCCGAGGACGATGACGGGGCCGGCGGGGTGCTTGGAGTCGCGGACGGCGACCACTCCGGGGACGTTGGCAGCCACTTCTATGCACTCACCATGCGCTTCGCTGTAACTGGACTTCCTGAAGCAGAACGCAATCATTTACTCATCCCTTTGGCGATGCTCGCGATGAACCGCACCGAATCGTACGGCGACAGGCTCATGGCGCAGGTGCGCGCGAACAGCTCGGAGTACGCCATGCTCTCTTCCGCTCCCTCCACCCAGTTGGTGGTGCGCAGCCCGTCCATGTGCACCACGTCCACGGCGTCCTCCTCCGCGAACGAGAGAATGTTGAAGGGGCCTCCGCTGCAGGGATTCACCTCCGCCCGGAAGGGAAGCACCTGCACGTCGATGTTGGGCTGCTCCGCGAGTCGGCACAGATGCTCCAGCTGCCCTCCCATGACCTGAGAGCCACCGATCATCTGACGCAATGCGGCTTCCCAGATCACTGCGTGCACACGCAGGGGCTTCTCACCCTGCAGGCGGCGCTGACGGTGCGCACGCACATCAACGATACGCTCGACCTCGTCGATCCTGTCGGGCGAAACAGCCGCCACCGCAAGGGCTCTCACATACTCGGGCGTCTGGAACAAGCCGGGGATCAAGGCAAGTTGCCAGGTGCGCACTCTGAGCGCAACATCCTCCATCGCAACGTACTCGCGCAGGCTTCCCGGATTGAGTGAAGTCGTCCACCAGCCCTTCGCCTTGCGTCGCTCCCGGTCCAGTCTGGCCAGCCGGAGCAACCCCTCGACCACTTGCGGATCATCGACGTCATACGCCCGGCAGAGCGCTGCGACATCCGGGTCCCGGACCGGAACCCATCCGTGTTCCATCTTGGCGATCTTGGCCGCCTGGGCGCTGAGAACGGCCGCCGCCTGCGTCTGATTCAGCCCTGCGGCCTCCCGGAAGGTCAGCAGCTGACCACCCAACTGCCGCGCCAGAACCGTAGAAACGCGGTTCCCCAACCCCACACGCGCTTTCGACACCGTTCAGCACCTCCTGTACGCGCCCAGTCTGCACGGCGCGACCAGACAGCCACAATCACCCGTTGGAGATAAATATCTCCAAGTTGGTTGTGCCGCCACATGAGAGTCACTACGTTCGGTGTCCAGTCGCTCACCGAACGGCAAACAGGACCTGGCGGAAGTGCACCGCCCTGCTCCGCGCCCAAAATCGGCGCCCCGCAGGCACGGCATCGCCACCGCCCGCACCCACGGAGGCACGCGCCCATGACCGCAGCCGAACAGAACTCCGTCCCCGAACCCGCCCTCGAACCCGTCCTCCGCGAGGACCGGCTCGACTTCGCCCCGACCGCCGACCGCGTCTCCTTCTCCCGGCGGCGCACCGCGCGGCTGGTGCGGGAGTGGGGGTATCCGGGGCTGGCCGGGGACGCGGCTTTGCTGGTCAGCGAGTTGGCGACCAATGCGTTACTGCACGGCGTCGTCCGGGGGCGGCTCCTCCGGGTGCGGCTCGTTCTCACCGCGACCACGCTCCGGGTCGCGGTCAGCGATCCGTGGGGCGAACGGCTGCCGGTTCTGCGCGCGGCAACGAGCGAGGAGTGCTACGGCCGGGGGCTTCTGATCGTGGCGTCGATCGCCGACCGGTGGGGCGTCGAGTCGCGCACCGTCGGCAAGACCGTGTTCGCCGAACTCACCCTGCGGCGGGGGCCGGACGCGCCGGTGGGCCCGCGCGAGCTTCGCGCGGGCCCACCTCATGCACGTACCGAAGTAACCCCCAGGTGATCCTGGAGGTCGGTGGAGTGGGCCCGGCACGGACCGGGCCCACTCCACCGAAAGGGCCTACCGCACCGGGCACCCCAGTCCCGGCATCGCTCGATTCGAAGAACAGCAGACCAGAGCCAGGGACAGGAACGAAGGCCGCTCCAGGTAGAACCCGTGCGACACATCACCGCCCCAACCGAGGCGGCCGGAAGCCGAGTTGGCCAGTATCGCCAATCGCTTACCGTCACGGTCCGAATCGGAGACGAACCGAGGCGCGTACTCGGTGAGCCGTTCCATGAACCATTGCGCCGCGCCCTCCGGCTGTTCCCAGGTTCCGTGCACCAGCTTCCTGGGCTTGATCAGCCAGTACGCCGTTTCGAGCGGCGGGAGGTCCACGACGGGAAACTCCGCCGTCACTTCCTTGTGCCGCTGAACCAACTCCGGCTTACCGCCTGCCGGAGGCGTATCGGGGTGGGGAGGCCGCCTCAACGCCTCATCGTCGAAGCGCTGCTTGGCGCCGACCCATAGATAGCCGTGGTAGTGCAACCGCCCTCCTGTACGGAGCAGTTGAAGACGGCCCCATGGCCGGTGAATGGCCCATCAGGCCGAGATCGTGAAGCGGGCCGGATCGATGCCGGCCGCGTTCAGCTCGGCAGTGGTGAACCTCAGCGGCTCCGCACCGGGCCGCTTGCTGTCCCCCAGCGCCCACGCGTCGGGGCCGATCTTCGCCAGCGTGGCGCAGGACTCGCCGTCCGGGTGCGTGTTGCCCCCGCACGCCTTGAGGAACATGGCTTCGTCGACGGGCAGGCTGTACAGGTCCGTTCCGGGCATGAGTGTGCCTTTCTGCGTGGCCGATGATGGAGCAGGGATACCGATCTCCTTCCGCCCGTGATACTCGGACTCGATCGGCATGAATACATCCTCGGACTGCCGATGACGCATCTCCAGCTTTATTCGCGTTGCCGAATAAAGTTCACCGACGGAATGACCACGCCCACTCGGTCAATAGCACTCGCGCATCGTCCCCGAAGAGGGCATGCGTCTCGTAACCGGCGAAGCGGTCGAGGAGCGAACGGATGTCTCTGGGATTCCGGAACACGGCCGCGCCCAGATCCGTCTCGATGGTCGCCAGGCGATCATCGTAAATAGTGAACGTACTCAATGGGGTGTTGCTGAACCTCACTCGCATGGGCAGTACACCAACACGAATATTCACTTGCAGGGAAAGGGAGGCCAACCGGTCGATCTGCATGGCCATCGCGTCCGGTGGCAGCAGCGGATATCTGACGGCTTGCTCGGTGAGGAGGAAAGTGAAGCGCTTGGTGCGGTCGAACAGCACAGCCTGCCGCTCCATCTTCATGCCGACCGCCTTCACCTGTTGTGCCGGTGGAGCGTGGGCGATGCTCTCCCTGATGTATTCCGGCGTGGCCAGCAAGCCCGTGTTCATGGACAGCAGGAAGTGCCGGAACTCGCTGGTCACAGCTTCGAGGCCGGCCAGCTCGACCTGTTTCTTGTCCAGCCCTTTTCGATGCAGTGCTCTCCGGCCCTGCCATTCCGTCTGGGCCAGTCGAGCCACGGCCATCACTTCAGCCGTGATGGCGGGGGAGGCTCCGATTCCCGTCAGGATCTGCTCGACGTCCACCAGGGACGGCCGGATCTTGTTTCCTTCGATCCTGCTGATCTTCGACTGGGAGATATTGCAACGCACAGCAAGCCGGGCTCCCGAGAGCCCGGCTTGCTTGCGCAGCTCCTTGAGCCTGACCGCCAGTTCCGGACCGGACCGGTCAAGCCGGTCAGGCTCGAAGGCCACCGTTCACGTACTCCTCGAAGGGGACCGACTCGGCTATCGCGACCCGCTGGTATTCGACGAACGAGGAAACATCACCCTCGAAAACCTCGCGACTGAGCTGCCTTCCGTCCGCCCCGTAGTTCATGAGAACGACTTCCGCGCGGTCGAACATCCAGAAGTCCTGAACATTTTCCAGAGGGTTGGACCGGTTCGTCACGTCGAGAATCCGAATGTCGTCCCCCGCCCGACTGTGCGCCTCGTAGTAGCGGGTGAACTCGAATCGCAAGTAGTCGGAGAGCGGCTGCGTCACGATGTGCACCCGCCCGTTCCGCTTTCCCTCGGAATGCTGGCGGGAGACGCGCTCCGTGTACGCGGAATTCGAGTACGGCGTGAGCGGTCGGCCCTCGCGGAAGGCCGCGAACTCTTCCGCCTCATGTGCCACGAGGTACTGCGGCAATGTTTCGAGCCGCCATGCTTCACGTTCGATCTCCGCGAACCGCCGACGCCACTCCTCACCATCCAAGAGCACGTGCGGCCTCCTTCAGCACTTCTTCCGGAATCTCCACCAGTGCCTCTCCGGATGGTGGTGCGAACGCCTTGGAGACGCTTCCCTGGACGACCAGTGTGCCGCTCGGCGTCCGGTAGACGTTCGGGCAGTCCTCGTCGCCGCAGGTGCCGTTTCCGTTGCCGGTGAGCCGGGTCAGTTCCTCGCGTGCCATGGCTGTCGAGCCCCCTTGCCCTGGCCCCCTGCGGGCCGGTCGCCATGACGCTATGACGGGGTGGAAGGGGCGTCCACGCACAGACGCGCCTTATGCGCGTACTCGCATAAAGATCATGGCGGCCGACCACGCGCGTCTGCGGCGGACACCCGCGATCGGCCGTACCGGTTCCGTACACCGGTTCCCGTACGCCGGTGGGCCCGCGCGAACTTCGCGCGGGCCCACCTCATGCACGTACTGCTACCGGAACGGTCACGCCCAGGTGATCAGGCGCTTGGGCTGTTCCAGGATCGCGGCGACGTCGGCCAGGACCTTGGAGCCGAGCTCGCCGTCGACCAGGCGGTGGTCGAACGACAGGGCCAGCGTGGTGACCTGACGCGGCTTCACCTTGCCCTTGTGGACCCACGGCTGGAGCTTGATCGCGCCGACCGCGAGGATCGCGGACTCGCCCGGGTTCAGGATCGGGGTGCCCGTGTCGACGCCGAAGACGCCGACGTTGGTGATCGTCACCGTGCCGCCCGCCATCGCGGCCGGGGACGTCTTTCCGTCCCGGGCCGTGGAGACCAGCTCGCCCAGGGCCGCCGCGAGCTGCGGCAGGGTCATGGCGTGCGCGTCCTTGATGTTCGGCACGATCAGGCCGCGCGGGGTGGCCGCGGCGATGCCCAGGTTCACGTAGTGCTTCTGGACGATCTCCTGGTTGGCCTCGTCCCAGGCGGCGTTGATCTCCGGGTTCCGCTTGATCGCGACCAGGAGGGCCTTGGCGATGATCAGGAGCGGGTTGACCCGCACCCCCGCCATGTCCTTGTCCTCCTTGAGCTCCGCGACCAGCTTCATCGTGCGCGTCACGTCGACGGTGACGAACTCGGTGACGTGCGGGGCCGTGAAGGCGCTGCCCACCATCGCCTGCGCGATGGCCTTCCGCACGCCCTTGACCGGGACACGGGTCTCGCGGGCGTCCGCCACGACGGCCTCGGCGGCCGGGGCTTCGGCGGCCGGGGCCTGGGCGGCGGGGGCGGAGACCGGGGCGGCCGGGGCCTGGGCGGGGACGGAGGGCTGCGCGGGGGCGGGCGCCACCGCGGCGTGCACGTCCTCGCGGGTGATGATCCCGTCCTTGCCGGTCGGGACCACGGTCGCCAGGTCGATGCCCAGGTCCTTGGCCAGCTTGCGCACCGGCGGCTTGGCCAGCGGACGGTGCTTCGGGGCCGCGAGCGCGGCGCCGTGACCGTTCATCTCGCCCTGGATCGCCGCGACGGCGGCCGGCACGGAGGCGGGCGCGCCCTTGCGGGCCCGGCGCTTCGTGGAGGTCTCGGCCACGCCGTAACCCACCAGGACGGGCTGACGACCCTTGGGAGCCTCGGGCTCCGGTTCGGCCTCGGCGACCAAGGCAGGAGCCTCGGCGGCCGGGGCGGGGGCCTCAACGGCCGGGGCAGAAGGCGCGGGAGCCGTCGCGGCCGACGCGGGAGCCTCGGCCGGGGCCGCGTCATCGCTCCCCGGGGCCACGTCCACCGCGATGATCACCTGGCCGACGTCGACCGTCGTGCCCTCGGGGAAGCGCAGCTCGTGCACCACCCCGTCGAACGGGATCGGCAGCTCCACGGCCGCCTTCGCGGTCTCGACCTCGCACACGACCTGACCGTCGGTGACGGTGTCGCCGGGCTGGACGTACCACTTGAGGATCTCCGCCTCGGTGAGTCCCTCGCCCACGTCGGGCATCTTGAACTCACGGAAGCGGGCAGCGTTGGAAGTGTCGGTCATCGTTGTCACGTCCCAGTCCTCAGTACGCCAGCGAACGGTCGACGGCGTCGAGCACACGGTCGAGACCCGGCAGGTACTCGTCCTCCAGCCGCGCCGGCGGGTACGGGGCGTGGTAGCCGCCGACCCTCAGCACCGGCGCCTCCAGGTGGTAGAAGCACCGCTCGGTGATCCGGGCGGCGATCTCCGCGCCGGAACCGTAGAACACCGGGGCCTCGTGGACCACCACGAGCCGGCCGGTCCGCTCCACCGAGGACTGGATGGTGTCGAAGTCGATCGGCGACACCGAACGCAGGTCCAGGACCTCGACCGACTTGCCCTCCTCCTGGGCGGCCTCGGCCGCCGCGAGGCAGACCTTCACCATCGGCCCGTAGGCGGCGAGCGTCAGATCGGAGCCGGTGCGCACCACCGACGCCTTGTGCAGCGGGCCGGGAATGGCATCGGTCTGGACCTCGCCCTTGTCCCAGTAGCGCCGCTTCGGCTCGAAGAAGATCACCGGGTCGTCGCTCTGGACGGCCTGCTGCATCATCCAGTAGGCGTCGCTCGCGTTCGAGGGCGAGACCACCTTCAGGCCCGCGACGTGCGCGAACAGGGCCTCGGGCGACTCGCTGTGGTGCTCGACCGCGCCGATGCCGCCGCCGTAGGGGATGCGGACGACGACGGGCAGCTTGATCTTGCCGAGCGCGCGGGCGTGCATCTTCGCGAGCTGGGTGACGATCTGGTCGTACGCGGGGAAGACGAAGCCGTCGAACTGGATCTCCACGACCGGCCGGTAGCCGCGCAGGGCCAGGCCGATCGCCGTGCCGACGATGCCGGACTCGGCGAGCGGGGTGTCGATCACCCGGTCCTCGCCGAAGTCCTTCTGGAGCCCGTCGGTGATCCGGAAGACCCCGCCCAGCTTGCCGACGTCCTCACCCATGATGAGGACCTTGGGGTCGGTGTCGAGGGCCTTGCGCAGCGACTCGTTGAGCGCCTTCGCGATGGACATCTTTTCCATGGCCATGGCTGCTTACTTGCCCTTCTCGGCGGAGTCGGCGAACGATGCCTGGTACGCGGCGAACTGGGCGCGTTCCTCGTCGACCAGCGGGTTGCCGTCTGCGTAGACATTGTCGAAGATCGCGATCGGGTCCGGGTCGGGCATCGCCCGCACCACTTCGCGCACCCGCTTGCCGAGGGTCTCGCTCTCCTCGTCCAGGGCGGTGAAGAACGCCTCGTCGGCGGCGCCCTGCTTCTCCAGGTACGTGCGCAGCCGCAGGATCGGGTCCTTCGCCTCCCAGGCGGCCCGCTCCTCGTCCCTCCGGTACTTCGTCGGGTCGTCGGAGGTGGTGTGCGCGCCCATCCGGTAGGTGAACGCCTCGACGAGGGTGGGCCCCTCGCCCCTGCGGGCCCGCTCCAGCGCCGACCTGGTGACCGCCAGGCAGGCGAGTACGTCGTTGCCGTCGACCCGGACGCCGGGGAAGCCGAAGCCCTGCGCGCGCTGGTAGAGCGGGACGCGGGTCTGCTTCTCGGTCGGCTCGGAGATCGCCCACTGGTTGTTCTGGCAGAAGAAGACGACCGGGGCGTTGTAGACCGCGGAGAAGGTGAACGACTCGGCCACGTCGCCCTGGCTGGAGGCGCCGTCGCCGAAGTACGCGATCACGGCCGAGTCCGCGCCGTCCTTGGCGACGCCCATGGCGTAGCCGGTGGCGTGCAGGGTCTGCGAACCGATGACGATCGTGTACAGGTGGAAGTTGTTGCTGTTCGGGTCCCATCCGCCGTGGTTCACCCCGCGGAACATCCCGAGCAGGTTGGTCGGGTCGACCCCCCGGCACCAGGCGACGCCGTGCTCCCGGTACGTCGGGAAGACGTAGTCGTCGTCGTGCAGGGCCCGGCCGGAACCGATCTGGGCGGCCTCCTGGCCGAGCAGCGAGGCCCACAGGCCCAGCTCGCCCTGGCGCTGCAGCGCGGTGGCCTCGGCGTCGAAGCGGCGGGTCAGGACCATGTCCCGGTACAGACCGCGCAGCTCGTCGTCGGTCAGGTCGACCGAGTAGTCCGGGTGCTCGACGCGCTCGCCCTCGGGCGTCAGCAGCTGGACGAGCTCGGGCTCGGAACGCTGCGGCGCCTTCGCGGCCGTTTTCGCAGCGGTCGTCTTCGCGGCTGCCGTTTTCGCGGTGGTCGTCTTCGCAACGGCCTTCTTCGCGGCGGTCCTCTTCGCGGGTGCTTTCGCGGACTTCTTCGCCGGCGTGCTCACCGGCTTCTTCGCGGGCGTCCCCACAGGCGCCTTCGCGGATGCTTTCGCGGTCGTCTCCGCTGCGCTGGTCCGCTTGCTGCTGCGTCGCGGTGTGCGCGCGGCAGTGCTCTCCACGGTCACGTGCGTGCTCCTCCGTCGGTCCGGCCCCCGGGGTCTGCCGGGAAACCAGTGCGGCTCGCCTGACTCCGTACCCGTGCACGGGGTGGGTGCCGCTCGGTTCGGGAACAGGCGTGACAGGTGCCCCGGCGAGCGTCCTGCCAAAAGCACGTTACCCAGTGCGACGCATAACTGCGAAACCCCATCTGACCTGCGATTTTGCTTGGATTTCCAAGTAAATCGAAAAAGTCGGGAACTCTCGCTGGTCACAGCCTAGGTAACGGCCCCGCAGGTCACCGGAACAACCGCACGTTATCCCGCCGTTCGGCGGCAGGGAAGGGGTGAGTGTGTGAGACTGCGTTTTGTGCGCGAACAAGGAAAAATCACTGTTTTCCTGCTGGACGACCATGAAGTCGTCCGGCGGGGAGTCCATGAATTGCTCTCGGTCGAGGACGACATCGAGGTCGTCGGCGAGGCCGGCACGGCGGCGGACGCCCTGGTGCGCATCCCGGCGACCCGGCCGGACGTGGCGGTGCTCGACGTACGGCTGCCGGACGGGAGCGGCGTGGAGGTGTGCCGGGAGATCCGCTCCCAGGACGCGAACATCAAGTGCCTGATGCTCACCTCGTACGCCGACGACGAGGCCCTGTTCGACGCGATCATGGCGGGTGCCTCGGGGTACGTGCTGAAGGCGATCAGGGGCAACGAACTGCTGAACGCGGTACGGGACGTGGCGGCCGGGAAGTCGCTGCTGGACCCGGTGGCGACCGCCCGGGTCCTGGAGCGGCTGCGCGAGGGGAAGAAGGACCGGGACGACGACAAGCTCGCCTCCCTCACCGACCAGGAGCGCAAGATCCTCGACCTGATCGGCGAGGGGCTGACGAACCGGGTGATCGGCGAGCGGCTGCACCTCGCCGAGAAGACGATCAAGAACTATGTCTCCAGCCTGCTCTCCAAGCTCGGCATGGAAAGGCGCTCGCAGGCCGCCGCGTACGTGGCCAGGCTGCAGGCGCAGAAACGCTGACCGGCAGACCCGCAGCGGGGCGGGACTTTGGTCCCGGCCCAACCGGGGCCGCAGCCTCTGTCGGCCCTCTCGCCCGGTGACGGAGAGTGGAGGCCATGTCCTCCGAGGAACTCCAGGCGATCGAACTGCTCGACCGCGTCCCGTACGGCCGGCTGGCCACGAGCATGCGGGCCCTTCCGTTTCTGGTGGTGGCGCGCCACGTCGTGATCGACGGCCGGGTGTTCCTGCGGCTGCACGGCGGTTTCCGCTACCACGACTCCTGTGACGGGACGGTCGTGACGTACGGCGCGGACAACTTCAACACGGTGGTCCCGGGGACGGGGAGCATGCTCCCGGGAGTGGACGACGGCGCGGCGAGGACCGTGGTCCCGGGGATGGAGACCATGGTCCCGGGGACGGAGAACGGCGAGGTGGTGGGCGGCGGCGACCTGTGGGCCGTGCAGTTCACCGGGCCCGCCCGGGTCGTGCGCCCGACGGCCGAGCAGCAGGAGCTCTTCGGCACGGCCCCGGCCCGGGTGAACGGCGAGCCCTTCGCCCCGGCGTACCTCAGGATCGACCCGCACTTCGCCTCTGTGCACACTCTGGGCTTTCACGCAAGTGAACCGAAGCGCCACGCAGTGTGATCTAACATTTGGTGAGTGCCGCGCTCATCTGTCACCCTCTCTTCCGCTCCGCCGGCCGGCGAACTGCCGCACCCGTCCACGCCCCACCGACCGGGGCGCCCGGTCCCGCCGGTGGACGAGGTACTGCGCCGGTACCCGGACGCGGGCGAGCCCCTGACCTGCAAACCCGTCACCCAGGGGCTGCTCAACCACGGGTACCGCGTCTCCACCACCCGCGGCTCCTTCTTCCTCAAGCACCACCTCGACGACACCACCGGCGACCGCGCCACGATCGTCCGCCAGCACCGCGCCACCCAGCGCCTCCAGTCGCTCGGCGTGCCCGTGGCCCCGCCCGTGGCGGACACCGAGGGCGGGACGGTCACGGAGATCGGCGGCCGGTGCTACGCCCTGCACCCCTGGGTGGACGGGCTGCACCGGGCGGGCGCCCAGCTGACCACCGCCCAGTCGGAGCGGCTCGGATCCCTGCTGGGGGCCGTGCACACCGGGCTCGAACAGGTCATGGAGGAGGGCGCCGGCCCCGCGTACCGGACCGGCGGCCACCACAGCCCCGACCCCGTGGAAACGTTCACGCTGATCGACGAGCTGCTGGCCGCCGCGCGCCGGCGGCGACCCCGGGACGCCTTCGACGAACTGGCCGAGCACCGCCTCCTGGAGCGGCGCATCCTGCTGGAGCAGCACGCCGACCGCAGACCGCCCACGCCCGACGTCCCGGCGACGGGCTGGGTGCACGGCGACTTCCACCCGCTGAACGTCCTGTACCGGGGCACGGAGCCGGTCGCGATCCTCGACTGGGACCGGCTGGGCATCCAGCCGCGCGCGGAGGAGGCGGTGCGGGCGGCGGCGATCTTCTTCGTGCTCCCGGCCGGAAGGCTGGAGCTGGAGAAGGTGCGGGCGTACGCGCGGGCCTACCGGCGGGCGGCCGGGGCCGGGGCGGCGGAACTGGCCGCCGCGGTGCACCGGGTGTGGTGGGAGCGGCTCAACGACTTCTGGATACTGCGCTGGCGGTACTGCCTGCACGACCGGAGGGCCGACCCGCAGTTCCCCGCGGTGTCGGCCCTGGCGGTCTGGTGGACGCGCGAGTACGAAGCGGTGCGCGAGGCGTTCACGGGGTGAGCCCGGGGCCCTTTTGGTTTCGGCTCCGGTTCCGGAACCGGTTTCGGAACCGGAACCGGAACGGCCCGGGGCCCGGACCGGAAAGTGTCGGTCCGGGCCCCGGGCCCGTCGGGTCGTTCAGGTCACTGGCCGGTGCTCCCCGCGGCGCCGGCCGCGGCCGAGGTGCCGGTGGTGGTGGCGCCCGTGGTGGCCCCGGTCGACTCTCCGGTGCCTCCGGTGTCCGTACCCGTACCGCCGTCGTCGGTGCCGGTGCCTCCGTCGTCCGTACCCGTACCGCCGTCGTCGGTGCCGGTGCCTCCGTCGTCCGTACCCGTACCGCCGTTGTTGGCGCCCGTACCGCCACTGCCCGTGCCCGGCGTGGAGGGTCCCGTGCTCGGCGGCTCGTACGTCTGGCTCGGGGTGGTGGGCGGGTAGTAGGGCTTCGACGGGGTGTTGTTCTCCTGGTTGCCGGTGGAGTTCTCCGGCACCTCGTTCTCCTCGGTCTCCTCGTCGGTCGGCTCGGAGGAGTCCTTCGTCGGGGACGGCGACTCGGAGTTCGTCACCGGCGGCTCCTTCTTCTTCGTACCGCTGTTGTCCGCCGCATTGAGCGCGAGGGCGACGCCCGTGCCGATCGCGATCAGCGCGAGCACGACGAACAACCACAGCTTGCCGCGGCCGCCGCCGGCACCGCGCTGGCCGCCCTCGTAACCGCCGTCGTCGGGGTTCATCGGCGGCAGGATCGGGCCCTGCGAGGTGTCCCCGTGGTGCGGCGGGTGCCCCATCGCCATCGTGCCGGTGACGCCGGCGGGCGGGGTGTGGCCACCCTCGTGCATCGCGACCGGGCCGGTGTTCCACGTGTGCGTGTGGCCGCCCTGCACCTGGAGCATCTGCAGGCCGTACTGGACGAGGCCGCGCATCTCCTCGGCGCTCTGGAACCGGTCGTCCGGGTCCTTCGCGAGCGAGCGCATGACCAGCCCGTCCAGCTCCGGCGGCACCGAGTCCAGCACCTCGGAGGGCGGGACCGGGGTGTCCTGGACGTGCTGGTACACGACGGAGAGCGGCGTCTCGCCCGTGAAGGGGGGCCGCAGCGCCAGGAGCTCGTACAGCAGACAGCCGGTGGCGTAGAGGTCGGAACGGTGGTCGACGGCCTTGCCCAGCGCCTGCTCGGGGGAGAGGTACTGCGGCGTGCCCATGACCATGCCGGTCTGGGTCATCGTCGACTGCGCGCCGTGCAGGGCCCGCGCGATGCCGAAGTCCATCACCTTGACCGCGCCCGAGTTGGTGATGATCACGTTGGCGGGCTTGATGTCGCGGTGGACGATGCCGTGCTGGTGCGAGTACGCGAGGGCCTCCAGCACCCCCGAGACGATGATCAGCGCCTGCTCGGGCGGCGGGGCCTCGGCGCTGATCAGCAGATCACGGATGGTGCGGCCCTCGACCAGCTCCATCACGATGTAGGGGACGGTCTGCCCGCCCACCACGTCCTCGCCGGAGTCGTACACGGCGACGATCGCATGGTGGTTCAGGCCCGCCACGGACTGCGCCTCGCGCGTGAACCGGGCCTTGGAGACCGGGTCCTCCGCCAGGTCGGAGCGCAGGAGCTTGACCGCGACCGTGCGGCCGAGCCGGACGTCCTCGGCCGCGAAGACCTCCGCCATGCCGCCCCGGCCGAGGCGGTGGGTCATCCGGTAGCGGCCGTCACCGACGACGCCATCGACGCCCCAGGAGTCGGTGCCATCCGAAACTCCGCCGCCGTTTGCTTCGGAATCGGGTGCCATCAGTCCTCGCCGTCGTATCTGTCCGCGCGTCCGCGGTGCTCACGGTGTCTGGGGCCTTCCGGTTCGGATCGCACCGGTCCCGCGGGACCGGTGCGATCCGAACCGGAAGGCCCCAGCTGCATTGCCACGCCACGCTACAGCCTCCACCGGGCACCCCGTGGCCGACAGGGGCGCGTCATCCGACCGCCCGGCGCGCCTTCCGCAGGAAATCCATGTTGTTCCTGTAACGCTTCCGAGACGCTTCTTGTGCGTAGGGTCACGGAACGGGCACCTGGCTTGACGTGTCGTACCCCTGGGGCAGACTTGGCGCGTAAATAGGGATGATCGCGTCAGTCGCGCCGAGGGGGAAGCAAGTCATGAGCCAGGACGGCGCACACGGCGCTCAGGGTCGCTATGCGGGCGGTTCGGTCGCCGGCGGCCGCTACCAGCTGCGCGATCTGCTCGGCGAGGGCGGAATGGCGTCCGTGTACCTGGCGTACGACACCGCGCTGGACCGCCAGGTCGCGATCAAGACCCTGCACACGGAACTGGGCCGCGAGCAGTCCTTCCGCGAACGCTTCCGGCGCGAGGCCCAGGCTGTCGCAAAACTGCAGCACACCAACATCGTCTCGGTCTTCGACACCGGCGAGGACGAGCTCGGCGGCGCGCTGATGCCGTACATCGTCATGGAGTACGTCGAGGGCCAGCCGCTCGGCTCCGTGCTCCAGGCGGACGTCCGCAACCACGGCGCGATGCCGGCCGACCGGGCGCTGAAGGTGACGGCCGACGTCCTGGCCGCGCTGGACACCAGCCACGAGATGGGCCTGGTCCACCGCGACATCAAGCCCGGCAACGTGATGGTGACCAAGCGCGGCGTCGTGAAGGTCATGGACTTCGGCATCGCCCGCGCCATGCAGTCGGGCGTCACGTCGATGACGCAGACCGGCATGGTCGTCGGCACCCCGCAGTACCTCTCCCCCGAGCAGGCCCTGGGGCGCGGCGTGGACGCCCGCTCCGACCTGTACTCGGTCGGCATCATGCTGTTCCAGCTGCTGACCGGGCGGCTCCCCTTCGACGCGGACTCGCCGCTCGCGATCGCGTACGCGCACGTCCAGGAGGAACCGGTCGCGCCCTCCACGATCAACCGGTCGATCACGCCGGCGATGGACGCGCTCGTCGCCCGTGCGCTGAAGAAGAACCCGAACGAGCGCTTCCCGAGCGCGGCGGCGATGCAGGACGAGATCGCCCGCGTGCTGAACGCGGGCGGCACCACGGGCGCGCCGATGATCGTCGCGGGCGGCGGCGCCCCGGCGAACAGCGGTTCGGGCGTCGGCTCCGCGGTCTTCCCCCCGGTCGACCAGTCCGGCGCCACGCCCCAGAGCGTCCAGACGCCGTACCAGCCGGGCCCGTACCCGTCGGGCGCCCAGCCGGGCCCGTACGGGCCGACGACCCCGGCCCCCACCCCGGCGCCGTCCTACGGCTACCCGCAGTCGCCCCAGCCGTACCAGGGCCAGGCCCCGGCCCACCAGACCCCGCCGCCCTACACCGTCTCCCCGCAGACCCGGACCCAGCCGCAGTCCGGCTCGGGCGGCAGCGGCTCGAAGCGGAACATGCCGGTGCTCGTGGGCGCGATAGTGGTCTCCCTGGTCGCGATCGGCGGGCTGATCACGGTGCTCTCGCTGAACGGCAAGGGCGAGAAGGACCCGGATCCGAACAAGTCGACGGCCGCGGGCGAGCACAAGCCGCCGGAGCGGAACCGGACGATGGACACCGAGAAGTGCACGGACGCCATGGAGAACAACGACGACCCGAACAAGGTCGACGCTCCCAGCTTCGTGTACAAGGACATCCTCTCCGCCCGGGCCTGCGCGGACGCGGCCGGCTGGACCATCAAGGTGGTCAAGGAACCGGGGAACACCTACGCGGAGGACCAGGTCGTCAACCAGTTCCCGTCGTCCGGCACCGCCGTGCCGAAGCAGGGCGCCCACTTCGAACTGCGTGTCGCGACGGGCGACCCGGCCTGAGGCGGGCTGCCCGACTTGGGCAGCTGCATCCAAAATGCCGGGCACGCCGTCACATGTGACGCTGTGCCCATGTCTCCAGGACTTCTGCCCTCAGGACTTCTGCCCGCGCATCCCACCCGGTGCGTGGCCTGCCTGGTACTGACGGCGGGCGCGGCGCTGGGGGCTGCGGCGGGCGCGACGCGGGCCGACCAGCACCCGTCCGCCATACCCCCGGGTCCGTTCAGCGCACCGGCCACGCCGCCCGCTCCGCCCGCGACCGCCTCGGCCGGGCCCGCCTCCGCCGCATCCTCCGGTGCACCCGGCGTCGAACCGGCGGGCGAGGAGGCGGGGAAGGAGCCGGACGGCGTGCCGGACGAGGGGGCTGGAGGGAAGACCGGCGAGGGAGAGGCCGAAGGAGGCGCCACTCCTTCGGGTGCACCGCCGGGTGCGGCTTCGGGTGCGGCTTCGGGTGCGTCTTCGGGCGCGGTGGCCTCCGTTCCCCCGGGGGGCCGACCGCCCACGCCCGCGCCTCCGGGCGCCCCGGCACCAGGCTCCTCACCCACCTCCTCGCCCGCCTCCGCCTCACCCTCCGGGGCCGGGGCCGGGGACGGGGAGGGGGCCGTCTCCGGCAAGGCGTCCTCGCCTCCCGACGCGCAGTCCCCGCTGGCCGGGCGCGAGGCCGGGCAGGGGCGGTTGCGGCCCGGACGGCCGTTCTCGCCGTGGGAGCTCGCGCACGCGGACGGCCTGCTCGATCCGCCCGAGGAGCGGACCCCGGTGACCGTTCCGGAGCCGGTGCCCGCCGCCACCCCCGTGGAGATCGCGCCCACCGGGACGGAGGGGCCCCCGCAGCAGGCCCTGGACGCGCCGACCGTCAGCCAGGTGAAACAGGTGTCGCTCGGCATGGGAATCGCCCTGATCGGGCTGGGGCTGGCCTTCCTGGCGTTCCGCATGCGCCGCTCGAACTGACCCCCGCCCGAGCCCGTCCAAGCCCTGTGCCCGGGCCCCCGCCTGAACCCTCCGATCGGCCTCGGGCCTCCCGGCGGAGGTTTGCATCGAACAACATACTCGGTATACATACTGAGTATGTCGATCCGCCACGGGCTGCTGGCCCTCCTGGAGCGGGGCCCCCGGTACGGCTCCCAGCTCCGCACCGAATTCGAATCGCGCACCGGCTCCACCTGGCCGCTCAACGTCGGACAGGTGTACACGACGCTGGGCCGGCTGGAGCGTGACGGCCTGGTCGTCCAGGACGAGGAGGACGACCGGGGGCACGCCCTCTACGCGATCACCGACGACGGACGCACCGAACTGCGGAACTGGTTCGAGACGCCCGTCGACCGCAGCAACCCGCCCCGGGACGAGCTGGCCATCAAGCTCGCGATGGCGGTCGGCGCGCCCGGGGTGGACATCCGCGCCGTCATCCAGTCCCAGCGCCGCCACACCCTGAAGGCGATGCAGGACTACACCCGGCTCAAGGCCCAGTCGCTCAACTCCGTCCCGTCCAACCGCGACGAGGTCGCCTGGCTGCTCGTGCTGGAGCAGATGATCTTCCAGGCGGAGGCCGAGGCCCGCTGGCTGGACCACTGCGAGACCCGGCTGGTCCGGCTCGCCGAGGCCGCCGCCACGGAGCCGGAGCCCGAGGTCCGTACCCCCGGCCGCGCCACGTCCCGTACCGGCCGGGCGCGCAGCCGACGCTGACGCGTACCGCGCATCGCGCATCACGAGCCACACGAGCCGCACGAGCCGCAGGCCACGAACCGTAGGCCGCGAACCGCGGGCCGCGGGCCGCGCACCACCGGCCCGCCCCACAAGCCGGCCCGCCGGCCCGTCGCGGCCCCGTCACCCCGTCGCCCGTGACCACACACCCGTTCCCAGGGGGGAACCACCCGCCATGTCCTCACACGCCCCGTCCCGATCCGCAGCACCCGCCGGTTCACCGCCGTCGGCCGGCACCCCGGTGCTCGAACTCCGGGCGCTCACCCGCACCCACGGCTCCGGCATCGCCGAGGTGCACGCCCTGCGCGGCATCGACCTCCGCGTGCACGCCGGTGAATTCGTCGCCGTGATGGGCCCCTCGGGCTCCGGCAAGTCGACCCTGCTGACCATCGCGGGCGGCCTCGACACCGCGACCGGCGGCCAGGTGATCATCGAGGGCCAGGACCTCGCCGCCCTCGGCCGAAAGGACGTCGCCGCCCTGCGCCGCCGCAGCGTCGGCTACGTCTTCCAGGACTACAACCTCATCCCCGCCCTCACCGCCGCCGAGAACATCGCCCTGCCGCGCGAACTCGACGGCGTCTCCGTCCGCAAGGCCCGCAAGGAGGCGCGGGCGGCGCTGGAGGAGATGGGGCTCCTGGAGATCGCCGAGCGGTTCCCGGACGAGATGTCCGGCGGCCAGCAGCAGCGGGTCGCGATCGCCCGTGCGCTGGTGGGGGACCGGCGTCTGGTGCTCGCCGACGAACCGACCGGGGCCCTCGACTCCGAGACCGGCGAAGCGGTGCTCGCCCTGCTGCGCAGCCGCTGCGACCAGGGCGCGGCCGGGGTGATGGTGACCCATGAGCCGCGGTACGCGGCCTGGGCCGACCGGGTCGTGTTCCTCCGGGACGGCTCGATCGTCGACCAGTCGTTCACCGCCGACGCCGACTCGCTGCTCACCGTCGGAGCCCCTGGAGCCGCAGGCACCACTGGCCCCACCGGAATCACCGGGACCGCCGAGTGAGCGTCTTCACGGGCTGGCGCGCGGCCCTCCGGATAGCCCGGCGCGACGCGTTGCGGGCCAAGGGCCGCAGCGCGCTGGTGGTCGCGATGATCGCCGTACCGGTGCTCGGCGTCACCGCGCTCGACGTGACGTACCGCAGCGCGGCTCCGACCACGGCCGAACAGCTGACGGCCGATCTGGGCTCCGCCGACGCCCTCTTCAGGGACCCGCGGAACGGCCCCATCGAGCAGCTGCCCGACGGCGACATGTATGTGGCGGTCGACGAGGAGGCGGTCCCGGACGAGAACAGCCCGGCGATCGACATCAGCACCACGTTCCCCAAGGGTTCGCGGGCGCTCGACATCCGGTCCGCCCCGGCGGACGTCACCACCGCGTACGGCATCACCAGCACCGACATCTTCGAGATCCGGACCTCGGACAAGATGGTCCGCGGCATGGTCGACCTCGTACGCGGCTCCTACCCGCACGGCGCGGGCGAAGTCGCCGCCACCGAGCCGTTCCTGGAGTCGACCGGGCTGGACGTCGGCTCGACCACCACCGTGCGCAACTCCGGCAGGAAGTACCGGATCACCGGCGTCGTCGAGAAGCCGGACGCGCTGAAGACCAAGGCACTGTACGCCGATCCCGGAGCGGTCCTCGCCCCGTGGAAGACCAGGGCCGAGCACGACAAGAAGGTGCTTCCGCCGAACGAACGCCCCGTGCAGTGGCTGGTCGAGGCCCCCGAAGGGGCGGGAGTGACCTGGCCGGACGTCCTCCGGGCCAACAAGTCGGGTGTTCTCGTCAAGTCCCGTCAGGTCGTGCTCGACCCGCCGCCGGACTCCGAGGTTCCGCTGGCCAAGAAGGGCTACCAGTCGTACGCGAGCGGTTCCGACGAGCTGAGCGTCGCACTCGTCACCGTGGTCGCCATGGCGATCCTGGAGATCGTGCTGCTCGCCGGGCCCGCCTTCGCGGTCGGGGCGCGCCGCTCCCGCCGTCAGCTCGGTCTCCTCGGCACCTGCGGCGGGGACCGGCGCCATGTCCGGGCCGTGGTGCTCGGCGGGGGTCTCGTCCTCGGCGGGGTCGGGGCGGTGACCGGCACGGTGGCCGGAATCGGGCTCACAGCGGTGTTCCGCCCGATACTCGAGGACCTGGTCGGACACCGCTTCTTCTCCCTCGAACTGCGGCCCGTGGAACTGCTGGGCATCGCGGCGTTCGGCCTGGTCACCGGACTCCTGGCGGCGTTCGCCCCGGCGATCGTGGCGAGCCGGCAGTCCGTGCTCGAATCGCTCACCGGCCGTCGCGGCGTCCGCCGCTCCTCCCGGATCCTGCCGATCCTGGGCTGCTGCGTCCTGGCCATCGGCACCGTCGTCGCCGTCCACGGCGGCACCACCGGCGACTCGGGACTGGTCGCCGGCGGTTCGATAGTCGCCGAGCTCGGGCTGCTCGCCTGCATCCCGGTGCTCGTCGGCCTCCTCGGCCGGGTCGGCCGACGGCTACCGCTCTCGCCCCGGATGGCGCTGCGCGACGCGGCCCGCAACCGCGGCCGTACGGCTCCGGCGGTCGCGGCCGTGATGGCGGCCGTCGCGGGATCGGTGGCCGTCGCCACGTACATGTCCAGCACCAAGGCCGAGAACGAGTTCGACTACGTTCCCGCGATGACGCAGGGCACCATCCTCCTGTCCTCCTCCTACTCCTCCGGGGCCGATGTCGCCGAACGGCTCCGGCGGGCCCGGCCCGCCGTGGAACGGAGCCTGGCCGTCACCGGCAAGCGCGCCGACTACCGGCGGGTCTGGGCGGGCAGCGACTGCAACGTCTACAAGTCCGAAAGCTGCGGCTCGCTCGAAATGGTCGTACCTGCCGGGAAGGACCACGCCTGCCCGCTCACCGGCAAGGGCGCCAAGGCGCTCGCCGCCCGGCTCTCCGCCGACGAGCACAAGGAACTGATGCGCTCCCCGGCCTGCCTGACCCGCCTCATGCCGTCGGGCATCTTCAACTCCGACATGAGCAACATCGTCGTCGCGGACGAGACCCTGCTCGACGTCTACGCGAAGTTCGCCGACCCCGCCGCCACCGAGGCCCTGGCCGCGGGCACCCCGGTGCTGCTCAACAAGACGTACGCGAAGAACGGCGAGGTCACCATCAAGGCGGTCCACCGGTACAGCGAGAAGGACAAGAAGAACCGGGCGGCGCAGCACCCGGACAAGCCCCGGACCACCACGACGAAGCTGAAGGTGTACGTGGCGCCCGAGAAGTACGCGGCCACCCCCGGGGTCAGCATGATCATGCCGCAGAAGACAGCGGAACGGCTCGGCCTGCACACCTCGCCCGCCGGAAGCGTGTACACCGCCGCCCACCCACCGACGAGCGCCGAGCTCCAGCGGGCGCGCGCCGCGATCGACCAGGCCGGCGGCGGCCTCTGGGTGCAGGGCGAATCGGGCCCCTACGGGACGGAGGACACCATGATGGTGGTTCTCGTCCTGCTCGCCGGGATGGTGACCCTGGGTGCCGCGTCGATCACGACGGGCCTCGCCAAGGCGGACGCCGAGGCGGATCTCACCACGCTCAGCGCGGTGGGCGCACCCCCGGGCGTACGGCGGAAGCTGTCCGGCTTCCAGTGCATGGTGGTGGCGCTCACGGGGGTGGTGCTCGGCACGCTGGCGGGGCTGGTGCCCGCGGTGGCACTGCGCCTCGTCGACCTGCGCGAGGCGCTGAGGACAATGCGCGCGGAGCCCATGGAGTCGGCGTACACCCCGATCGTGCTGCCCTGGAGCACCATCGGCCTGCTCGTCGTGGGGGTTCCGCTGCTGGCCGGACTGCTCGCGATGGCGTTCACCCGCTCGCGCCTCGCCCTGGCCCGCCGGGCCGGGTAACCGTACGGATGACGGCGCGACCGGCCGATCCGGTGCCCCCCGCGAACGGTGGATCAACCGTTCTCGGGGGCACCAAGGTGTTGTGCGGCAGGTGTGCGAGACAATGTCGCCATGGAGATGCCGAGGAATGAACGGTCGCAGGAGCACCCCCAAGTCCTCGTGGTGGGGCAGGACGGCATGGCGATCGGCGGCGGTGGCACTGACGACGAATCGCGTGAGGTCCCGGTGACGGAGATGGTCGAACAGCCCGCGAAGGTCATGCGCATCGGCAGCATGATCAAGCAGCTCCTGGAGGAGGTCAGGGCGGCTCCTCTCGACGAGGCGAGCCGGGTCAGGCTCAAGGAGATCCACGCCGGTTCCGTGAAGGAGCTGGAGGACGGCCTCGCGCCGGAGCTGGTGGAGGAGCTGGAACGGCTCTCCCTGCCGTTCACCGACGAGTCCGTGCCCTCCGAGGCGGAGCTGCGGATCGCCCAGGCCCAGCTGGTCGGCTGGCTGGAGGGTCTGTTCCACGGCATCCAGACGACGCTGTTCGCCCAGCAGATGGCGGCGCGGGCCCAGCTGGAGCAGATGCGCCGCGCCCTTCCGCCGGGCAGCGTCCACGAGGACGAGGACGGCAGCGGGGATCCGCACGGCGCCCTGCGCTCGGGCCCGTACCTCTGATCCCCCGCCGCTGACCGCGCCTACGGTCACCGGGCCGGACGCAGAACCGCTTCCCGGCCCCACGAGCCCCAAGCCCCACAGCCGACAGCAAATCAGCGCAAATCAGCGCAACGCACCGCACCACATCGCCGAGGCCCGGCGCACCTGGTCCATGACCTGCGCGCCGGGCCTCGGCGGTGAATCAGCCGCACCTCTGCCCGGTACCGCGACCAGACACCGGCACCGGTACCGACCGGACCCCGGTACCGGCCGGACCCCGGTCCGCTGCTCAGCCCACGGGTGCCCGCAGCAGCACCTTTCCGACGTGGGCGCTCGACTCCAGCACCCGATGGGCCTCGGCGGCCTCCGGCAGCGGCAGCGTGCGGTCCACGACCGGCCGGACGATGCCGTCGGCGATCAGCGGCCACACGTGCTCGCGCACCGCGGCGACGATGGCGGCCTTCTCGGCGAGCGGACGGCCGCGCAGCGAGGTCGCGGTGATGGCGGCCCGCTTGTTGAGCAGGGCACCCAGATTCAGCTCGCCCTTGACGCCCCCCTGGAGGCCGATGACGGCCAGCCTGCCGTTGACGGCGAGCGCCTTCACGTTCCGGTCCAGGTACTTCGCGCCGACGATGTCGAGGATGACGTCCGCGCCGGCCCCGTCCGTGGCCTTGCGCAGCTCCTCGACGAAGTCCTGCTCCCGGTAGTCGATCAGGATGTCGGCCCCGAGCTCCGCGCAGCGCGCCAGCTTCTCCGGCCCCCCGGCGGTCACCGCGACCCTGGCCCCCACGGCCTTGGCGAGCTGGATCGCCATCGTGCCGATGCCGCTGGACCCGCCGTGCACCAGCAGCGTCTCGCCGGGACGCAGGTGGGCCACCATGAAGACGTTCGACCAGACCGTGGCGGTCACCTCGGGCAGCGCCGCGGCCAGGACCGGGTCGATCCCCTCCGGTACGGGCAGCAGCTGCCCGGCGGGCACGGCCACCTTCTCCGCGTATCCGCCGCCCGCGAGCAACGCGCAGACCTGGTCCCCGACCGACCAGCCGGTGACGCCGGGCCCGACCGCCGAAACACGGCCCGCGCACTCCAGCCCGGGGTACGGGGACGCCCCGGGCGGCGGGTTGTAGAAGCCCTGCCGTTGCAGCACGTCGGCGCGATTGACCGCACTGGACACGACATCGACGAGGACCTCGCCCTCACCGGCCACCGGATCGGGCACCTCGGCCCACACGAGTGCCTCGGGGCCGCCGGGTTCGGGGATCGTGATCGCATACATGGCCGCGAGGCTACCCGTGCCCCCGGACGGACCACGAAACCGAACCGAACCACGCCGAGACGAACCACGCCACCCCGAACCGGCCCGCCTCGAACCGAACCGCGCCGAGGAAAACCGCTCCGGCTACGAACGCGACATGGTCGGAGGCTGCTTGTCCGGCGGCAGGTCGTTCACGGCGCGCACGATGGTGATCAAACGGTCCGTCAACTGCAACGGACTGGCCGCCGGATCGTCGTAACCGAGCAGCCGGTGCCCCCGCAGAACGCTGACCACCAGGTCGTCCGTCTCCCGGACGCTCTTGCCCACCTCGGCCTTTATCACCGGCCGTTCGACGAGATCGAGCCCGCTGCCCTGCTGGATCAGGTCCTCCATCACCGTGCCCGCGCTGGGGCTGAGGACGGAGAGACCCAGCAGCCGGCCCGCCGCGCTGGCGCTGGTGATCACGGCATCGGCCCCGGACTGCCGGAGCAACGGCGCGTTCTCCTCCTCGCGCACCGCGGCGACGATCTTCGCGCCGCGGTTGAGCTGCCGGGCCGTCAGCGCCACCAGCACCGCCGTGTCGTCGCGCTGGGTGGCGATGATGATCTGACGCGCCTTCTGGAGCTCCGCCCTCAACAGGACGTCGCTGCGCGTCGCATCGCCGATCACACCCACGAACCCTTCGGCGTTGGCGACCTCGATCACCTTGGACGCCGGGTCGACGATGACGATCTGTTCCTTCTTCAGGCCGGTGGCGCGCAGGGTCTGGATGGCCGAACGGCCCTTCGTCCCGAAGCCGACGACGACGGTGTGGTCACGCAAGTTGGTTCTCCAACGCTTCAGCCGAAAATCCTCCCGGGTCCGTTCCGTGAGGACCTCAAGAGTGGTGCCGACCAGAATGATCAGGAAGAGCACCCGCAGCGGTGTCACGAGCAGCACATTGGTGAGCCGGGCGCCGTCCCCGTACGGGGTGATGTCGCCGTAACCGGTGGTGGAGAGCGTGACTGTCGCGTAGTACACCGCGTCCAGCAGATCGACCTTGTCGTCGGCGGCGTCGTGATAGCCCTCGCGGTCCATCCAGACGATCAGCACGGTCACGGCGAGCACCAGCAGCGCCATCAGCAGCCGCTTGGCGACCTGCCGGGCCGGTCCGTCGACGACACGTCTCGGAAGCAGCACCCGCGTGGGCAGAGCCTTCTCGTCGGCACGCCTGGCCATCGCATCGTGGCCGGGAAGTTTCACGTGAAACGCCCTTCCGTCCACGGCAGCGCCGGGGCCCACGGCAGGTCGAGGATTTCCACCTCGGTGCCGGACCGTACCCCGCCGGGCGGTACGACGGCCAGACCGTCGGCAGCGACGATCCCGCGAAGCATCGCCGGACCGTTGTAGTGCAGTGGTACGACGTACTCGCCGCCACCGCCGTTCCCGGTTCCCATTCCGCCCCTGCCGTATCCGCCACCGGTTCCCGAGCCGCCACCGTATCCGCTGCCCGTTCTGCCCGCGGAGCCGCGTCCGCCACCCGGTACGTCGGTGAAGCCGGCGGCGGGCGTCGCGGGCCCGGCGCTGCGGCGGGCGACGGGCACCAGCCGGGTGTCATGCGGATGCCCCTGCACCGCGTCCCGCACGACGGCCCGGCGCGCCGGTTCCGGCATTCGACCCGCCAGCCCGTGCAGCAGCGGAGCGGCGAGGGTGAGGAGCGCGGAGACGGCGGCCAGCGGATTGCCCGGCAGCCCGACAAGGTACGCCCTCCCCTCGCCTGCCTTCTCACCCGCCTTCTCGCCTGCTCTCTCGCCCGTCGCACGAGCCTCCGGTTTCCCGTCTCCCTCACGGGCCCCCGGACCCGGCGTCGGCACCGGCCCCGGCGCCTGCCCCGGTTTCCTGAGCCCGGCCAGGAGCATCGGGTGACCGGGGCGGACGGCGACCCCGTCGACCAGCAACTCTGCCCCGATCTCGGCAAGCACCGGGTGGACATGATCGACCGGGCCCGCGGCCGTGCCCCCGGTGGTGATGACCAGATCGACATCCGTGCTGGTCAGAGCATGTCGCAGGGCCTCGGCGTCATCGCCGAGCCGCTGCGGGTCGGCCACCTCGGCGCCCAGCGCGCGCAGCCAGGGACCGATCATCGGGCCGAGTGCGTCACGGATCAGGCCCTCGTGCGGCAGCCCCTCGGTCAGCAGTTCGTCACCGAGGACGAGGACGTCGACCCGGGGCCGGGGCGCCACGACGAGCGTGTCGTACCCGGCCGCCGCGGCCAGACCGAGAACGACGGGGGTGACCACGGCCCCGGCGGGCATGAGCCGGTCCCCGCAACGGCATTCCTGCCCGCGCGGCCTGATGTCCTGCCCGGGGACGACCGAACGCGTCGCGTGAAGCAACCCCTTGGCCTCGTCCACGCGCGCGTGTTCGCTACGGATCACGGCGTTGGCGTTCACCGGGATACGGGCCCCGGTGGCGATCCGCACGGCATCCCCGTCGGGCAGCGGGGCGGGAGCACTCCGCCCGGCGAGAATGCCCGGCTTTCGGCCCGGACCCGCCCCCGACGCCGAACCGGCCCCGGCCTCCTTCTCGCCCGCCCCTGCTCCCTCCCCTTCCCTGGTCACGGGAGCCTCGCGGATGGTCCACGGTCCCGGCCCGGAAACGACCCAGCCGTCCATCGCGGAAGTATCGAAGGACGGCAGATCGGTGAGCGCGACGAGCGGCTCGGCGAGTACGTGGCCGAGTGCCCGGTCGAGCCCGAGCCGATCGGTCGTCCGTACAGCCGCCCCGCGCCCGGCCCGGGCCGCGAGCGCACGCGCCTCCCGCCAAGGGACCGGCCTCTCGTGCCGGTCACGCCCCGGGGCCCGGCCGGCGCCGCCTCCGCTCACCGGCACCGACCCGCCCGACCGGGACCCCGAACACACCCCCGGCCCTGGATCCGGGTCCGGGCCCGCCGGGTCCAACCGGTTCGACGAATCCGATCGCCCCGGAAGATCCACCCCACCCGAGGAGTCCGCGCTGTCCGAGGAATCCACCCCGTTCGAAGGGGCGGACCCGTCCGAGAGGCTCGGCCTGTTCGGGGAATCCGACTGATCCCGGCAATCCTGACCTTCCGGGCGTTCCGGGCGTTCCGGGAATCGGGAAACCGTGAGGTCGAGGCGCGTCTCGGGGTGAGGTCGGCCCACCGGACGGAGCTCCTCGGCCGTCCGGCGCCTGACCAGGGCGAGAGCCTCCTCGACAGCCCTTTCCTCCTCCGAAGCCGGATCGGGGGCCGGGCCGGGGACCCAACCGGGATCGGAACCGGGGTCAAAGGCGGGTCCGGCCCCGGAGGCAGAAGCGTGGACGGCCCCGGGAACAGACGCGTGGTCCGCTGCCGGCCACCAGGCACCCGCCCCGCTGTCGCGAGTCGTCATTGCGTCTCGTTCTCGTCCGCCCAGCGGCGGGCAAGCGCGGCGGCCTTCCGCGCGGCTTCGGCCACCGCCTCCACGGCACCGTCCCCGTCCCCGGCCCCGTTCCTGTCCTGACTCGCCTTCGCCGCCGCGTAGCCGACCAGAAAGGTTGTCAGCGGCGCGGCAGGCCGGGCGACGCCGTGGGCGGCGTCACGGGCGAGGTCGAGCAGGACATCGGTGTCGACGTCGAGTTCGATGCCGAGTTCGTCCTTGACTGCGGTGATCCATTCGTCCAGCACGACCCCATGCTCTCTGATGCGTGCCCGGGCCGACGCGATGTCCTTCCAGGTGTCGCAGTCGAAAGAGGCCAGGGGGTCGCCCTCCACCCGCGCGAGATCGAGTTCGTGCGTCAGCAGGCGCAACGGGAGTCCGGACAGTCCCCCGTGCTCGGTGGCGATCAGCGCGAGCTCGCGGCGCAGCGGTTCGGCACCGTAGACGGCGACGAGCGGCTGGTCACGCCCGTCCTGGTCGACGCACAGGGCTCCCTCGCGCCGCCCGTCCTCCGCGGCCGCCAACAGCGCTCCGACGGTGTCGGCCTCCAGGAACGGCAGATCGGCGGAGAGCACGAGAACCCACTCCGCCGTGGTCAGCCGGACCCCGGCGTCGAGCGCGGCCAACGGTCCACCGCCCCGCGGCACTTCGTACGTCCAGGTCACCGCCCGTGCAGTGGGCCGACGCCCGCCCACCACGACTGTCGTCGAGGCGTCGGCGCAGGCCGAGAGCACCCGGTCGAGCAGCGCACGGCCACCAACCCGGACTCCCGGCTTGTCGGCGCCGCCGAGCCGCTCGGCGGCCCCTCCGGCAAGGACGATGGCGTCATAGGCGGTCATGCGTCCGAGTATGCGGGCCGCGCTCCCGCGCCGTTCCCCCGCGTCCGTGTTCCGGTGGGCCCGCCGGAACACGGACGCGGGGAACACGAACGCAGCACGGAGAACACGAACCCTGCGCGGGAAACACGAACCCTGCGCGGGAAACCCGGACGTGTCACGGGGAACGCAGGCCCCGAGCAAACGGGCGTGGAGGAAACAGACGCGGAGGAGACGGGTCCCGCGGCTGTTTCCGCCTACAACGTGCGCAGCAGTACAGCCGGTTGTTCCACGCAGTCGGCTATGTAGCGGAGGAACCCGCCGGCCGTGCCGCCGTCGCAGACCCGGTGGTCGAAGGTCAGCGAGAGCTGGACGACCTGGCGTACGGCCAGCTCGCCCCCGTGCACCCAGGGCTTGGGCACGATCCGGCCGACCCCCAGCATCGCCGCCTCGGGGTGGTTGATGATCGGGGTCGATCCGTCGACCCCGAACACCCCGTAGTTGTTCAGCGTGAACGTGCCGCCGGTCAGCTCCGCCGGGGTCAGCCGCCCGGCTCGTGCCGCCTCCGTCAGCCGGGCGATCTCGGCCCCGATCGACTCCGCGTTCCGGACATGCGCGTCCCGCACGACGGGGACCACCAGCCCGCGATCGGTCTGGGCCGCGAACCCGAGGTGGACCTCCGGCAGCCGCACGATCTCCCGCGCCTCCAGGTCCACGGTGGAGTTGAGCTCGGGGAACCGGGCCAGCGCGGCGGTGCAGATGCGCGCCAGCAGGGCGAGCACGGACACCTTGGGACCGGCCGCCGGTCCACCGGCGCCGTTCATCGCGGCTCTGGCCGCCATCAGTTCGGTGGCATCGGCATCGACCCAGCACGTGGCGTCGGGGATCTCCCGCCGACTGCGCGCCAGCTTGTCGGCGACCGCGCCCCGCACACCGCGCAACGGAATCCGCTCCGCGCCCGCGCTCACGACCCCGCGCGCCCCCGACGGCTGCGCCGAAGCCGACGCCGCCGTCGCCGTTCCCGCCGCAGGAACCGCAGCCGGACCTCCAGCCGGAACCGCAGTCGACGAAGGCGTGGCCGACTCTTCCAGCATCCTGATCGCGGCCTCCACATCGGCCCGCAGGATCAGCCCGTCCGGCCCGGAACCCGCCAGTTTCCGCAGGTCAAGACCGTGCTGCCGCGCCAGCTTCCGCACCGGAGGGGAAACGACCGCCACCGGGCCCGACTCCGCGACCGGAGCTGGAGCCGGAGCGGCGGCCCCGGCCGTCACCTCCGCGGACACCCGTGCCACCGACGCCTCGGGGCGGACCCGCCGCCGACGTGCCACCGGCGCGCCCGTCCCGTACCCGACCAGCACATTGCCTGACGACTCCGCCGCCCCAGAACCGGAACCAACCCCAGCACCAGCCCGAGTACCAGCACCGGAGCCCGCACCGCCCCCACCACCGGAACCGGAATCAGCTCCGGCTTCGGCTCCAGCACCAGAGCCGGCGTCCCGACCAGCACCGCGTCCCGTCTCCTGCGGCGACCCCACCGCGACCGTCAGCAGCGGTGCCCCGACCGGGAGTTCGGCCCCTTCCTCGCCGAACCGCGCCGTGACCACACCTCCGTACGGACACGGCACCTCCACCATCGCCTTGGCCGTCTCGACCTCGACGACCGGCTGGTCGATGGCGACGACGTCGCCGACCTCCACCAGCCAGCGCACGATCTCCGCCTCGGTGAGCCCCTCACCGAGGTCCGGCAGCTTGAATTCGAGTACCTGGGCCATCAGCTCTCCGCCTCCCACTGCAAGCGGGCGACCGCGTCCAGCACCCGGTCCACACCCGGGAGATGGTGCTTCTCCTGCATCGGCGGCGGATACGGGATGTCGAAACCGGCGACGCGCAGCACCGGCGCCTCCAGGTGGTGGAAGCAGCGCTCCGTGATCCGGGCCGCTATCTCACCGCCCGGCCCGCCGAACCCGGAGGACTCGTGGACGACGACCGCACGCCCCGTGCGCCGCACGGAAGTGGCGACGGTCTCGTCGTCGAACGGCACCAGGGAGCGCAGATCGACGACTTCGAGGTCCCAGCCCTCCTCGACGGCCGCTTCCGCGGCCTCCATGCAGACGGGCAGCGAAGGTCCGTACGTGATCAGCGTGGCGCTGCGCCCGGTCCGGCGGACCACGGCCCGGCCGATCGGTTCCACGGCCACCGGAGCCTCGGGCGACCAGTCGGCCTTCGACCAGTAGAGCCGCTTCGGCTCCATGAACACCACCGGGTCGTCGGAGGCGATCGACGCCCTCAGCAGCCCGTACGCGTCCTCGACCGTGGCGGGCGTGACGACGTGGAGGCCGGGCGTCGCCATGTAGTACGCCTCGGAGGAGTCGCTGTGGTGCTCCACCCCGCCGATCCCGCCGCCGTACGGCACCCGCACCGTGATCGGCAGCGGCATGGCGCCGGCCGTCCGGTTCCGCATCTTCGCGACATGGCTGATGAGCTGCTCGAAAGCCGGGTAGGCGAAGGCGTCGAACTGCATCTCCACCACGGGTCGCAGCCCGTACATCGCCATGCCGACCGCCGTGCCGAGGATGCCCGCCTCGGCCAGCGGGGTATCCGTGCAGCGGTCCTCGCCGAATTCCTTCGCCAGGCCGTCGGTGATCCGGAAGACCCCGCCGAGCGCACCCACGTCCTCGCCGAGCACATGCACCGTCGGGTCCTGCGCCATCGAGTCGCGCAGCGCCCGTCCGAGGGCCTGGGCCATCGTGGCGGGCTTGGTCCTCGCCGTCCGCTCCCCGGTGGCAGCCGCCGCCGTCGTCATCGCCGCTCCTCCACGTCCTCGTCGCCGTGCTGGTCCTGCTCCGCGTCCAGTTCGACGCGCAACCGGGCGGCCTGTTCCCGGAGTTGCGCGGTCTGTTCCTCGTAGACGTGGGCGAACAGGTCCATCGGGTTCAGCACCGGGTCGGCGTTCATCCGCTCGCGCAGGGCGGCCGCCATCCGGTCCGCGGCCTCCCGCGCCTCCTCGATCCCCTCGTCACCGAGCAGCCCCCGCCCGGTCAGCTCCCGCTCCAGGATCCGGATCGGGTCGTGCTCGCGCCACGCCTCCACCTCGCTCTCGACGCGGTAGCGCGTGGCGTCATCGGCGTTCGTATGAGCGTCCATGCGGTAGGTCACCGCCTCGACGAGCGTCGGGCCCTCCCCGCGCCGGGCCCGCGCCACCGCCTCGCCGAGCACCTGGTGCACGGCGGGCGCGTCGTTGCCGTCCACCAGACGGCCCGGCATCCCGTATCCCACGGCCTTGTGCGCCAGGGACGGCGCGGCCGTCTGCTTCGCCAGCGGTACGGAGATCGCGAAGCCGTTGTTCTGTACGAGAAAGACCACCGGGGCCCGCCAGACCGCGGCGAAGTTCAGCGCCTCGTGGAAATCGCCCTCGCTGGTGCCGCCGTCGCCGACCATGGCCAGCGCCACCACGTCGTCGCCCTTGAGCCGGGCCGCGTGCGCCAGCCCCACCGCGTGCGGCAACTGGGTGGCCAGGGGAGTGCAGAGCGGGGCGATGCGGTGCGCCCGCGGGTCGTAACCCGTGTGCCGGTCACCGCGCAGCAGCGTCAGCGCCTCGACCGGGTCCAGCCCCCGCGCCACCGCCGCGAGGGTGTCGCGGTAGCTGGGAAAGAGCCAGTCCCGCTCCTCCAGCACCAGGGCGGCCGCTATCTCGCAGGCCTCCTGGCCCGTGCTCGACGGGTAGACGGCGAGCCGGCCCTGCTTGGTGAGCGCGGTGGCCTGCGCGTTGTACCTCCGGCCGCGGACCAGCTCCGCGTAGAGGCGCAGAAGCAGCTCGGGATCGGCGTCCGCCACGGCGTCCGTACCGAGCACGCGGTACGGCTCGGGGTCCGGGAGCAGCGGCGCAGGATCGGTGAGCGGCTTCCAGGCCGGGGGCGGCGCGGGCCGGTAAGCAGCCGCGCCGGGCAGCTCTTGGACCGTCATGACAAGCACCTCCTGGCATCGAGGGGTTTCGAGCGGCGTCTGTCGGCACCGAGGGATGGCCCGGTGCCGAGGGGTGTCGAAATACATCGAAATGTCGAGCGCTGTCCGAGGCGCCGATGCGGCGTTCCTCACCTACCGATTGTTCGGTCGCGAGCGCATTTTGGCTACAGGCACCTCCAGCCTGTGGACAAACGGTTCTCCACAACCTGGGATAGAGGCAGGTCGTCCAGGACGGGGAGGCACGGGCACATGTCAGCTGAACAAATGGCCGCCTGGGGAGAGGATCCCGGCCGCCCCCTCCCCGCCCGCCCGCTCGACGCCATCGACCGCGACATCCTGCGACTGCTCCAGACGGACGGACGCGCCTCGATCCGTTCGGTGGCCGACCGCGTCCATGTATCGCGGGCCAACGCCTACGCCCGGATCAACCGGCTCCTCGACGACGGCGTGATCCGTGGTTTCAGCGCGCGCGTGGACCACGAGCGGGCCGGTCAGGGCGCCTCCGCGTACATCACGCTCAAGATCGTCCAGAATTCCTGGCGCACCGTGCGCGAGCAGCTCCAGGCGCTGCCCGGGGCGACCCACATAGCGCTGGTCAGCGGCGACTTCGACGTGCTCCTGCTGGTGCACACCCCGGACAACAGGTCACTGCGCGAGCTGGTCCTCACCAAGATCCAGGCCATCCCGGAGGTGCTCTCGACCCGCACGCTCCTGGTGTTCGAGGAGACGGACCTGGCACCGGGCCCGGACAGGCCCACCGAACTCACCTGAAGCGCGCGTTCTCGGCCCCGCCCGGCCGGAAAAATCCGGGGCCCGCTCGACCGGAAAACCCTGCCCCCGACCGTCGGGAGCGAGCCATTCGGCGGCCGATGGTTCAACGACTCGACGGTCAGTGGCTCAACGGCTGGAGCGCATGCCCTCGAAAGCCACCCGGACCAGCGTGTCCGCCAGCCGCTCGCCGTCGACCCCGCCGTCCGGCAGCGGGCGGTACCACTCCACCAGCGAGTTGACCATTCCGAAGAGCAGCCGGGTCACCAGCCGTATGTCCACGTCGGAACGGAGGTCGCCGTCCGCGACCGCGGCCTTGAGCAGCTCGGTCACCCGCTGGTCGAACTCGCGCCGCCGCTCCATCGCCCAGCGTTCCGTATTCGTGTTGCCCCGTACGCGCAGCAGCAGCGTGACGTAGGGAAGTTCGGCTATCAGCACGTCGACGGTGCGGCGGGTGACGTACTCGACCCGCTCGATCGCCCGCCCCCGCGTCGCTCCCGGCTCGTCCAGAATCCCGAAGAGCCCGTCCAGCGCCCGGCTGACCGCCCGCCGCAGCAGTTCTTCCTTGCCCGCGACATGGTGGTAGATGGACGACTTGGAAATGCCCGCCGCCTTGGAGAGATGCTCCATGGACGTGCCGTCGTAGCCGCGCTCGTTGAAGACACGGACGGCGACGGTGAGCAGGGTCTCCGGGGTGTACGTGTCCCGCTTGGCCGTGGTCATGTCCGCGATCCTCCCCTACGAGTTGTCCACAGGTTTGGCGGGCCCCCTTGTCCCGACCGATCGTTCGGTTACTCTAACTCTGTCCGTCCGTCCCTGCCCAGCTCGACGAGGAGTTGGTCCGTCATGGCCGCCGAGCTCTCCCCGCAACTGCTCTCCGACAAGCACCGACCCACGCTCGACCGGGCCCTCGACGCGATCCGCACGCGCGCCTACTGGTCCCCGCACCCCGAGCATCCGAAGGCGTACGGCGAGGGCGGTGCGCCCGGCAGCCTGGGCCCCGCCGAGGGCAAGGCCGCCTTCGACGCCGTGCTGAACACCCGGCTCGACCTCGGCCAGCCCGGCACCGACGGCTGGACGGGCGGGGAGGTCTCTCCGTACGGGCCGGAGCTGGGCGTGGAATATCCGCACGCCGACCCGGACGTCCTGCTGCCGGCGATGCGTGCGGGGATGGGCGCCTGGCGGGAGGCGGGACCCGAGACCCGGGCCCTGCTCTGTCTGGAGATCCTCGCCCGGATCAGCGCCCGGACCCACGAGTTCGGTCACGCCGTGATGCACACCAGCGGCCAGGCCTTCATGATGGCGTTCCAGGCGGGCGGCCCGCACGCCCAGGACCGCGGCCTCGAAGCCGTGGCGTACGCCTACGAGGAGCAGGTGCGCACGCCGGGAAGCGCCGACTGGTCCAAGCCCCAGGGCAAGCGCGACCCGCTCGAGCTGCACAAGTCGTTCACCGCGGCACCGCGCGGCGTCTCGCTGCTGATCGGTTGCAACACCTTCCCCACGTGGAACGGCTACCCCGGCCTCTTCGCCTCCCTGGCCACCGGCAATCCCGTCCTGGTCAAGCCGCACCCGCGCGCCGTGCTGCCGCTCGCGCTCACGGTGCAGCTGGCCCGTGAGGTGCTCGCCGAGGCGGGCTTCGACCCCAACCTGGTCGCGCTGGCGACCGAGCGGCCGGGCGAGGGCATCGCGAAGACCCTCGCGCTCCGCCCCGAGGTCAAGATCATCGACTACACCGGCTCCACCGCGTTCGGCGACTGGCTGGAGACCAACGCCCGACAGGCCCAGGTCTACACGGAGAAGGCCGGGGTCAACACGATCGTCGTCGACTCCACGGACGACTACCGCGGCATGCTGTCCAACCTGGCGTTCTCGCTCTCCCTGTACAGCGGCCAGATGTGCACGACCCCGCAGAACCTGCTGATCCCCCGGGAGGGCATCACCACCGACGCCGGCGACAAGTCGTACGACGAGGTGGTGGCCGACCTCGCCGGTGCGGTGACCGGCCTGCTCGGCGACGACGCCAGGGCGAACGCGCTGCTCGGCGCCCTGGTCAACCCGGACGTGAAGGCACGCCTGGAGGCCGCTCCGGACCGGGGCGAGGTCGCCCTGGCCTCCCGCGAGGTGGCCAATCCGGAATTCCCCGACGCCGTGGTCCGCACCCCCGTCGTCGTCAAGCTGGACGCCGCCAAGCCGGACGACGAGGAGCACTTCCTGTCGGAGTGCTTCGGGCCGGTCGCCTTCGCGGTGGCGGTCGACTCGACCTCCGACGCCCTGGACCTGCTCCGCCGCACGGTCCGGGACAAGGGCGCGATGACGGTCGGCGCGTACACCACCTCGCCGGAGGTGGAGAGCGCGGTGGTGGACGTCTGCCTGGACGAGTCGGCCCAGCTGTCGCTGAACCTGACCGGCGGTGTGTACGTCAACCAGACCGCGGCCTTCTCCGACTTCCATGGCTCGGGCGGCAACCCGGCGGCGAACGCGGCGCTGTGCGACGCAGCCTTCGTCGCCAACCGCTTCCGCATGGTGGAGGTCCGCCGCCAGGCGTGACCACCGGGGAGGCGTGGGCCGTCCGGCCCGGACAACCCACGCCTCCCCGGCCCGCCGCGCTCGCCCGGCGGCCGGTCCTCAGCCTTCCGGGATCTCCGCGTACCGCTGCACCCATGCGTGCATGGCGATGGCGGCCGCGGCCCCCGCGTTGATCGACCGGGTGGACCCGAACTGCGCGATGGAGCACACCATCGCCGCATGCCTGCGGGCCTCCTCGGTCAGTCCGGGGCCCTCCTGCCCGAAGAGCAGCACACAGCGCCGCGGCAGCTCGGTCCGCTCCAGCGGCACCGCCCCCGGCAGGTTGTCGATCCCGATGATCGGCAGCCCCTCGGCCTTCGCCCACGCAGTCAGCGACTCCGTGTCGGGGTGGTGCCGCACGTGCTGGTAGCGATCGGTGACCATCGCACCCCGCCGGTTCCAGCGCCGTCGGCCCACGATGTGGATCTCCTTGGCCAGGAAGGCGTTCGCGGTGCGCACCACCGAACCGATGTTGAAGTCGTGGCCCCAGTTCTCGACCGCCACGTGGAAGTCGTGCCGCCGCAGATCCAGATCGGCGACGATCGCCTCCCGGGTCCAGTACCGATAGGCGTCGCCCACGTTGCGCCGGTCGCCGTGGGCGAGCAGCTCGGGGTCGTACCGCTCGTCCGAGGGCCAGGGCAGCGGGTGCGGTCCGACGCCCACTTCCGTCCCGAATCCGTCGTCGTACTGCATCGGCTCCACGGACGGTCCGTGCTCCCCTGCCGGAACGCTCTCCGACAGAACGCTCTCCGACGAGGAAGCCCGATCCGCCGGGGGGACAAGGTCTGCCTGGGGGACAGGGCCTGCCGGGGGAACGGGCCCCGTCCGAGGAGCCCGTCCCGCCACCGTTGCGGACGCGTCACCGGTACGGCCGGTACTGCCGCTCTCACTGCTGCTGCTCACCCGACGAGCGTATGGCCCCCGTCGCCGCTGCGCTGCGGGGCCTCCTCGTCCTCGGCGGCCCGCCGCTGTTCCGGCACCCCGTCACCGCGCGAGAACAGCAGCTTCCGCACGAGGGTCACCCGGCCGCCCAGCCAGACCAGGAAGACGGTCGGCAGGAAGACCGAGTCGGCGGCGATCATCGCCATCGAGAAGAAGGGCAGCCCGAGCAGCAGGGCGATGCCCGCGTGCTCGCAGATCATGGCGACGATCAGGACGTTCTTGACCCGTCGGTTGAACAGGGTGAAGGGGAACGCGACCTGGACGATGACGGTGCCGTACGTGATCACCATCACCATCACGCCGTTGGAGGCGAGGAGGTCCGACAGCGCGGGCCACGGCGTGAAGTAGTCGAGCTTGAGCGGGTAGTAGAGCGCCGTGCCGTCCTGCCAGCGCGAGCCCTGGATCTTGTACCAGCCGGCCGTGGCGTAGATGAGGCAGACCTCGGCCATGATCACGACGAGGGTCGCGTTGTGGGCGAGGTTGGCGATGACGTCGAGCAGGATGCGCGTCTGGCTCCGCGGGGCGTAGCGGTTCACGGCCCACCAGGCGCCCTCGCCGATCCACAGGATCCACAGGAGCGTGGGCAGCCACCAGGTACCGCCGAGCCCGTCCGTCGCACTGGCCGCGATCAGCACCACGCCGAGCACCGCCCAGAGGACCGGGCCGGCCACGTTCCCCCGCACCCGGCGCCGCGGAACATCGGCTTCCACGCCCGTTCCCCGCGCCGCTCCCTCCGCTTCCTCCGCCTCCGCCGCACGGGCCGCCCGCGCCGCACGCCGGGCGTCCAGCGACCAGACCCGTCCACAGCGCGTGAGCACCAGATAGATCGCCATCAGGTGGATGACGTTGTCGCCGCCGTCCCCCATGAAGATGCTGCGGTTCTGCAGGGAGAGCACCCCTGCCATGAAGAGGACCGACATGGCCCGTGTGTGCCAGCCGACCATCAGCAGCGCCGCCGAGAGCAGCGCGATCGCGTAGACGATCTCGAACCAGACCGCACTGTCCGACCACATGAGAGCGGTGAAGGCCTGGTTTCCGGATATGAGCTGCTGCGCCATGTCCCAGCGCCACGGGGCGTCGGGGCCGTACATCTCGTGGCGGTGCGGCAGCTCGCGCAGCAGGAAGAGCAGATAGGTCGCCGAGAAACCGATCCGGATGACGGCGCTCTGGTAGGGGCCGAAGGCCGAGGAGGTAATGCGCTGGACGGCGCGGGCGACCTTGCGGTCGAAGGAAAGCGTGCTCACTTGTCCGCCCCCTCGGCGTCCGCGGGAAGGTCGGCGGCGGTGACGTTCCACCAGGGCAGCACCCGGTAGGACGGCTTCGTGCTGATCTTCTCCTCGCTCCATCCGGGTGCCGCGACGGACCGCGTCTCGGAGCGGATCTGGATGCGCTCTACGGTGCCGCCGTAGTCGTGCTCGCTCAGGCGCAGCATCGCGATGCGGCGGATGTACTGCTCGGACAGCCGGCCACGAAGGCCGTTGGCCCGGTTCTCGTTGTCGTGGGAGTTGAGGTAGAAGTCCCAGCCGCGGCGCAGTTCGTTCTGATGGATGTGGCTGGGGAGGAGGTTGCCGCGGATCGCCTTGCCGTCCTCGCCGGAAAGACTCATCCAGGGAGTGGTGCGGCGGCCGTCGGCACCCGCTATCTCTGCGCGGACGTGCACGGCGATGTTCTGCTGGAGCGGGTTCGGGGCGAAGAGCTTCCAGTTCTGCTCGAACTCGGGGTAGACCCAGTCGTCGACCGCTTCACCGTGCCGCTTGGTCAGCGTGTTCGAGGGCGCGACGTGCAGGAACACCATCACCAGATGGGTGCAGGCGACCAGCCCGATCACCGACAGCACGATCGCGGCCACGATCTGGTACGGAAGTGACAGGGCCGCCATCCCGCCGCGGGGGCTCGTCCCCGCCGCCCCCTCGGCAACGGCGGAAGGGGCGTTTTCAAGCCGTATCGTCCCCGGCCCGGCGTCGCCGTCACCGCTCCCGGCGCCCCTGTCGTCGTACGAATCCATCCCGCCCCGATCCCCGTCGCTCCCCGGCCAGTTATCCACAGGGTTGACACCCTACGGGCCGCCGACTCACCATTGAAGACGATGAACCGAACGATCGGTCGGTAGGGAGTCCGGGATGGCGGCAGTGACTGCGGACCAGGCGGCGCAGGCGGGAGCGGGCGGCCCCGAGGGGGCGGACGAGGCCCTGGCGGCAGCGTTCGACGCCGCGGTGGCGGCGGACGAGCGCATCGAGCCGCGCGACTGGATGCCCGAGGCGTACCGCGCCTCGCTGGTCAGGCAAATGGCCCAGCACGCCCATTCCGAGATCATCGGGATGCAGCCGGAGGCCAACTGGATCTCGCGGGCACCCTCGCTGCGCCGCAAGGCCATCCTGATGGCCAAGGTGCAGGACGAGGCGGGGCACGGCCTCTACCTCTACAGCGCCGCGGAGACTCTCGGCACCAGCCGCGAGGAGCTGCTCGACAAGCTCCACGCGGGCCGCCAGAGGTACTCGTCGATCTTCAATTACCCGACGCTGACCTGGGCGGACGTCGGCGCCATCGGCTGGCTCGTGGACGGTGCGGCGATCACCAACCAGGTGCCGCTGTGCCGCTGCTCCTACGGCCCGTACGCCCGCGCGATGGTCCGCATCTGCAAAGAGGAGTCCTTCCACCAGCGCCAGGGGTACGAGCTGCTGCTCGCCCTCAGCCGCGGCACCCCGGCGCAGCACGAGATGGCGCAGGACGCGGTGAACCGCTGGTGGTGGCCGTCCCTGATGATGTTCGGCCCGCCGGACGACGCCTCGGCCCACTCCGCACAGTCGATGGCCTGGAAGATCAAGCGCCACTCCAACGACGAGCTGCGGCAGCGCTTCGTGGACATTTGCGTCCCCCAGGCCGAGACACTGGGGCTCACCCTCCCGGACGCCGACCTCCGGTGGAACGAGGAGCGCGGACAGCACGACTTCGGCGCGATCGACTGGAAGGAGTTCCAGGAGGTCCTCAAGGGCAACGGCCCGTGCAACGAGCAGCGCCTCGGCCAGCGCCGCCGGGCGCACGAGGAGGGCGCCTGGGTCCGTGACGCGGCGGCCGCCTACGCCGAGAAGCACTCGACAGCACACACGACGGCGCGGACCGCGACCGTACGGAACGGGGAGGCGACAGCATGAGCAGCTCGACCGAATGGCCCCTGTGGGAGGTGTTCGTGCGCTCGCGCCGCGGGCTCTCCCACACCCACGCGGGCAGCCTGCACGCCCCGGACGCGGAAATGGCCCTGCGCAACGCCCGCGATCTGTACACCCGCCGCTCCGAGGGCGTCTCCATCTGGGTGGTCCCGTCCGCGCAGGTCACGGCCTCCTCACCGGACGAGAAGGACTCCTTCTTCGAGCCGGCCGGCGACAAGCCGTACCGGCACCCCACGTTCTACGAGATCCCGGAAGGGGTGAAGCACCTGTGACCGCGGCCCTCGCCCTGGGCGACGACGCGCTGGTGCTCTCGCACCGGCTGGGGGAGTGGGCGGGTCACGCCCCGGTACTGGAAGAAGAGGTGGCCCTGGCCAACATCGCCCTGGACCTGCTGGGGCAGGCCCGGGTGCTGCTCTCCCTCGTCGGGGACGAGGACGAGCTGGCCTATCTGCGCGAGGAACGCGCCTTCCGCAACGTCCAGCTGGTCGAGCAGCCGAACGGCGACTTCGCCCACACCATCGCCCGCCAGCTCTACTTCTCCACCTACCAGCGACTGCTGTACGAGCAGCTGGCGGCGGGCGGCGGCCCGTTCGCCGGTCTGGCGGCGAAGGCCGTCAAGGAGGTCGCGTACCACCAGGACCACTCCGAGCACTGGACGCTGCGGCTCGGCGACGGGACGGATGTGAGCCACGAGCGGATGCAGGGCGCCGCGGACGCCCTGTGGCGGTTCACCGGCGAGCTGTTCCAGCCCGTCGAGGGCGTGGAGGTCGACTGGCAGTCGCTGCACAGCGGCTGGCTGGAGTCCGTCACCGCGGTCCTGGAGCGGGCCACGCTGACCCTGCCGACCGGCCCCCAGGCCGGGGCATGGACGGCAGGCGCGGGACGCCAGGGCATCCACACCGAGCCCTTCGGCCGGATGCTCGCCGAGATGCAGCACCTGCACCGCAGCCACCCGGGGGCGTCATGGTGACCGAAACGCTCCTGGAGGAGGAGCTGCACCGGCTCGCGGGCTCCGTGCCCGACCCCGAGCTGCCCGTGCTGACGCTGGACGAGCTGGGTGTGCTCCGGGGCGTGGACGTCCTGGGCCCGGGCAGGGTCACCGTGCGCCTCACCCCGACCTACACCGGCTGCCCCGCCATCGAGGCCATGTCCGCCGACATCGAACGGGTGCTGCACGACCACGGCATACCGGAGGTCTCCGTGGTCACCGTGCTCTCACCGGCCTGGTCCACGGACGACATCAGCGCGGAGGGGCGGCGCAAACTGGTCGAGTTCGGCATCGCACCCCCTCGCCCGCACGATGCCGCGGCCTCCGCGGGCGGCCCGGTGCCGCTCACGCTCTCGGTGCGCTGCCCGCACTGCGGCTCGACCGACACGGAACTGCTGAGCCGGTTCTCCTCCACCGCGTGCAAGGCACTGCGCCGCTGCGTGACGTGCCGCGAACCGTTCGACCACTTCAAGGAGTTGTAGATGTTCCATCCGCTCCGGGTCCGCGCGATCGAACGGCTCACGGACGATTCGGTGGCCGTCACGCTCGCCGTACCGCCCGAGCTGCGCGAGACCTTCCGCCACCGGCCCGGCCAGCACCTCAACGTGCGCCACACGGTCGACGGCGAGGAGATCCGCCGCTCGTACTCGATCTGCTCCCCCGCCACCGAGGCGCCGGACGATCCGGTGCTGCGCGTGGGCATCCGGCTGGTCGACGGCGGCGCGTTCTCCACGTACGCGCTGAAGGAACTCGCCGTCGGCCACGTGGTCGAGGCGATGCCTCCGATGGGCCGCTTCGTGCTCACGCCCCGCCCCGGGCGCTTCGCGGCGATCGTCGGGGGCAGCGGGATCACACCGGTCCTGTCCATCGCGGCCACACTGCTGGCGCGGGAGCCGGATGCCCGGTTCTGCCTGATCCGCAGCGACCGGACGGCCGCTTCCACGATGTTCCTGGACGAGGTCGCCGACCTCAAGGACCGCTACCCGGACCGGTTCCAGCTGATCACAGTGCTCTCCCGGGAGGAGCAGCAGGCCGGTCTCCCCTCCGGCCGGCTGGACCGGGACCGTCTCACCGAACTGCTGCCCGCGCTGCTTGCGGTGACCGAGGTGGACGGCTGGTACCTCTGTGGCCCGTTCGGGCTGATCCAGGCCGCGGACCGGGCGCTGCGCGACCTGGGCGTCGACCGGGCCCGCATCCACCAGGAGATCTTCCATGTGGACGACGCCCCGGGCGAACCCGCCCGCACCCGGACCGAATCACCGGCCCACAGCCGACTCACCGCGACCCTGGACGGCCGCTGTGGCACCTGGCCGGTGGAGAAGGGCGAATCGCTGCTGGAGACCGTGCTGCGCAGCCGTGCCGACGCCCCGTACGCCTGCAAGGGCGGGGTGTGCGGAACCTGCCGGGCCTTCCTGGTCTCGGGCGAGGTCCGGATGGACCGGAATTTCGCGCTGGAGCCGGACGAGACGGAGGCGGGTTACGTGCTGGCGTGCCAGTCGCATCCGATGACCCCGGAGGTGGAACTCGACTTCGACCGCTGACCGCCTGCTACCCCCCTCTCTCATCCCTGTTCCCTTCTCGTAGAACCTGTTCTATCTTGACGGGCCGTCAGATCTGGGTACGAGAGCAGCGGTTCGCGGGAGGCAGGACAGTGGACTTCACCTTCACCGAGGAACAGCAGGCGGCCACGGAGGCGGCGCGAGCAGTCTTCTCGGGTGCCGCCCCCGACCGAGTGCCCAGCCCCGCGCTCACACCGGGTGCGGTGGCCGAGGACATCGACCGGCCGCTGTGGGCCGAACTCGCCGTCGGCGACCTGCTGGGCCTGACCCTGGAGCCGCGGCACGGCGGGGCCGGACTCGACCCCATCGCGCTCTGCCTGGTGCTGCGCGAATCCGCCAGGGTGCTCGCCCGGGTGCCGCTGCTGGAGACGTGCGCGGTCGCCATGACGCTCCAGCGGTACGGAGACCCCGGCCTGGCCGCCGAGCTGCTGCCCCTGGTGGGCCGGGGCGAGCTGGTGCTCACCGTCGGGGCCAACGGCCGCTCGGGCCACGATCCGGCCGAACTCGCCGTCACCGCACGCCGGGAGACGACCACGAAGGACCACCTATCGGACGGGGTCTCCGGGGATGCCGACAACGCCGCTTCGGGGTGGGTGCTCGACGGGGTGCAGTCGGCGGTGCCGTGGGCGCAGGTGGCCGACTGGATCGCCGTCCCGGCGCACACCGGCGAGGGACGGGCCGTGGTCGCCCTGATCCGGCCGGACCAGGACGGCGTCGGCCTGGCCGAGCAGGTCTCCACCAACGGTGAGCGGTTCGCCGAGGTCCGGCTGCGGTCGGTGCGGGTCGACCGGCGCGCGCTGATCGACGGTGCCGGGGCCTGGGAGTGGCTACGGGCCCTCCTCACCACCGGAACATGCGCGCTCGCGCTGGGGCTGGGCGAGGCCGTGCTCGCCATGACGAGCGAATACACCGGAAAACGCGAGCAGTTCGGCTTCCCGATCGCGACGTTCCAGGCCGTCGCCGTGCAGGCCGCGGACCGGTACATCGACCTGCGGGCCATGGAGGTGACGCTCTGGCAGGCGGCCTGGCGGATCTCCACCGGCACCGACGGGGCCCTGCCCGCCGAGGGCGACATCGCCGTGGCGAAGATCTGGGCATCGGACGGCATCCGCCGGGTCGTGCAGACGGCACAGCATCTGCACGGCGGTTTCGGCGCGGACACGGACTACTCGCTGCACCGCTTCCACGCCTGGGCGAAGCAGATCGAACTGTCCCTCGGCCCCGCAGCGGCCCACGAGGAGGCCCTGGGCGACCTGCTGGCCGCGCACCTCCTCGACTGACGCCCGCGCCCCCACCCCGACGACGTACGCCCGGCCGCGCGGCCCAGGAAGGCCGACCAGTCCGACGCCGAGCAGGCCCGAAGGCCGAGCAAGCCCCGGAAAGCCGTGCGGGCCCGCAAGACCGACCGGTCCGGCGTCGCCCCGGCACCGCATGCCCGCCCCGATCGGACAGGTCGAGCAAGCCGAACGGGCCGAGCGGGCCGGACAGGCCGAGCGGGCCGGACAGGCCGAGCGAGCCGGACAGGCCGAGCGAGCCGGACAGGCCGAGCGAGCCGGACAGGCCGAGCGGGCCGGACAGGCCGAGCGAGCCGGACAGGCCGAGCGAGCCGGACAGGCCGAGCGAGCCGAACGGGCCGAGCGAGCCGAACGGGCCGGACAGGCCGGTTCAGAGCACGAAGGCCGGGCTTTCGCCGTCGGCAACCATCGGGCGTCCGGCACCGTCCCAGGCGAGCATGCCGCCGTCGATGTTCACGGCGTCGACGCCCTGCCGCACCAGGTACTGGGTGACCTGGGCGGACCGGCCACCGACCCGGCACATCACATGCACGCGCCGACCGTCGGCGACCGCTTCGGCCAGCTCGCCGTAGCGGGCCACGAAGTCGCTCATCGGGATGTGCAGGGCGCCTTCGACGTGTCCGGCCGCCCACTCGTTGTCCTCCCGGACGTCCAGCACGAAGCCGTCCGCCGGAACCGCCGCGACGTCCACCGAGGGCAGCGGGGCGAAATTCATGGGTCATGCCTTCTCTCGTACGTACGCTCCAGGGTCACCGGGAACGCTACTGCACCAGGCCCGCCAGCTCGGCCTCGCGCTGCGCGACCTCGCCCAGCAACTGCTCGGCGATCTCGTCGAGCAGCCGGTCCGGGTCGTCGGGCGCCATCCGCAGCATGGCGCCGATCGCGCTCTCCTCCAGTTCCTGCGCGAGCACGGTGAGCAGCTCCTTGCGCTGGGTCAGCCAGTTCAGCCGGGCGTAGAGCTCCTCGCTCTCGCCGAGCTCCGTCTCCGGCAGTGCGGGGCCCGCCTCCCACTCCTGCGCCAGCTCCCTCAGGAGGGCCTCGTCCCCACGCCCGTAAGCGGCGTTCACCCGGGCGATGAACTCGTCCCTGCGGGCCCGCTCCGTCTCGTCCTGCGCCAGGTCCGGGTGGGCCTTGCGGGCCAGGTCGCGGTAGAGCCTGCGCGCCTCCTCGGTCGGCCTGACCCGCTTGGGCGGCCGCACCGGCTGCTCGGTCAGCATCGCCGCCGCCTCGGGGGACAGCCCGTCCGAGTCGATCCAGTCGTGGAACAGCTCGTCGACACCGGGCATCGGCATCACGACCGCCCGCGCCTCCTGCGCCTTGCGGATGTCCTCCGGGTCGCCCGTCCTGGCGGCGCGGGCCTCCGCGATCTGCGCGTCGAGCTCGTCGAGGCGGGTGTACATGGGGCCGAGCTTCTGGTGGTGCAGCCGGGAGAAGTTCTCGACCTCGACCCGGAAGGTCTCCACCGCGATCTCGAACTCGATCAGCGCCTGCTCCGCCACCCGGACCGCCCTCGCGAGCCGGGCCTCGGGCCGTTCCTCCGCAGCGGCGTCGCCCACGCCCCCGTCGGCAGCGGCGTCACCGGTCCGGCCGTCGCCGCCTGCGGCCCCGGCCTCTCCAGCAGTGTCCGCAGCCACCCCGTCGGGCGCCCCGCCGAGGGCGCCGGTGCCGCCCGTCGCCGGGCCCGTACCGTCCTCGGCACCGGGTCCCGAACCGGAACCGTCCGGCCGGCCCTGCTCCTCGATCGGCTCGTCCAAAACGTGCTCCTCGTGCCGGGCATGCCGCCCGTCCTGCCGGTCGTTGTCCTGCCGGTCATCGTCGTTCCGGGTGGTCGGCACTCCGGCGGCTTCGTGGGTCACCCGTCCAGCGTATGGCCACGGGCCGCGCCCGGAGGACACGTGGTCGGCTTCCACGCTCCTCGAACACGCAACCGCTGCCGCCCCGGCCACTCCTCGGACCTGCCGCAGAACGTTCCGGGCGCCGTCCACCGCGCCACCGGACGCCCCCGGCGCCCCGCGCGGGCCGTCGCCGGGTGCCCCGGCCCTCTCAGACGCCCAGCTCGGCCGCTATTCGCCCCGAACCTATGGCCTGAACCAGCTCCGTGTGGTCCGCCTCCGTACGGTCCGCGTAGGTCACCGCGAACGCCGCCACGGCCTCGTCCAGCTCCTCGCTCTTGCCGCAGTAACCAGCAATCAGCCGGGGATCCGCGCTGTGCGCATGGGCGCGGGCCAGCAGCGCACCGGTCATCCGGCCGTAGTCGTCGACCTGGTCGGCCGCCAGCGCCGCCGGGTCGACGCTGCCCTTGCGGTTCCTGAACTGCCTCACCTGGAACGGGCGGCCGTCCACGGTCGTCCAGCCCAGCAGGATGTCGCTGACGACCTGCATCCGCTTCTGCCCGAGCACCACCCGGCGCCCCTCGTGGGCCACCTCCGGCACCTCGAACCCGACAGTCGGCAGGTACGGCGCCAGCACGGAGGGCCGCGCCTCCTTCACCTGAAGCACCAGGGGCTCCCCACGATGGTCGAGCAGCAGCACCACGTACGACCGGGTACCGACGCTTCCGGTGCCGACCACCCGGAACGCCACGTCGTGGATCGCGTACCGGGCGAGGAGCGGCACACGGTCCTCGGAGACCGTGCCCAGGTAGTCCCCGAGCGCCGCCGCGACCGCTGCGGCTTCCTCGTCCGGCACCCTCCGCAGCACCGGCGGCGCGTCCACGAAGCGACGCCCGCCGTCCTCCGAGTCCTCGGTCGACTTGGCCGCGAAACGGGCGCTGGTGTTGTTGCGGGCCTTCTCCGAAACCCGCTCCAGGGTCCCGAGGAGGTCCCTGGCGTCCGTGTGCGAGACGAGTTCCTCGTCCGCAATGGCGTTCCAGGCGTCGAGCGCGGGCAGCTTGGCCAGCAGCCGCATCGTCCGCCGGTACGCCCCCACCGTGTCGTACGCCCCCCGCCGGCAGGTCTCCTCGTCCGCCCCCGCTTCGCGCCCCGCGAGCACCAGCGAGGTGGCGAGCCGCTTGAGGTCCCACTCCCACGGGCCGAACACGGTCTCGTCGAAGTCGTTCAGATCGATGACCAGGCTGCCGCGCGCATCGCCGTACAGCCCGAAATTGGCCGCGTGGGCGTCACCGCAGAGCTGGGCGCCCACCCCGCTGACCGCAGTGCCCACCAGGTCATGGGCCATCAGCCCGGCCGACCCGCGCAGAAAGGCGAAGGGGGTGGCCGCCATCCGGCCCACCCGGATCGGAGTGAGAGCCGCCACCCTGCCCCTGCTCGACTCCTCCACCGCCCGCACCGCGTCGGGTCGCCCGGCCGGAAGGTCCAGGAAGGCGTGCGAGGCCCTCGGCACCCTCGCCCGCAGGGCCTTGCCCTCCTTCCGCGGCGACCGTGCCGCGCCCCCGCCCGCCCCGGTCCCCCTCCGCGCGAATCCGGGCACGCCCGGAATGCGCGGGTCACCCTCCGCGGCCCGCTGAACCGGCACGATCGCTTCGATTTCACCCATGGTGCGCAGCCTCCCCCGCTCCCCTGCGCTCCCGGCCCTTCGCCCTGTCGCAGATCAATTCCGACGAAGGTATCTCCGTGGGCCGAAACCCGTCTGCCCCTGTGGAAAACCTGATCCGCGACCGGTGGGCAACCATCCGCCCTGGTCAGACACAGGGGACCTCCTCGGCCTCTTCCTCTTCCTCGGCCTCGACCTCAGTCTCTTCCTCGTCGCCCGCCCCGGATCGGCCAAGACCGCAATCGCAACCGCGGCGGCCTTCCACCGCTTCGACTCGGCGGGCGCCCCGACCACGAACACCCCCACAAACCCCGTAAGCCCTGTTGAGCCTCACAGCCACCCAGCACCCGCCGAACCCGACGTTTCACGTGAAACAGAAACAATGGAGACCGGGAACGAAGAAGCCCCCCAGACCGTTGGTCTGGGGGGCTTCTCCCTTGTGCGCGAGGGGGGATTTGAACCCCCACGTCCCTAAGGACACTGGCACCTGAAGCCAGCGCGTCTGCCGTTCCGCCACTCGCGCAAGAGTGGTGTTTCCGGGCTCTCCCACCGTTTGGTGCGATCGCCTGGCGACATCCGGAAGATTAGCACGCTGGACAGGGTGGATTCACATCCGTTGTTTCGCCGACCGCCAGGAGGGCAACGGGAACGCCGAGCGGTCGCCCCCACTCCTCCTGTATGTGCCCGGGGTGCGGGACACTGTGAGGAGGCCGCCTCTACGATCCGTGTGAGAGGTGACACTCATCCACAGGGCAGACAAGGGGAACCAGCCGATTTCCCGACGCGTGGATACGATCAGTAAGCAGTACAGGGACGACTACGACGGAGGAGGTGCCCCATGGGAGTCATGAAGCGTTTCGAGCAGCGTCTCGAAGGTCTGGTCAACGGCACCTTCGCCAAGGTCTTCAAGTCCGAGGTCCAGCCGGTCGAGATCGCGGGAGCCCTCCAGCGCGAGTGCGACAACAACGCAACGATCTGGAACCGCGAGCGGACAGTCGTCCCCAATGACTTCATCGTCGAGCTCAGCACTCCCGACTACGAGCGACTCAGCCCGTACTCCGGTCAGTTGGGCGACGAGCTCTCCGGCCTGGTCCGCGACTACGCCAAGCAGCAGCGGTACACCTTCATGGGCCCCATCAAGGTCCACCTGGAGAAGGCCGACGACCTCGACACCGGGCTCTACCGGGTGCGCAGCCGCACCCTGGCGTCGAGTTCCTCACAGGACCCCCAGAGCCGACAGGGAGCGCAGGGCCAGCCCGGCCAGCCCCCCTACCCCGGCCCGGGACGGTCCCCGCAACCTCCCGGCGGCGGCTACGGCTATCCGCCCACCTCCGCCCCGCCCATGCCCGCGGCCCCGCCGCCGGGCGCGGGCAGGCCCAGCGCCGACCGGCACCCGCCGGCCGGTCCCAGCCCCCTGCCCAACGCGCAGGTGCGACGCTGGATCGAGATCAACGGCAACCGCCATCAGATCTCCCGCCCGACGCTGGTGCTGGGACGCAGCACCGACGCCGACGTGCGGATCGACGACCCCGGCGTATCGCGTCGGCACTGTGAGATCCGGACCGGAACGCCCTCGACGATCCAGGATCTCGGGTCTACCAACGGCATCGTGGTAGACGGGCAGCACACCACCCGCGCTACGCTCCGCGACGGCTCGCGGATCGTCGTGGGCAGCACCACCATCGTTTACCGGCAAGCCGAAGGGTGAAGCGGGGGCAATGTCAGAGCTGACCCTGACGGTCATGCGGCTAGGTTTCCTGGCTGTTCTGTGGCTGTTCGTGATCGTGGCCGTCCAGGTCATCCGCAGTGATCTGTTCGGAACACGTGTCACACAGCGCGGCTCACGCCGCACCGCGAACGACGCACGACCGCCACAGCAGCGCCAGAACGCCGCGGCACCGCCGCAGCAGCGTCAACAGTCCGGCCGCCAGCGCCGGGGGGCACCCACAAAGCTGGTCGTCTCCGAGGGCAACCTCACCGGCACCACGGTGGCGCTCCAGGGGCAGACCATCACGCTGGGCCGGGCGCACGATTCGACGATCGTGCTGGACGACGACTACGCGTCCAGCAGGCATGCCAGGATCTACCCCGACCGTGACGGCCAGTGGATCGTCGAGGATCTCGGGTCCACCAACGGCACGTATCTCGACCGGACCCGTCTCACCACCCCGACGCCTGTTCCGCTGGGCGCGCCGATCCGAATCGGCAAGACCGTCATCGAGCTGCGGAAGTAGTACGACAATGAGCGAGCGGAGCGAGCGAGCCGCGGCGGTACGGTCATCGGACCCCGCCCGGCTCCCGACCGGAGGGTGGGCAGTGTGGCTCGAGACCGGCTGTACCCCGAGCCGACGGGAGAGGTGCGCATGAGTCTTTCCCTGCGCTTCGCCGCCGGATCGCACAAAGGCATGATCCGGGAGGGCAACGAGGACTCCGGCTACGCCGGTCCGCGCCTTCTGGCCATCGCCGACGGCATGGGCGGCCAGGCGGCCGGCGAGGTCGCCAGCTCCGAGGTGATCTCCACCCTCGTCCAGCTCGACGACGACGTCCCGGGCTCCGACATCCTGACCTCGCTCGGTACGGCGGTCCAGCGGGCCAACGACCAGCTGCGCATGATGGTCGAGGAGGACCCCCAGCTGGAGGGCATGGGCACCACGCTCACCGCCCTGCTCTGGACCGGTCAGCGCCTCGGCCTCGTCCACGTCGGCGACTCCCGCGCGTACCTGCTGCGCGACGGCGTGCTCACCCAGATCACCCAGGACCACACCTGGGTGCAGCGGTTGGTCGACGAGGGCCGGATCACCGAGGAAGAAGCCACCACCCACCCGCAGCGCGCCCTCCTGATGCGCGCCCTGGGCAGCGGCGATCACGTCGAACCCGACCTCTCCATCCGCGAGGTCCGGGTCGGTGACCGCTACCTGATCTGCTCCGACGGGCTCTCCGGCGTCGTCTCCCACCAGACGATGGAGGAGACCCTCGCCAGCTACCAGGGCCCCCAGGAGACCATCCAGGAACTGATCCAACTCGCCCTGCGCGGCGGCGGACCGGACAACATCACCTGCATCGTCGCGGACGTCCTCGACGTCGACAGCAACGACACCCTGGCCGCGCAGCTCAACGACACCCCGGTCGTCGTCGGCGCGGTCGCCGAGAACCAGGCCGCGCAGATGACCGCCGCCGAGAGCACGGCCGCCATGCAGACCCCGGCCGGCCGCGCGGCCGGCCTCGGCCGCCCCGTCCCGCCGCCCGCCGGAGGCTTCGGCCCGCCCGGAAGCGGTGACGACATCGGTTACGGCGGGATGCCGGACGGTTCCTTCGACGCGTACACCGACGACGACTTCGTGAAGCCCGGCGGCGGCCGCAAGTGGCTCAAGAGGTCCCTCTACACCGTGCTGGCGCTCGCCGTCGTCGGTGGCGGCCTCTACGGCGGCTACCGCTGGACCCAGAACCAGTTCTACGTCGGCGCGAAGAACGACCACGTCGCGCTGTTCCGCGGCATCAGCCAGGAACTGGGCTGGATCTCGCTCTCGAAGGTGGAGAAGGACCACCCCGAGATCGAACTCAAGTACCTCCCGTCCTACCAGCGCAAGCAGGTCGAGGCGACCATCGCCGAAGGCAACCTCGCCTCCGCCCGCGAGAAGATCGACGAGCTCTCCGTCCAGGCGTCCGCCTGCCGGAAGAACGCCGAGCGACGTGCCGCCGAGAAGGCCAGATCGGACGAGGGCCAGGCCGTGGGCACGGACTCGGACGCCACCAAGACCTCCGGTGGCGCCAAGACGTCCGAAACCGACAAGACCAAGCCGACCAAAACTCCCGCTCCTGGTCCCAGCCTCTCGGAGGAAGAGAAAAAGCTGGTCCCGCAGTGCGGTAAGCAGTAAGCCGTAGGGGGCCTTCAGCACCATGAGCGTTGTCACCAACACGACCACGATCGGCGCGATCGACGCGCCGAGCCGCCGCAACACCGAGCTGATGATGGTGGGCTTCGCCGTCGCCATCTCGGTCTTCGCCTACGCCAACGTCGGGCTCGCTCTCAATGGCGAGCTGCCTTCCGGCATGCTCGGATACGGGCTCGGCCTGGCGCTTCTGGGCGGCATCAGCCATCTCGCCGTCCGCAAGTTCGCCCCGTACGCAGATCCCTTGCTGCTTCCTCTGGCAACACTGCTGAACGGGCTGGGACTGGCGATCATCTGGCGACTCGACCAGTCGGAACGGTTCCAGGCGACCCCAGACTTCGCACCCGCCGCCTCCAAGCAGCTGCTGTTCTCGGCCGTGGGCATCGCGCTGCTGGTCGCCGTTCTGCTGGTCCTCAAGGACCACCGCATCCTGCAGCGCTACACATACATCTCCATGCTGGTGGCGCTGTTCCTCCTGATCCTTCCGATGTTCTTCCCCGCCGTGAACGGTGCCAAGATCTGGATCAAGATCCCCGGCGTCGGCACGATCCAGCCAGGGGAGTTCGCCAAGATCATCATTGCGGTGTTCTTCGCCGGCTATCTCATGGTCAAGCGGGACGCGCTGGCCCTGGCCAGTCGCCGTTTCATGGGTCTCTACCTTCCTCGCGGCCGTGACCTCGGCCCGATCATCACCATCTGGGCCTTCTCGATCCTGATCCTGGTCTTCGAGACCGACCTGGGATCGTCCCTGCTGTTCTTCGGCATGTTCGTCGTCATGCTGTACGTGGCCACCGAGCGCACCAGCTGGATCGTCTTCGGCCTTCTGATGTCCGCAGCCGGTGCGGTCGGTGTGGCCACCTTCGAGCCCCACGTCCAGCAGCGTGTCACCGCCTGGCTCGACCCGTTCGCCGGCTGGGGCAAGTTGGCCGCCAGCGAGCAGATGGCCAAGTCCCTGATGGCCTTCGGCGCCGGCGGCACCCTCGGCACCGGACTCGGCCAGGGCAATTCCGACTTGATCGGCTTCGCTGCCAACTCCGACTTCATTCTCGCCACCGTCGGCGAGGAACTGGGCCTCGCCGGAATGATGGCCCTCCTCCTCATCTACGGCCTGATCGTCGAACGCGGTGTCCGCACCGCCCTTGCTTCCCGTGACCCCTTCGGCAAGCTCCTCGCGATCGGACTCTCCGGCTCCTTCGCCATTCAGGTCTTCGTCGTCGCCGGCGGTGTCATGGGCCTCATCCCGCTGACGGGTATGACCATGCCGTTCGTCGCCGCAGGCGGATCGTCGGTGATCGCCAACTGGGCCCTGATCGGCATCCTGCTCCGTATCAGCGACACCGCACGCCGTCCCGCGCCGACCCCAGCCCCATCACCCGACGCCGAGATGACCCAGGTGGTCCGACCGTGAACAAGCCCCTTCGTAGGATTGCGATCTTCTGCGGGCTGCTCGTCCTCGCTCTCCTGGTCCGCGTCAACTGGCTCCAGTACGTACGCGCCGACGAGCTGAACGAGAACAAGCACAACCGCCGGGTCCAGATCGAGCGCTACGCCCACGAACGCGGCAACATCATCGTCGACGGCAACCCCGTCACCGGGTCCGTCGAGACCAAGGACAGCGACTTCAAGTACAAGCGGGTCTGGAAGGACGGCCCCATGTGGGCCCCCGTCACCGGCTACTCCTCGCAGGCCTTCGACGCCTCGCAGCTGGAGAAGCTGGAGGACGGCATCCTCACCGGCAACGACGACCAGCTCTTCTTCGACCGCACCCTGTCGATGTTCACCGGCGACAAGAGGCAGGGCGGCAACATCGTCACCACCCTGAACGGCGCCGCCCAGAAGGCCGCCTTCAAGGGACTCGGCGACAAGAAGGGCGCCGTCGCCGCCCTCGACCCGCAGACCGGCGCCATCCTGGCCCTGGTGAGCACCCCGTCGTACGACCCCTCGGTCTTCGCCGGGAACTCCTTCAAGGACGCAGAAGCCCGGCAGAAGCTCCTGAAGGACAAGGACAAGCCGATGCTCAACCGGGCATTGCGCGAGACCTACCCGCCCGGCTCGACCTTCAAGGTCGTCACTGCCGCCGCGGCGCTGGAGAACGGGCTGTACACCGACATCGACGCGAAGACGAAGTCGCCGCTCCCCTGGCGGCTTCCCCTCTCGACCCAGAACCTCGCCAACGAGGGCAACATCCCGTGCGAGAACGCCTCGCTCCGGGAAGCGCTGCGGTGGTCCTGCAACACGGTCTTCGGCAAGATCAGCGACGACCTGGGCAACCAGAAGATGATCGACCAGGCCGACAAGTTCGGCTTCAACGAGGAGATCTTCACCCCGGTCCGCGCCGACGCCAGCGTCTACCCCAAGGACAACCGCCCGCAGAACGCCATGGCCGGCATCGGCCAGGCGTCCAACCGCGCCACCCCGCTCCAGATGGCCATGGTCGCCGCCGCGATCGCCAACGACGGCAAGCTGATGCAGCCGTACATGGTCGCCGAGCGCCAGGCCCCCAACCTGGACGCGATCTACACCCACGAGAAGGAGCAGTTCAGCCAGCCCCTCTCGGGCGAGAACGCGCAGAAGCTCCAGCAGATGATGGAGACCGTCGTCGAGACCGGCACCGGCCGCAACGCCCAGATCAACGGCGTCACCGTCGGCGGCAAGACCGGTACCGCTCAGCACGGCCTCAACAACAGCGAGAAGCCGTACGCGTGGTTCATCTCGTACGCCAAGACCGACAACGGCTCCCCGGTCGCCGTCGCCGTCGTGGTCGAGGACAGCCAGGCCAACCGGGGTGACATCTCCGGTGGCGGTCTGGCCGCGCCGATCGCCAAGGCCGTGATGGAGGCGGTCATCGACAGCAAGAAGTGATGCCCATCACATCGGGCGGCATACCCGCACATTGGGATACCGGTCGGATATCGAGTCCGGACTTCCGCCCGATCAGGTAGTGCGTGGCCGGTAGCGTATGTGCGAGCAGCACACCGCCGGACCGCGCACCGGTGCGGTCGGGACTGACGGAGAGGGCTGGAACAGTTATGGAAGAGCCGCGTCGCCTCGGCGGCCGGTACGAGCTGGGCTCGGTGCTCGGCCGTGGTGGCATGGCCGAGGTCTACCTCGCACACGACACCCGGCTCGGCCGCACCGTAGCCGTGAAGACGCTGCGGGCCGACCTGGCCCGCGACCCGTCCTTCCAGGCCCGGTTCCGCCGTGAGGCCCAGTCCGCCGCCTCGCTCAACCACCCGGCGATCGTCGCCGTCTACGACACCGGCGAGGACTACGTCGACGGGGTCTCCATCCCGTACATCGTCATGGAGTACGTCGACGGGTCGACGCTCAGGGAACTCCTGCACTCCGGCCGCAAGTTGCTGCCCGAGCGCACCCTGGAGATGACCGTCGGCATCCTCCAGGCGCTGGAGTACTCGCACCGCGCGGGCATCGTCCACCGGGACATCAAGCCGGCGAACGTCATGCTGACGCGCACCGGCCAGGTCAAGGTCATGGACTTCGGCATCGCCCGCGCCATGGGCGACTCCGGCATGACGATGACCCAGACCGCCGCCGTCATCGGCACCGCCCAGTACCTCTCCCCGGAGCAGGCCAAGGGCGAGCAGGTCGACGCACGCTCCGACCTGTACTCGACCGGCTGCCTGCTCTACGAACTGCTGACGGTCCGGCCGCCCTTCATCGGGGACTCGCCCGTCGCGGTCGCCTACCAGCACGTGCGGGAAGAGCCGCAGAAGCCCAGCAACTTCGACCCCGAGATCACGCCCGAGATGGACGCGATCGTGTTGAAGGCCCTGGTCAAGGACCCCGACTACCGCTACCAGTCGGCCGACGAGATGCGCGCCGACATCGAGGCCTGCCTCGACGGCCAGCCGGTCGCCGCCACCGCGGCGATGGGCGCGGCCGGTTACGGCGGCTACGACGGTTACGGCGGCAACGACCAGCCCACCACCGCGCTGCACGCCACCGATCCGAACAACGCGGCCACGTCCATGCTGCCGCCGGTCAACCCGGACGACGGCGGCTACGGCTACGACGACCGCCCCGACCGGCGTCGGCAGAAGAAGAGCAACACCTCGACGATCCTGCTGGTCGTCGCGGGCATCCTGGTGCTGATCGGGGCGATCCTGATCGGCAAGGCGGTGCTCAGCAACACCAAGAGCAGCAACGAGATCGACGCGCCGAACATGATCGGCGCGACCGTGGACCGGGCACAGAAACTCGCCGACAGCGCCAACGTCATCCTGAAGATCGGCTCGCGCGAGCCCTGCGAGGAGCAGGACAAGGGCAAGATCTGCAGCCAGACCCCGGATCCCGGCAGCACGATGGAGGAGGAGGAGACCATCACGGTCGTCGTCTCCACCGGAGCGCCGAAGGTCGAGGTCCCGGACGTCGTCGAGAAGACGGAGGCGACCGCCCGCAAGGACCTGGAGGCCAAGGGCTTCACGGTGACCGTCAAGGCGATCGAGTCCGAGAAGACCGCGGGTACGGTCATCGAGCAGAGCCCCGAGGGGAACTCGAAGGCCGAGCGGAACTCCGAGGTCACGATCACGGTGGCCAAGGAGGCCACCCTGGACCTCCCGGACGTCCGTACCCGTACGTACGAGGCGGCCGAGGCCCAGCTCAGGGGCATCGGGTTCACCAACATCTCGCGCACCGACGTCGACTCGGAACAGCCGGCGAACACGGTGATCGAGCAGACCCCGGGCGCCGGCAAGCAGGCCAAGGACGTGCAGATCGTCCTGAAGGTCTCCAAGGGGCCGCAGCAGCCGGAGAAGGCCACGGTGCCCGACCTGCAGGGCAAGACCCTCGCGGAGGCGAAGGCCCTGCTGGCCCAGGCGGGTCTGCAGCTCGGCCAGGTCCAGGGCCCCGGTGACGACAACGCGAGGATCATCGGCTTCCAGCCCGGCCCGAACCAGCAGGTCGACAAGAACAGCGCGGTCAACGTCCAGACCATGCCGGGCGGTGGGGACGGCAACATCTTCGGCGGACTGTCCGGCTCGCGGAAGCACTGATACCGACCCGCACCGACCGCCATCGGGCCCCGGCACCTCACGGTGACCGGGGCCCTTTGCCGTCCCGCCCCTCGGCCCCCGCCCTGCATCTCCCGTCTCTGATCCCACCTGGCCGGAAGGGCGGCCTAAGCCCCGGCAGCACGCACGAGGGCCCGAAGTCGCGAACAGTGGTCGCGGCTTCGGGCCCCTTCTCGGCGGATCGGCGGGGCGGCGGATCGGCTAGCGCAGTTCCGCCGGCTTCGTGCGGTCGCTGTCCACCTTCTCGGTGCGGACCAGTTCGCCCCACACGATGTAGCGGTACTTCGACGTGTAGACCGGCGTGCAGGTCGTCAGCGTGATGTAGCGGCCGGGCTTCTTCGCCCCCGAGCCCTTCGGCACCGGCTCCAGGACGTCGACGTTGTACTTCGACGTCTCGGGAAGCTCCTTGAAGACCTTGTAGACGTACCAGGTGTCCCTGGTCTCGAAGACGATCGCGTCACCGGTCCGCACCTTGTCGATGTTGTGGAACTTGGCGCCGTGCCCATCACGGTGTGCCGCCAGGGTGAAGTTGCCCTCCTCGTCCCACGGGAGGGCCGACTTCACCGGCTCCGTGTAGTAGCCCGCGATGCCGTTGTTGAGGTTCTCGGCGTCGGTGCCCTTCTTGACCAGGATCTCGCCGTTCTTCATCGACGGGACGTGCAGGAACCCGATGCCGTCCTTGGTGTCCAGCGCGCCCGGTCCGCCCGCCCAGCGGTCGCGGACGGTTTCGCCCTGCTTGGTGGCCTCGCGATCGGCGAGCACGTTCGTCCACCAGAGGGAGTAGGCGACGAAGAGCCCCAGCACCAGGCCCGCGGTGATCAGCAGCTCACCGAAGACACTGACCGCGGTCGCGACGGGATGGCGGCCCCTGCGCCGGGGAAGGGGAGTGGACTCGTCGACCCGCTCTTCGTCCTCGGTCCTCGCTGTCACCGCACCCGTCCCTGTCGTGATGATGATTCAGCCCACGAGCGCGTCGGGCTTCCCCTTGCTGCGCGGTCGCTCGTCGACCATCTTGCCCCAGACGATCAAACGGTACGTACTCGTGAATTCCGGCGTACAGGTCGTCAGAGTGAGGTACCTGCCCGGCTCGGTGAAGCCGGAACCGGCCGGCACCGGATCGATCACCGAGACGTTGGACGGCGACGTCTGCGGCAGCATCTTCGCCATCTCGTACGTGTAGTACGCGTCCTGCGTCTCCACCACGATCGGGTCGCCGGGTTCCAGCCGGTTGATGTAGCGGAACGGCTCGCCGTGCGTGTTGCGGTGGCCGGCCAGAGCGAAGTTGCCCTTCTCGGCCGACGGCATCGCGGTGCGGAGCGAGCCCTCGCTGTAGTGGCCGATCATGCCCCGGTCGAGGACCTTCTCCTTGTTGATGCCCTCGGCGATCGGGGCGACCACGTCCAGCTTGGGGATGTGGATGATGGCGAATCCCTGGCCCGCCTCGAACACTCCGGGGTTGCGGTCGCCCTTGGCCCAGTCGTCCTGGATCTTGTTCGTCTCCTTGCCCGCGTACTGGTTCGCGCGCACGTTCGTCCACCACAGCTGGTAGGTGACGAACAGCAGCATCAGCACGCCGAGCGTGATGAACAGTTCACCGGTGAACCGGCTGGCGACCACGGCCGGGCTGTCCTTGGCCGCGCGTGCCGCCCGCCGCGCCTCGACGCGCGACATCGGTCTGTCGGCCTGCGCAGCGGCCGGCGGCGCGGTCCGTGCCGGGGCATCGGCGCGGCGACGGCCGCGCCCCTTGGCCGCACGGCGGCGTTCGGCACGGCCTCCCGGGCGTGGTTCCGGGGCCGCGTCCCCGGGGCCTCTCCCGGGGCCTTCCGGGCCCTGCTCGGGGTCCTCGAAGCCCTCCGCCCCCTCCGGGTCCTTCGGGGGCACCGGGTCCGGGCCGAAGCCCGTCCCGTCGACGACCGGCAGGACGGCCGTTCTCTCATCGGCCGGAAAAACGTCCGGCTCGTGGACGGCCCGCAGGACGGCCGTTCCGTCGTCGGCCGGGAAGGAGACATCCGGGTAGGAGGCATCCGGATAGGAGGCATCCGGATAGGAGAGGGAAGAGGCGTCGGAAGAGGAAGAGGTGTCGGACCGGACCGGGGGCACCGGAGCGGGCGCGGACGCCGCCGCGGGGCCCTGCTGCCCGTACCAGTCCCGTTCGAACCCCTGGGGGTCGTACCACTCGTCCGGGACGCTCTCGGGCCCGCCCCGCGCCTCCCTCGCCTCCCGTTCCGCCGGTGGTGGCCCGGAGGGCTGGGCCCGGGGGGCCTCCCCCGCCTCGGACCACTGCTGCGGGGCCGGGCTCCGGTGCCGTCCCCGTCCCGCCTCCGGTGCCCCGGCCTCCTCGGGACGGATGTTGTCCGCCCTGAACCACGGCGAGGCATGCTGTCCGGGCAACGGATCGTTCAGCGGATCCGCCAGCCGGTCGACCGCCGCCTCGAACACGCCCGCGGCCTCGTACGTCCCCTGCTCGTACGGGCCGTCCTGACCTGCTTCGTGTTCGGGGCGGAGGGGGGTCACGCGGCGGCCTTGCCCACCACCGGCGCGAGCCCCGCCGCCCTCGCGACGGCCCCGGTGTCACCGCACTGCACCAGCCAGTTGGCCAGCATCAGGTGCCCGTACTCGGTCAGCACCGACTCCGGGTGGAACTGCACGCCCTCCACCGCCAGTTCGCGGTGGCGCAGCCCCATGATGATGCCGTCGGCCGTACGCGCCGTCACTTCCAGCTCCGGCGGTACGGTGCCGGGCTCGGCGGCGAGCGAGTGGTAACGGGTCGCGGTGAAGGGGGACGGCAGGCCGGCGAAGACCCCCACGCCCTCGTGCGTCACCGGCGAGGTCTTGCCGTGCAGCAGCTCCGGGGCGCGGTCCACCACGCCGCCGTACGCCACCGCCATCGACTGCATCCCCAGGCAGACCCCGAAGACCGGAACGCCCGTCGCCGCGCAGTGGCGGACCATCTCGATGCAGACGCCCGCCTGCTCCGGGGCACCGGGGCCGGGCGACAGGAGGACGCCGTCGAAGCCGTCCTGGGCGTGTGCCGTCGTCACCTCGTCGTTGCGCAGCACCTCGCACTCGGCACCGAGCTGGTAGAGGTACTGGACGAGGTTGAAGACGAAGCTGTCGTAGTTGTCCACCACGAGGATGCGGGCGCTCACTGGCCGCCCTCCGTCCCTGTCGAGCCGTCGACTGTCACGTCACCGAACGGGAGCAGGGGTTCTGCCCACGGGAAGACGTACTGGAAGAGCACGTAGACGACCCCCAGCACCAGTACGAGCGAGATGAGCGCACGCACCCACGTGTTGCCCGGCAGATGCCGCCAGATCCAGCCATACATGCTGTCCCCTCCATTCGGTACGGGAACCAGACTAAAGGGCCGCGGCACGAGCGGGGGTCAGCTGTGGAAAGCCGCCGGTCTGCCTTCCGCGACGGGCCGGGTGGCATCGAGGTGCGCCCAGGCGATGAGCCGGTGGCTGCTGCCCCATTCGGGGTCGCAGGTGGTCAGGGTCAGATAGCGGCCGGGCCCGTCGAAGCCGGATCCGCGGGGGACCGGGGCGATGACCCCGGTGTCGCTCGGCACGGTCCGGTGGGGCGGTTTCCCGATCCGGTACGTGAACCACGTCGTCCCGTCCGTCAGCAGGACCGCGTCGCCCCGGCGCAGCTTCGGGAAGTCCTTGAACGGGTCGCCGTAGGTGCGGCGGTGCCCGGCCACCGCGAAGTTGCCCGTCTCTCCCGGACGGGCGGTGCCCCGGTAGTGGCCGAGACCTTTCTGCAGGGTCCTGACCTCGGTGTTCTCCAGGACGGGCCATTCCCAGCCCTTGCCGAAGCGCGGTATGTACAGCATCGCGAACGGCTCGCCGTCCCGGTACGCGGCGGGGGCCGGCGGCTCCGGGGAGGGCCGTGCTCCGGGCACGGGGGCCGTCCGCGCCCACTGGCCGCGCAGGGCGTCGAGCTCCGCCCCGGTCGCGTCCGCCGCCTTCACCCCGGTCCAGAACAGCACGTACACCACGAAGAGCACGATGAGTGCGCCGACGGTGATGCAGAGTTCGCTGAACGTCCTGACGACCAGTCGCACCGGCACCGGGTCGGCCTCCCAGCTGCTCGCTCCTTCACGGGAGCTGCTCGCTACTCCACGGGCTCCGCGTAGTGGAGGTCCACTGTGCCCGAGTAGCCGGGAAGAGTCACCGCATCGTGCTCGTCCACTTTCCAGCCGAGCCCGTACGCCTTGACGTACAGCAGGTAGTTGCTGATCGCCGGGGAGTCGTCGAGCGCCTGCTTGAGCCGGCCCGGGTCGCCGACCGCGGTGATCTTGTACGGCGGGGAGTAGACCCGGCCCTGGAGGATCAGGGTGTTGCCGACGCAGCGCACCGCGCTCGTGGAGATCAGCCGCTGGTCCATGACCTGGATGCCCTTGGCGCCGCCCTGCCAGAGGGCGTTGACGACCGCCTGCAGGTCCTGTTGGTGGATGACCAGGTCATTGGGCTGCGGGTCGGGGTAGCCGGGGTTGGCGGTGGCGTCGGGCGGGGCGTCGTTGAGGGTGACCGACACCGACCGGCCGGTGAGCTTCGTGGTGCCCGCGGTCCGTTCGAGCTCCTTGAGCCGGGCGTCCTCCGCCTCGGTGCTGCCGTCGTCGCGCCGGGCGAGGGCGTCGATGTCCTCGCGCACGGACGCGGTGGTCTCGTCCAGCCGGGCGTTCTTCTCGCTGCGCTGCTGAATGAGGTCGGAGAGCTTGAGCAGCGAGGAGTCGGTGCGGATGTTGGTGCCCTTGGCCGTGTTGGCACTGGTGACGAAGATCAGGCCGGCGAGGGCGAAGACGCCGGCCGTGAGCACTCTGGCCGGGTGCCGGAAGGTGCGCCGGACCGGACCTTGGGGAGAGTCGGCGGAATTGCTCAACGTACCCTTATCTCCTTAGGCGCCACGGAAGCACTACGCTAACGGACGCCCGGGAGAGGCAGCAGTCCCCCTCGCGCCCGCCCCGGCTGCCAGCCACAGTTCCCTGCGCGGTCACGCAGCGCATCGACAGGAGAGTTCCTCGTGCCGAAGTCACGTATCCGCAAGAAGGCCGACTTCACGCCCCCTCCGGCGAAGCAGGCAACCAACATAAAGCTGACCAGCCGCAGCTGGGTCGCGCCCGTGATGCTGGCGCTCTTCCTGCTCGGCCTGGCCTGGATCGTCGTCTTCTACGTGACCGACGGCGACCTGCCCGTCGAGTCGCTGGGCAACTGGAACATCGTCGTCGGCTTCGGCTTCATCGCCGGTGGCTTCGGCGTCTCCACGCAGTGGAAGTAGCGCCGTCCCGCGTCTGAGCAGCACGGCGGGGCCCGCTTCCGCAACCCTTGCCCCGAGTTACCCACAGCGTTATCCACAGGCAGGGGAAAAGGTCAGACGATCTGTGGATAACCTTCCGGCCGTTGACGCCGATGTGACTGCAACCTCTCCCTCCGAGGGAGCGAACGCCCCTTGTCCCTGCTGGAAAAACCCAGCTCAGCGACAAGGGGCACAGTTGTTCCCACAGAATGCACAAGATCCGGTACCCGCTGTGGACAACTCCCGCCACAGACGATCACAACCGGTCCGATCCGGGCGCTCACGACCCTGATCCAGGCGGCCACGGCCCTGATCCGGGCCTGATGCCGGGCAGCCTCGCCCCAGCCCTGGCCCGTAGCACCCGGCCCGTCCCTCAGGCGGTCCGCCGGACGGGTGGACCAGTCAGGTCAACGCGGCCGTTCTGGCGACCACGACGAGGACCACGGCCGCCAGGACGAGGGCGCAGGTGCCGTACTGGACCAGTTCGCGCCGCTCTCTGGGGGCGTGCACCATGCCGATCGCGATCAGCGTGCCCGTGATCAGGCCACCGACATGCGCCTGCCAGGCGATTCCGCCCCAGGGGTTGAACGTGATGACCAGGTTCACCGCGAGGAGCACGAAGACCGGGCGCATGTCGTAGTTGAGCCGGCGCATCAGCACGGCGGTGGCGCCCAGCAGGCCGAAGATCGCCCCGGAGGCGCCGAGCGAGCCCTGCACGGGCGCGGAGAGCCAGTAGGTGAGGGCACCGCCGGCCAGCCCGGAGATCAGGTAGAGCGCGAGGTAGCGGGCGCGGCCGAGCGCCGCTTCCAGCGGGCCGCCGAGCCACCACAGGCCCAGCATGTTGAACACGATGTGCCACATCTCCTGGTGCAGGAACATCGACGTCACCAGCCGGTACCACTGGCCCTCGGCCACGCCCTCCAGGGGGCCGCCGAACTGGGTCGTGGCCCGGCCGAGCAGCATCAGCTCCTCGACCAGCGCGTCGCCCTTCGCCAGCACCGCCAGGTACACGGTGACGTTGAGGCCGAGGAGGACCTTGGTGACGAGGCGGGGATCGGCCGTGATGCTGCCGCCCGCGACGGTGCGCGGCCGGTTGGCGGCCGGGCCGTGCCCCGTACCCGATCCCTGGCGGACGCAGTCCGGGCACTGGAAGCCGACCGAGGCGTCGACCATGCACTTGGGGCAGATCGGGCGCTCGCACCGGGTGCAGCGGACGTTCGCCTCGCGGCCGGGGTGTCGGTAACAGCCGAGCGCGCCCTCCGCGGCGGACGGGTCCGGGCCCCCCGGCGGCTGCTGGTCCATCGGTCCCATCGCTTCCGGTCCCTTCGGTCCTCTGCGCGGCAGCACGCACGACGCCGCCCTGCTCGCCCCGGTACGTGACAAGTACCGTTCTGCAACAAGTACGGACGAGCAGGGCGTTTGGTTCCCGAAAGAATGATCAGAGCGTGATCATCCGATGGCCCGTGGTGATCATCGGGTCTCGATGACGACCGACTCGATCACGACGTCGTTCACCGGACGGTCCGTGCGGGGGTTGGTCCGGGTGGCGGCGATGGCGTCCACGACCTTCTTGCTCGCGTCGTTGCTGACCTCGCCGAAGATGGTGTGCTTGCCGGTCAGCCAGGCGGTCGGCGCCACGGTCACGAAGAACTGCGAGCCGTTGGTGCCCGGACCGGCGTTGGCCATGGCCAGCAGGTACGGCTTGGTGAAGGCGAGGTCGGGGTGGAACTCGTCGCCGAACTCGTACCCCGGGCCGCCGGTGCCGTTGCCCAGCGGGTCGCCGCCCTGGATCATGAAGCCGCTGATGACGCGGTGGAAGACGGTGCCGTCGTACAGCTTGTCCGTCGACGTCTTTCCGGTCGCGGGGTGCGTCCACTCCCGCTCGCCCTTGGCGAGCTCGACGAAGTTCCTGACCGTCTTGGGCGCATGGTTCGGCAGCAGCTCGATCTCGATGTCGCCCTGGTTGGTCTTCAAGGTGGCGTAAAGCTTCTCGGCCACGATCTGCCTTCCGTAAGTCTTCGGTGACGTTCAAGCCGTCGGTTTCAAGCCGTCGGTGACGTCCCGGGGCGTCCGTGCCGTTCACCGCACGGTCCCGACGTGCACCGTTCACCGCCCGGCCGCAGTGACGTTCCGATCCTCGCACGGACCGCCCGCCCCGGCGCCCGGCCGCCGCCGACGGTGGCGCGCACTCACCTCCCTGCCCGATTCCGCACCCGTACGGAGTCGCGGGCACGACCGGGCCTCTCCCCGGCCCCCCTCACCGCTTCCTCACTGCCGTCTCACCGCCCCCGCACCTCCGCCTCGCCGCTTCCCCCTGCCTCGATGAATGCGGCCAAGTGCGTGACGAAGCGGCGCGGACCGGGCCGAAGCATGGCATTGTCGGCGAAAGACTCCCCTTGCACCGCATTGCCCGAAGGCATCACCAGCGACCCGGCCACCCGGGCGCCCCGAATGCCCCGGATGCCCGCCCCGCATGCCGTACCGGAATCCGGGGGGCATGATCTCGAAATGGGTGGAAAGGCGGAGTACCCACCCGCCACCAAGGAGGAGGATCCCGTGACCCGCATCGACAGCGTGCGCGCCGCAACCGACTCGGCGAAGGACAGCGTGCAGCACGCCGCGGAAGTGGTGGTGCCCTACGCCGAAACGGCCAAGGACCAGGCCGCCCACCTCGCGCACGAGGCCCGCACCCGGCTCGCGCCGAAGGTGTCCAAGGCGGCTCAGCAGGCCCGCGTCCAGTACGACGCGCATCTCGCCCCCCGGATCGAGATGGCCCTCACCCACGTGCCCCCCAAGGTCGACAAGGCCGGCCGGCGCGCCGTCCTGCGCACCCGCCGGGCCGCCCGCAGCGCCGCGGACTACACCGTGCCGCGCGTCGAGCACGCGATGGCCGTCGCCCAGCCCATGGCCGAGGAGGCGACGGCCCGCAGCGCCGCCGCGCTGGCGGCCCTGCGCGGGCAGGTCACGGCGCAGGAGATCCGGAAGCTGGCCAGGAAGCACGAACGGCGGGCACGGACCGGGCGGCTCTTCAAGGGCTTCGCCGTGGCCGGCCTCGTGGCGGGCGCCGCCTACGCCGCCTGGCGGTGGTGGGACAAGCAGGCCAACCCCGACTGGCTGGTCGAGCCGCCCGCCCCCACGGAGGTCTCCGACCGGCCGCCGCTGACCTCGGTCGACGGCAGCGGCCCGGCCCCGCTCGACCCCGACGCCCGTACCGAACAGGCCGAGGACGGGGCCAACGGGAACGAGGGCCCGGACGAGCGCCGCTGAACCGCCCTCCTGTCACGCCGGAGCCGTACCCACCGGAGCCACGTCCACCGAGCCGTGTGCATCGAAGCCGTGTCCACCGGAGCCGTGTGCATCGAAGCCGGGGCCGCCGAAGCCGTGTCCCCAGGGCCCCGGGTTCTTGTGGACACGGCTTCGCCCCTTCGACGCAAAACCCCCTCCTGCCGTGTTTCCACAGGCGGGAGGGGGTTTTGACGAGTGGAGCCTAGGAGATTCGAACTCCTGACATCTGCCTTGCAAAGGCAGCGCTCTACCAACTGAGCTAAGGCCCCGAAAACGGACAGCAGCGGACGCTTCAGCGTCCCGGTCACCGCCGCAGACCCACAGTACCGGGTACCCCCCGCATTCCTGCAAAAGGATAGGGACTCCCGGTCGGCGACCACTCTCCGTAAGATGCTCGACGAGGTTCGCAGCAGCGAAGCCGCAGCGAAGGGGAGACGCCATGGACGCAGCGCAGCAAGAGGCCACCGCAAGAGCCAGGGAACTTCAGCGCAGTTGGTACGGGGAGCCCCTCGGCGCCCTCTTCCGTCGGCTGATAGACGACCTCGGCCTGAACCAGGCCCGGCTCGCCGCCGTCCTCGGACTGTCCGCCCCCATGCTCTCCCAGCTGATGAGCGGCCAGCGCGCGAAGATCGGCAACCCCGCGGTCGTCCAGCGCGTCCAGGCGCTCCAGGAGCTGGCCGGCCAGGTCGCGGACGGCAGCGTCAGCGCGGGCGAGGCCACCGACCGCATGGAGGAGATCAAGAAGTCCCAGGGCGGCTCCGTCCTCACCAGCACGGGTCAGACCTCCCACACCGGCGGCGCCCCCACCGTCCGGCGCGTGGTCCGCGAGATCCAGTCGTTGCTGCGATCGGTCGCGGCGGCCGGCGACATCATCGAAGCCGCCGACTCCCTCGCCCCGACCCATCCCGAACTGGCAGAGTTCCTCAGGGTCTACGGCGCGGGGCGCACCGCGGACGCGGTGGCGCACTACGAGGGACACCAGAACTAGGACCGTCCGCCCCGATCGGGCCGGGCATTACCGCCGGGAACCGGTCGTGGGACCGGACATCGTGGGACCGAAACGGGAACTGGGAGCGGGCACAGCGCAATGGGTGAGGTCTTCGCCGGTCGGTACGAACTGATCGATCCGATCGGACGTGGTGGGGTCGGCGCCGTCTGGCGTGCCTGGGACCACCGGCGCCGCCGTTACGTGGCGGCCAAGGTCCTCCAGCAGAGCGACGCGCACACACTGCTGCGCTTCGTGCGCGAACAGGCGCTGCGGATCGAGCACCCGCACGTGCTCGCCCCGGCCAGCTGGGCCGCGGACGACGACAAGGTGCTGTTCACCATGGACCTGGTGAGCGGCGGTTCGCTGGCCCATGTCATCGGTGACTACGGGCCGTTGCCGCCCCGTTTCGTCTGCACCCTTCTCGACCAGCTGCTGTCGGGGCTGTCCACGGTGCACGCGGAGGGCGTCGTGCACCGGGACATCAAACCGGCCAACATCCTGATGGAGGCGACCGGTACCGGCCGTCCGCATCTGCGGCTGTCCGACTTCGGCATCTCCATGCGCAAGGGCGAGCCCCGCCTCACCGAGACCAACTACGTGGTGGGGACGCCCGGTTACTTCGCCCCCGAGCAGATGATGGGCGCGGAGCCCGACTTCCCCGCGGACCTGTTCGCGGTCGGGCTCGTCGCGCTGTATCTGCTCCAGGGGAAGAAGCCCGACGCCCAGGCGCTCGTCGAGCACTTCGCCGCGCACGGCACCCCGGGGGCCCCGGAAGGGATTCCCGAGCCGCTGTGGCAGGTTCTGGCGGGGCTGTTGCAGCCGGACCCGCAGGCCCGTTTCCGTACCGCGACGGGTGCGCGCAAGGCGCTGACGGCGGCGGTCGAGATGCTGCCCGAGCCCGACCCCGAGGACGAGCCCGTCGAGGTCTTCGACCAACTCGGGCCGCTGCCCGAGGGGTTCGGCCCGTCGGGACCGGTCGCCGCCCCTGCGCAGGAGCCGCAGGGCGCCCAGGGCACCCAGGGCGCACAGGGCGTGCAGGGCATACCGGGTCCGCAGGACGTCCGGTCCGCTCAGCAGGGGCCGGTGAGCGGGCAGTACCACGCCCAGCCCCCGGTCTCGATGTCGGAGACGGGCAGTTTCCACCTCCCGCCGCCCCCGCAGCAGCCCACACCGCCGCCCCAGCAGGTCCAGCAGCCCCAGCAGGTCCAGCCGGTCACGCCCTCCGCTCCGCTCCAGGCACACCCGGCTCCCCCCTACGCCTCATCCGCGTCGGAGTTCTCGCAGGCCCCCACGTCCGCCGTGCGCCAGGAGCCGGTGGCCACCCGGGCGTACACCGCAGGGCAGCCGCATGTCCCCGCGCCCGGCGCTTCCCCGCACCCCGCGGCCCCCGCGCCCACGCCCGCGCGCGCCCCGCAGAAGCGGCCGGGGCCGCCCCTGAAGGTGGCGGCCCCGATCCTGGTGGTGGCGTTGATCTGCTTCGCGGTGGGCATCTGGGCGCTGACCCAGAGCTAGGACCGCGTACGAATCGGGCCGCCCTTCCCCGGCGGGTTCTTTCCCGGCGGGGCAGAGCGGCCCGGGTCGTACGCAACCGGCTACCAGGCCTGCGGCGGCCCTCCGTACGGCGACTGCCCGTCCCCGGCCGGGCCCGCCGGTGCGGCCGGGGCGCGGCGCCGCGCCAGCAGCGTCCACACGCCGAGCCCGAGCACCAGCACCGAACCCGTACCGATCCCGGCCGCGCCGATCAGCTTCATCCGGTCGCTGCCGGCGGCCTGGGGAGTGCTCTTGCCGTCCCTCGCCATGTCCCTGTCGTCCTGCGTGACCGAGAAGGGACCGGCGTCCCCGGCGTACGGCGACTTCCCGGCCTTCCCCTCGATCTTGATCCTGAGCGTCAGCGGAATCGCCTTGTCGCCGTACGCCTTCGCGACCTTCGGGTTGAGCGTCACCGAGAGGTAGTACCAGCCGGCGAACCGCATGGCGCTGACGCTCCGGTCGGAGTCGTGGCGGTTCTCGTACGCCACGGGGGGCAGCGGGTCCAGCGACATGGACGCGGGCTTCCCGGAGTACGACAGCGGCGAGGCGGAGTCGACGTGACCGTGCGCCGGATTGTCCAGGGACATCGTGAGCGCGCCGCTGACGTACTCGTCCGAGGCGTTGTTGTTGCTCAGGTCGGCGGTGGCGAAGACCTGCTGCCCCCAGTCCACCGGAATCCGGTAGAAGAGGGTCTGCCCCGGCCGGATGCCGTCCTTCTCCTGCCACTCGCCGGTGTCCAGGCCGGTCGCGTCGTAGTAGCTGGTGCCGCCCGACCGTTTCTGCGGAGCGGCGGTGGGCGGCACGGGGGAGGCCGACGGCCAGTCGTCCGGCGCCTCGGTCGGCATCGAACCGGCCGACTTCAGCTGCGGCTCCGACGCGTAGCGCAGCTCCAGCTCCCAGGCGTCGGGGGTCGACGTCGCCTTGCTCTCCCGCTCGATCAGGACGTTGTACGTCCCGGCCTCCTGGCAGGTGTTGCCGTCCTTCTCCACGAGCCGGTGGGCGTACGCCGCGATCGGACGCGGGAACTCCGCCGACTCGAACCGCGCGTCCTCCGAACTGCACTGCAGGTCCGCGCTGTCCCGGATGCTGACCGTGATGCCGTCCCCGTAGGCGACCTGGCCGCCGCCCCCGGGCACCGCGACCGCCGAGACGTAGGCGTTCGTCTTCGCGTCGAGGTTCAGGCGGTAGTAGAGCTTCTCACCGGGCTTGATCGAACTCCGGTACACCGATCCGGGCGTCAGCGCCGGGGCCTCGGTGCTGACCTCCGCACCCTCGATCTTCTTCGCCCCGGGGTCGAAGGCGTACGCGCCGGCCTCCCCGGCCGCATACGCCTGCCCCGGCAGCGCCGCCGCCGCGCACATCGCCGCGACCGCGGCCAGCGCCACCCGGCCCCTGTTGCGCTGCCTCATCACGCGCTTCCCCTCGTCGTCCGTGCGGCCCGTCCGCGACGCCCGCGCACGAACACGAACCCCACGGCCACCACCACCGCGGCGCCCGCCCCGACAGCGGCCGCAATGCCGGTCCATCCTGCCCCGCCCGTACCACTGCTGTCTCCGACGCCGGTCGAATTGCCCTCCTTGTCCGACTTCTTAGCCGCGACGGGCGCGTTGTGCTCGGGGCCCGCCAGCTCGTCCCCGAGCACCGACACCCGCAGCACCAGCCCGATCTGCGGGTTCTCCGCGATCTCCGCGGCCTGCGCCCCCAGCGTCACCGAGATGTAGAAGTCGCCCCCGACGTGCACGGGACGGACGGCGGAGGGGGACTCGTAGCGATTGGTCCAGGCGACCGGCACGCCTCCCATCCGGATCACCGCGGGACGCCCGCTGTACGGCGTCGTCGGGCTGAACTCGCCGCCCCCGGGGACCGGGAACCGGGCGGGCGTGAACAGCCGGCTCGCCCCGTACGAGTGCGTGGCGGCCACCCGCCCCACCGTGGGCTCGTTCCCGAACTCCACGTCGTAGCGCACCTGCTGGCCCCAGCCGACCGGGACCTTGTACCAGAGGGTCTGGGCCGGAAGGATGCGGTCGCGCCACACGCCCCGGCCGATCCTCCTCGCGTCGTTGAAGCCGGTTCCGCCCCGCACGTCCTCGGGCTCGCCGGTGGGCAGCACGGCGTCCTCGCCGCCCCTGCCGTACTCCGGCCGCGACTGGGCGGGGGTGACCCCCTTCCGCAGCGGCGCCTCCACCCCGTGGACGATTTCGAGCGGCCAACGCGCGGCGTCCGGGTTCTTCCCGCTCTCACCGCCCTTACCGCTCTTCCGCTCGACCTCCAGCCAGTACCGGCCGGCCCGGTCGCAGGTTCCCTCTCCCTTCTCCGAAGGGATACGGGCCACCGCCGAGGTCAGCGGGGTCGCCCCCTCGTCCGGCTGCCGGAAGTACGCGCTCTCCGACTGGCAGAAGCCGCCGGCGTCGTGCACGACGGCGGTGCGCAGGCCGTCGAAGGTGGCGACGGCCGTTCCGGGCTGCGGCACCGCCGTCGCCGAGAAGTTCGCCGTCGAGACGGCGTCCAGCTCGACGGCGTAGTACCGCGTCTCGCCCGGACCGATGGTGTCCAGGTACTGCCCGGGGGCGAGGGCGGGCGCCGCCTCCCGGGTCGCCGTCCCCTCGATCCGCTCGCCCCGCAACCGGTAGCCGTCCGCGGAGAGTTGCGCCGCCCGCTGCAGCTGCCGGGCCAGGGCGTCCGCGTCCGGGGCGTCGTAGTAGCGGCCGTTGCCCGCGGCCGCGACGCATTCGAGCTGTTCGCGGGCGGCGCCCCTCACCTGGAAGCCCACCGTGTCGATCCGCAGCCCGACCCCCTCCTTGCCGAGCCGCTCGGCGACCTCGCAGGGGTCCGGCGCACCGCAGTTGTCCTCGCCGTCGGAGACCAGCAGGATCGTGCGGGTGCCGACGGCCCCGTCCGAGGGCCGGGGAAGGTCCTCTGCGGCCTTCTGCAGCGACAGGCCGATGGGGGTGTCCCCCTTGGGCCGCACGGCCGCCACGGCCCGCTTCACGGCCGCCCGGTCGAGTGCGCGCACCGGTCGCACGAGCCTGGTGTCCGTACAGCCGCGGGCCCGGTCGGCGCCGTACACCCGCAGTCCGGTCGGATATCCGTCGAGGAGGCCGTCGACGACGGTGCCGACGGCCTCGCGGGCGCTCTCCATCCGGGTGCGCCCCGTGCCGTCGTCGTCCGCCATGGAGCCGGACGAGTCGAGGACCATGACCAGACTGCCCGACGGGTCGCCGGTACCGGTCCCGGACGCCTCCGGGGCCGCGAACGCACCGCCCGCGGATGCGGCCGCGACCGGCGGCGCCCCCGCTCCCAGGGCGAGCAGCACCGCCCCGGTCCACACCCCCGCGACCGCGCCGCGACGACGGCGCCCCCTCGACCGGTCCCATGTCTCCACCCCGTGCCCCCTCGCCCGAAAACCCAGCTGTTTTGCTCAAGCAACTTATTGATTTGCGCAGGCGAACTCAAGAACACGGGCGTCACGGTCCCGCAACAGCACGAAGCCCCGGCCGCTCAGCGACCGGGGCCCGCAATCAGGCTGTTCTTGTCTCACACACCCGAACCTGCGGGCACGGAGTCAGTCGCCTCCGTCCACAGATCCTGCTCGGCGCGATCCGCCTGGATCTGGCGGTACACGAGGAGCCCGCCGATGGCGGCCAGTGCGACCAGGAGAAGCTTCTTCACCGCGCGACCTCGTCTTTCCTTGACGTAGGGGACTTCTGCCGCCCGACTATACACACCGACCGATATCAACCGGTGACCTGCCCGCGGCCCAACCGGTGCCTCCGGGAAAGCGATCTTCCGGGGACCGCCCGCCCCGCGGAGACCCCGCCGACACCCTCGCCGACACCCCGACGGACCGCCTCCTGCGGCCCGTCGGGTGTTCGCACGGGCCGGTTGAACCATACGAGTGGTGTTCATCTGAAGATCCGCGCATCGGTGGCGTGGGTCCGGGAAATCGCAGGCCACATACACATCATCGGAAAGGCAAGCAAACCGGACCACCCGAAAGTGAGGGGCCATGAGCACCTTCAAGGCCAAGAGCATCTGGACCGCCTTCATCACCGCCTTCTTCGCGCTTCTCGCCGCACTGGGCCTCATGGGCGCCACGGCGGCGGCCACGGAGAACGGTGCGGCGGAGCCGACCACCACGAACCAGGAGCACACGGGTGCGACCGCGGCAACCGCGACCACCCCGTCGGCGCGATGGGCCCTTCCGCGTGACACGGCCCTGCCGCCCACGATGAAGCAGCGCATCCGCGCCGAGGCACACGGCTCCTCGCCCGCCACCCGCCACCTGTCCGACGGCACCGCGAACACCGAGGACGCCACGGGCACCGGCAACACCACAAGCACCGGCAACGCCACGGACTCCCGCGACACCGCGAGCGCCGGCAACATCGCGAGTACCGCGAGCGCCGTAAACACTGCGAGCACCACGAACACCAGCAGCACCACGAACACCGGTGGCACGGTGAAGACCGAAGGCACCCCGCGCACCGACCGTCTCGCCCGCACCGCCCCCGCAGCCCCGACGGGGAACGCGGCCCTCCTCCCACCGTGACGACCGCACACCGCACGACCGACGCCCCCGAGCCCCCGGCCCCGCCCCGGGGGCTTCTTCATGCCCCTGCGGCCCGCACACCGGGCCTCCCGGCCCACCCCGCCCAGGGGCCCGGAAGCACCCAGAGGCCGGTCCGCTCCCCCCGACCGGCCCGGCCCCGCCCCCACAACTCCCGCCCCCCTCCTGCCCGCACGGCCGGCAGGACGACGGCGCACTGATCCCACAACGCGTAAGGCCCGTATCTCCGAGGAGATACGGGCCTTACGTCGTCATTGTGGGGCTAACAGGATTTGAACCTGTGGCCTCATCCTTATCAGGGATGCGCTCTAACCAACTGAGCTATAGCCCCGCCGCGCTGCGCGCTGACATCTGAAGATTAGCGCACGTCGGGGCCAGTCCCAAAATCGATACCCCGCGCCCTACTCGTCCTCGGCCAGCGTCAGCTCGACACCGCCCACGAAACCCGCCGACAGGTTGTAGATGAAGGCCCCGAGCGTCGCCAGCGCGGTCGCCAGAACCACGTCGATCACCGCGATGACCGAGGTGAAGATCAGCACCCTCGGCAGCGACAGGAACGACTGGAGGTCGAACCCGTTGCTCTCGTTGGAACCGGTGGCCTCGCTGATCGTGCCGCCCACGGTGGAGAAGACGCCCATCGCGTCCATCACCATCCACAGCACCGCCGCCGCCACCACCGTGCAGATGCCCAGCGCGATGGACAGCAGGAAGCTGACCTTCATCACCGACCACGGGTCGGCCTTGGCCACCCGCAGACGGGCCTTGCGGGTGCGCGGGGTCGTCCGCGCCCCCGTGCGCGGCCGGCGGGCCGCCTGCGCGCCTCCGGCACCCCCTGCGCCGCCCTGCGTCCCGCCCGCGGGCGAGGGGTACGCCTGCGGCGGGTGGTACGGCCCGCTCGCCTGCCCCGGCGCGGGTGCGCGCTCGCCGGGCAACGGCCCGGCCGCGTAACCCTCGTACTGGGGCTGAGGCCCCCGGGTGTCCGTCACAGTGCCCCCTTGGGAGTCCGTGGCAGGGCCACGGGCACCGTTCGTTCCGGAAGCGGCCGAACCGGCGCCCGTGGCTCCACTCACGCTCTACTCCTCGTGCTCCCCGGCCGAAGGCGCCGTGCCTTCGACATTGCCCTCGGCGGCCTCCGCCGTCGCGGCCCCGGCGTCCTCGGACCCCTCGGCCTCGTCGGCCTCTTCGGCCTCGGCTTCGGCATTGCGCGCGATGCCCACGACGGCATCCCGCTTGCCCAGGTTGATCAGTTGGACGCCCATGGTGTCACGGCCCGTCTCCCTGACTTCATTGACTCGCGTACGAATCACACCACCGCCGAGCGTGATGGCGAGGATCTCGTCCGACTCCTCGACCACCAGCGCGCCGACCAGCGAACCCCGGTCCTCCACGATCTTGGCGGCCTTGATGCCCAGACCGCCGCGGCCCTGGACGCGGTACTCGTCGACGGGGGTCCGCTTCGCGTACCCGCCGTCGGTGGCAGTGAACACGAACGTACCGGGCCGGACAACATTCATCGAGAGCAGTTCGTCGCCCTCGCGGAAACTCATGCCCTTGACACCCGAGGTCGCACGGCCCATCGGGCGCAGCGCGTCGTCCGTCGCAGTGAACCTGATCGACTGGGCCTTCTTGCTGATGAGCAGCAGGTCGTCCTCGGCCGAGACCAGCTCCGCGCCGATCAGCTCGTCGGCCGTGCCCTCGGCGCCGTCCGCCGTCTCCCGCAGGTTGATGGCGATGACACCGCCGGAACGGGGCGAGTCGTAGTCCTTCAGCGCGGTCTTCTTCACCAGACCGCCCTTCGTGGCCAGGATCAGGTACGGCGCGGCCTCGTAGTCGCGGATCGCCAGGATCTGGGCGATCCGCTCGTCCGGCTGGAAGGCCAGCAGGTTGGCGACGTGCTGACCGCGGGCGTCCCGGCCGGCATCCGGCAGCTCGTACGCCTTCGCCCGGTACACCCGGCCCTTGTTGGTGAAGAACAGCAACCAGTGGTGGGTCGTCGACACGAAGAAGTGGTCGACGATGTCGTCTTCCTTGAGCTTCGTGCCCCGCACGCCCTTGCCGCCGCGCTTCTGCGAGCGGTAGTCGTCCGTCTTCGTGCGCTTCACATAGCCGCCGCGCGTGATCGTGACGACGATGTCCTCCTCGGCGATCAGGTCCTCGATGGACATGTCGCCCTCGAAGGGCACCAGCTTGGAACGCCGGTCGTCGCCGAACTTCTCGACGAGCGCCGCCAGTTCCTCGCTGACGATCTGCCGCTGCCGCTCGGGCGACACCAGGATCGCGTTGTACTCGTTGATCTTCGCCTGGAGCTCGTCGTGCTCCGCCGTGATCTTCTGGTGCTCCAGCGCGGCCAGCCGGCGCAGCTGCATCTCCAGGATCGCGTTCGCCTGGAGCTCGTCGATCTCCAGCAGGCCCATCAGGCCCTCGCGCGCCACCTCGACCGTCTGGCTGCTGCGGATGAGCGCGATGACCTCGTCGATCGCGTCCAGGGCCTTGAGCAGGCCGCGCAGGATGTGCGCCCGCTCCTCCGCCTTGCGCAGCCTGAAGCGCGTGCGCCGGACGATGACCTCGATCTGGTGCGTCACCCAGTGCCGGATGAACGCGTCGATCGAGAGGGTGCGCGGCACGCCGTCGACCAGCGCCAGCATGTTGGCGCCGAAGTTGGTCTGCAGATCGGTGTGCTTGTACAGGTTGTTCAGGACGACCTTGGCGACCGCGTCCCGCTTCAGCACGACGACCAGGCGCTGGCCGGTGCGCGAGGAGGTCTCGTCACGGACGTCGGCGATCCCGCCGATCTTGCCGTCCTTCACCAGGTCGGCGATCTTCTGCGCCAGGTTGTCCGGGTTGGTCTGGTACGGAAGCTCCGTGACGACCAGGCACTGCCGGTTCTGGACCTCCTCGACCGCGACCACCGCGCGCATCGTGATCGAGCCGCGGCCCGTGCGGTACGCCTCCTCGATGCCCTTGCGGCCCACCACGAGCGCGCCGGTCGGGAAGTCCGGCCCCTTGATCCGCTCGATCAGCGCGTCCAGGAGCTCCTCCTGCGAGGCCTCCGGGTGCTCCAGGTACCACTGCGCGCCGTCCGCGACCTCGCGCAGGTTGTGCGGCGGAATGTTGGTCGCCATGCCGACCGCGATGCCCGCCGAACCGTTGACCAGCAGGTTCGGGAACCGCGCCGGCAGGACCGTCGGCTCCTGGTTGCGGCCGTCGTAGTTGTCCTGGAAGTCGACGGTCTCCTCGTCGATGTCCCGGACCATCTCCATGGACAGCGGCATCATCTTGCACTCGGTGTACCGCATGGCCGCGGCCGGGTCGTTGCCCGGGGAACCGAAGTTGCCGTTGGAGTCCACCAGCGGCATCCGCATCGACCACGGCTGCGCCAGGCGGACCAGGGCATCGTAGATCGAGGAGTCGCCGTGCGGGTGGTACGTGCCCATGACGTCGCCGACGACGCGGGCGCACTTGTAGAAGCCCTTCTCGGGCCGGTAGCCGCCGTCGTACATCGCGTACAGCACCCGGCGGTGGACGGGCTTGAGGCCGTCCCGCACGTCCGGCAGCGCACGCGAGACGATCACGGACATCGCGTAGTCGAGGTAGGAGCGCTGCATCTCCGTCTCGAGCCCCACGGGCTCGACACGCATGCCCACACCGGCGACGGCGGGCTCCTCTTCGGGTGTCACAGGGGTGTTCTCGTCGGCCATTGCTGGTCAAAGTCCTTTCGAGCGGCGGCTTGGCTGGTGCGGCCGACTCAGATGTCGAGGAAGCGGACGTCCTTGGCGTTGCGCTGGATGAACGAGCGCCGCGCCTCGACGTCCTCGCCCATCAGCACCGAGAAGAGGTCGTCGGCCTGCGCCGCGTCGTCCAGCGTGACCTGGCCGAGCACCCGGTGGTCGACGTCCATCGTGGTGACGCGCAGCTCCTCGGCGTTCATCTCGCCGAGACCCTTGAAGCGCTGGATCGAGTCTTCCTTGATCCGCTTGCCGTTCTGCTTGCCCAGCTCGACCAGGGCGTCGCGCTCCCGGTCCGAGTACGCGTACTCGAAGTCGTCCCGGCCCCACTTGATCTTGTAGAGCGGCGGGCGGGAGAGGTACACGTGCCCGGCCTCGACCAGCGGACGCATGAAGCGGAAGAGGAACGTCAGCAGCAGGGTGTTGATGTGCTGACCGTCGACATCGGCGTCCGCCATCAGGATGATCTTGTGATAGCGGAGCTTCTCGATGTCGAAGTCCTCGTGGACCCCGGTGCCGAAGGCCGAGATCAGCGCCTGGACCTCGGTGTTCTGCAGGATCTTGTCGACCCGGGCCTTCTCGACGTTCAGGATCTTGCCGCGGATCGGCAGGATCGCCTGGTACATCGGGTTGCGGCCGGACTTCGCCGAACCACCGGCGGAGTCGCCCTCGACGATGAAGATCTCGCACTTCGTCGGGTCGTTGGACTGGCAGTCGCTCAGCTTGCCCGGCAGCGAGGCGCTCTCCAGCAGCCCCTTGCGACGGGTCAGGTCGCGCGCCTTGCGGGCCGCCACCCGCGCGGTGGCCGCCGCGATGCCCTTGCGGACGATGTCGGCGGCCTCGTTCGGGTTGCGGTCGAACCAGTCCGTGAGGTGCTCGTGGACCACCTTCTGGACGAAGGTCTTCGCCTCCGTGTTGCCCAGCTTGGTCTTCGTCTGCCCCTCGAACTGCGGCTCGCCCAGCTTCACCGAGATGATCGCCGTCAGACCCTCGCGGATGTCGTCGCCCGTGAGGTTGTCGTCCTTCTCGCGCAGCAGCTTCTTGTCCCGCGCGTACTTGTTGACCAGCGTAGTCAGCGCGGCGCGGAAGCCCTCCTCGTGGGTACCGCCCTCATGCGTGTGGATCGTGTTCGCGAAGGAGTAGACGCCCTCGCTGTACTGCGTGTTCCACTGCATGGCGATCTCGGCCGAGAGCAGACGCTCCTTGTCCTCGGCCTCGATGTCGATCACCGACTGGTGAATGACGTCGCCCTTGCGGGAGTTGAGGTACTTCACGAAGTCGACGATGCCGCCCTCGTAGTGGTACGTGACCGTGCGGACCTGCTCCGTCTCGGCGCCCTCGGCCACCTCGGCGACATCCGCGCCCAGCGTCGCCTTCGCCGACTCGCGCTCGTCGGTGAGCCTGATCGTCAGGCCCTTGTTGAGGAACGCCATCTCCTGGAAGCGGCGCGACAGGGTCTCGAAGGAGTACTCGGTCGTCTCGAAGATGTCCCCGTCGGCCCAGAAGGTGACGGACGTGCCCGTCTCCTCGGTGGCCTCGTTGCGGGCCAGCGGGGCGGTGGGGACACCGAGCTTGTAGTCCTGCGTCCAGCGGTAGCCGTCCGTCCTGACCTCGACGGCCACCCGCGTGGACAGGGCGTTGACGACGGAGACGCCGACGCCGTGCAGACCGCCGGAGACCGCGTAGCCGCCCCCTCCGAACTTGCCGCCGGCGTGCAGCACCGTCAGCACGACCTCGACCGCGGGCTTCTTCTCCGACGGCACGATGCCGACCGGGATGCCGCGGCCGTTGTCGATCACGCGGACCCCGCCGTCGGCGAGGATCGTGACGTCGATCGTGTCCGCGTGCCCGGCCAGGGCCTCGTCGACCGAGTTGTCGACGACCTCGTACACGAGGTGGTGGAGGCCGCGCTCACCGGTCGAGCCGATGTACATGCCGGGTCGCTTGCGGACCGCGTCCAGGCCCTCCAGGACGGTGATCGCGCTGGCGTCGTACGAGGCGGACGCCTCGCCGGTGCCGGAGGTCTCGCCCATGGCGGCGGCCTCGGCATCCTCACCGGGTACGGACGGAATGTTCTCGTTGGGGTTGCCGGAATCGGCCACGAAGCGCCCTTTCTGGCACAGCACAGGCCGTTCTCCGGGCAAACGGGAGCGGCTGCGTCGTTCGGCTTGTAATCGACGACTCCCGCAAGGATGCGGGATTGTTCACCAGTCTACCGGTAGCGCTGACATGAATGGGGGTTTGCGGGTACCTGAGTCCGCATGTGCCGCCCTCAACGAGCGGCTGACGACTCCCCATATTCAGGATGGTGCCTCAAGCGGCTCACGCGGGCCTTGAGCGCTTCGGCCTGTCAACCTCCCGCTACCGTGAGGGACGCCCCACTCTCCCCACCCGGATCCGGCCGCCGCACACCCCCCGGCGCCAGTCCGGCGGGCCCCCTCGCACCCGGGCCGCACGGGGCCACGACGGCCCCGCACCGGTACCGGAAACAGCGCCGCGAAGAGCCCGGGAACGGCCCGGGAACAGGCCCCCGAAAAGCCCGGAGGCAGGCAGAAGTGCAGGTCAGCCGTAGGTGTCGCCCGGGCCGATGCTCCCCGGCGCCCGCAGCGGACCGAACCTGCGCTGCGGGCCGCCCGGCCCCAGCACCTTGATCAACCTGACCGTGCCGTGCCCCAGGTCCGCGTTCAGCCGGGCCACCAGCTGGGGCGCCAGCAACCGCAGCTGCGTCGCCCACGCCGTCGAATCGCACTGCACCGTGAGCACCCGCTCGTCCGGCTCCTCGTCGTACCGCAGCGGCACGCAGTGCTTGGCCAGATCCTCACCGACGATCTGCGGCCAGCGCCCCATCACCCCGCCCACCGCCGCGGGCGTCTCCCAGCCCCGCTCGGTGATCAGCCGGTTGATCGCCGCGCCCAGCGGCAGCGGATCACGCCCGTCCGCCCTCGCCCCCGACCGCAGGCCGCCACCCCGCCTGGCCTGTTTCCTCTGCTGCGCCGCTGCGCCCCGCGCCCGCGCCTGCTCCTTCGCCGCGCGCAGCGCCACCCGTGCCAGGTCGACCCCCGACGGCTCCGGCACGCTCTTCCCGCTCCTCCCGCCGGGATGCTCCCGCGCCGGCTCACCGGCCGCGCCCGGCATCTCGCCGAAGCCGCTCACAGCCGCTCCACCGCCCCCGCGGACACCGCGTACCGCGCCCCCGCCAGCACCCCCGGGACGTCGTCGTCCACCGCGGCCGTCACCAGCACCTGCTCGCCCGGGGCCACCAGCTCGGCCAGCCGCTCGCGGCGCCGCGCGTCCAGCTCCGCGAAGACGTCGTCGAGCACCAGCACCGGCTCGTTGCCCTCGCCGCGCAGCAGCTCGTACGAGGCCAGCCGCAGCGCCAGCGCGTACGACCAGGACTCGCCGTGGCTCGCGTACCCCTTGGCCGGCATCCCCCGCAGCCCCAGCAGCACGTCGTCGCGGTGCGGGCCGACCAGCGTCACGCCCCGTTCGATCTCCTGCTTGCGCACGTCCGCCAGGGCGGCGATCAGCCGCTCGTACAGCTCCTCGCGGCCACCGGCCGACCCCACGTCCGCCCCGACCGAGCTGCGGTACTCCAGCGCCACCGGGCCGCCGCCCGGCGCGACGTCCCCGTACGCCTTGTCCGTCAGCGGCTGCAGGGTGGCGATCAGATCCAGCCGCTGCGCCAGCAGCTCCGCGCCCACCCGGCCCAGGTGCTGGTCCCACACGTCCAGCGTGGACAGGTCCATCGACCGGCCGCCGTGCCGACGTGCCATCGCCGCCGACTTCAACAGGGTGTTGCGCTGCTTCAGCACCCGCTCGTAGTCCGAGCGCACCCCCGCCATCCGCGGCGACCGCGCCGTGATCAGTTCGTCGAGGAAGCGCCGGCGCTCCCCAGGGTCGCCCTTGACCAGCGCCAGATCCTCCGGCGCGAACAGCACAGACCGCACTATCCCCAGCACATCACGCGGTCTGACCTGCGACGATCTATTGATGCGGGCCCGATTGGCCCGGCCGGGATTGAGCTCCAGCTCGATCAGCTGAGAACGCTCTCCCTGGGTCACGGCGGCCCGTACGACAGCCCGCTCCGCGCCCATCCGCACCAGCGGGGCGTCGGAGGAGACCCGGTGGCTGCCGAGCGTCGCGAGATAACCGACCGCCTCGACCAGGTTCGTCTTGCCCTGGCCGTTGGCCCCCACGAACACGGTGACGCCCGGATCGAGAGGCACCTCGACCCGGGCGTACGAGCGGAAATCGGCCAGCGAGAGATGCGTGACATGCATGGTGTACGCCGACCTTTCCGGCTTCCTGCTCCGTGCTTCGTGGAGGGGCCGGACGCCAGGTCCGGCCGCTTCCCGTGCGGCTACTTCTTGCTCTCGACCGCGTGGCCACCGAACTGGTTGCGCAGCGCGGCGATCATCTTCATCTGCGGGGAGTCCTCCTGGCGCGAGGCGAACCGCGCGAAGAGCGACGCCGTGATCGCGGGCAGCGGCACCGCGTTGTCGATCGCGGCCTCCACCGTCCACCGGCCCTCGCCGGAGTCCGCGGCGTAACCGCGGAGCTTGTCCAGGTGCTCGTCGTCGTCCAGCGCGTTGACCGCCAGGTCGAGCAGCCAGGAACGGATGACCGTGCCCTCCTGCCAGGACCGGAAGACCTCGCGCACGTCGGTGACGGAGTCGACCTTCTCCAGGAGCTCCCAGCCCTCGGCGTAGGCCTGCATCATGGCGTACTCGATGCCGTTGTGGACCATCTTCGCAAAGTGACCGGCGCCGACCTTGCCCGCGTGGACGGAACCGAAGTCGCCCTCGGGCTTCAGCGCGTCGAAGACCGGCTGGACCTTCGCCACGTTCTCGGCGTCGCCGCCGTACATGAGCGCGTAGCCGTTCTCCAGGCCCCAGACCCCGCCGGAGACTCCGCAGTCCACGAAGCCGATGCCCTTGATGCCCAGCTCGACGGCGTGCTTCTCGTCGTCGGTCCAGCGGGAGTTCCCGCCGTCCACGACGACGTCGCCGGGCGACAGGAGACCGGCCAGCTCGTCGATGGTGGCCTGGGTCGGGGCGCCGGCCGGAACCATCACCCAGACGACCCGGGGGCCCTTCAGCTTGCCCACGAGCTCTTCGAGACTGTGGACATCGGAGACGTCCGGGTTGCGGTCGTAACCGATGACGGTGTGGCCTGCGCGGCGGATGCGCTCGCGCATGTTGCCGCCCATCTTGCCGAGGCCGACGAGACCGAGCTCCATCAGAGATTCCTTAAGCGTTGTGCCGATTCGTACCCGGAGTCGAGCCTACGCCCGGCCGGGGACGGACCGCCGGGACAGACCGCCGGACGGCCCGACGGGCCCGCCCGGTGCCGGGCGGGCCCGTCGGGACTGCCGTGACAGACCCCGTCCGGGCCCGGCCGCGAGGTCAGCCGGAAAGGCGGACCGGCATGATCAGGTACTTGTAGGCCTCGTCCGCCTCGGCGTCCACGGCCGGGCGGCCGCTGAGCAGCGCGGGCTTCGTGGACGTCGTGAAGGAGAGCTGGGCGACCGGGGAGTCGATCGCGCTGAGCCCGTCCAGCAGGAAGGTCGGGTTGAAGGCGATCGAGATGTCCTCGCCCTCCAGCACCGCGTCGACCCGCTCCACAGCCTGTGCGTCGTCGCTGGAACCCGCCTCCAGGATCAGCACGCCCTGCTCGAAGCTGAGCCGCACCGGGGTGTTCCGCTCGGCGACGAGGGCCACACGCTTGACGGCCTCGACGAACGGGGCGGTCTCGATGACCGCGACCGAGTTGAACTCGGTGGGGAACAGCGTGCGGTACTTCGGCAGGTCGCCCTCGAGCAGTCGCGTGGTGGTCCGCCGGCCTGCCCCCTCGAAACCGATCAGGCCCTCACCGGCACCCGAGCCGGAGAGCGCCAGGGTCACCGTGTTACCGCTGGTCAGGGCTTTGGCGGTGTCCAGCAGCGTCTTGGCGGGCACCAGGGCGACGGCCGAGGCGTCCGGGTTCTCCGGCTTCCAGAGGAACTCGCGGACCGCGAAGCGGTAGCGGTCGGTGGAGGCCAGGGTGACCGTGTCGCCCTCGATCTCGATGCGCACACCGGTCAGCACCGGCAGCGTGTCGTCACGGCCTGCGGCGATGGCGACCTGGGCGGCGGCGGAGGCGAAGACCTCACCGGGGACGGTGCCCGTGGCGGTCGGCATCTCCGGCAGCGCCGGGTACTCCTCCACAGGAAGGGTGTGGAGGGTGAACCGCGAGGAGCCGCAGACCACGGTCGCCCGTACACCGTCTGTGGAAATCTCCACCGGACGGTTGGGGAGGGCGCGGCAGATGTCGGCGAGCAGCCGGCCGGAGACGAGCACCGTGCCGTCCTCCTCGACCTCGGCGTCCACCGAGACCCGGGCCGACACCTCGTAGTCGAAGCTGGAGAAGCTGAGGGCGCCGTCCTCGGCCTTCAGCAGAAGGCCCGCGAGAACGGGCGCCGGCGGACGGGCCGGGAGGCTACGGGCCACCCAGGCCACAGCCTCCGCGAGTACATCGCGCTCCACCCGGATCTTCACCGGAACCGCCTCCTGCTGTTGCTCGCTCGCCCTGCTGGCCTTCGTCGTCTGGATCGGGTCTCCCGCCGACTGGGGAGGGAGGACGCCGGGAACCAGTCTGACGTACGGCACCGACACTCGGTGCTGCTCGGGGTCAAGTCGCGACAAGAGGCCCGGAGCGCTCCGGCCCCGAGTTGTGCACAGCCCCCACTTCGAAGCGGATTCCGAGCTAACTCTAGTCGGCAGTAGTAGTAGGGCCTGTGGAAACCGTGGATAACCTCGTTGCCGCAGGTCAGACCCAGTTTTTTGTCCACTGCTCCTGTGGGCGGCACCGGTGGACAACACGGTGCTTCTGTGGATTCCCGAAAGTTCTGCACACCCCATGCACAGGGCAGGGCACTTTCTCCCCAGGGCCGTCCCCAGTTTTACCCAGGTTCCCCACAGCCCAACCGACCCTCTTGGTGTGACGCCTTTCACTCGGCGCGGTGACGAGCGGTGTCGCGTTGCCGAACAGTGGACAGAGGTGTGGAGAAGCTCGAGGAAGTTGGGGACAACGAGGGCGTGCCTGTGGGTCACCGGTGGACAACATCATTGGCGGCCTGTGGACGAATAGTTTGTCCACAGGCTGTGGATTATTGTTGGCCACAAATCCCCAGGGTTGTGACCTGGCCTGATGGAGTATCGGCAGTCGCCCCTGTGGAAGCAATATGGACAACTTCCGGATCCCCAGGCTGTGGAGGGGAAAAACTGCCCAGATCTGTGGAGAACAGCAGGTCGGCGGCAGGTATTCGAACACCGAGGTGTCGCCGAAGCCCCGGAGAAGGGGCCGGGCAGGGGTCCGGAGCCGTCGTGGAGACGGCCCTGCGGGGGTTCCACAGGAGGTTCCGAGGGGTTCGAGCCCGGCGCAGGACGGCCCTGGGCGAAGACGCGGGAGCATTCGGGGCGGGCGGGGCGAGCAGCCCGGGCGGGGTGTGATTCCGGGGTGTGGCTCCGGGGCTGGGCGAGCAGCCTGGGCGGGACGTGGCTCCGGGGCCGGGGCACGCGGGAGCGGTTGGCCATGCACGGGGCGGGCCGGGAACTACAAAGGCGCCCGGGGAACCCTGCTGAGGGGTCCCCGGGCGCCTTCGTGACGCGTATGGAGCGCGGGGGAACGGAGCGTGGGGCGCAGCGCGCCGCGCAGGCGGTCGCGCCCGTCTGCGCGTGGTCCGTCAGCCGTTCTTGATGCGGTTGGTGAGCTCGGTGACCTGGTTGTAGATGGAACGCCGCTCCGCCATCAGCGCGCGGATCTTCCGGTCCGCGTGCATCACCGTCGTATGGTCGCGGCCGCCGAACTGCGCGCCGATCTTGGGCAGCGAGAGGTCGGTGAGCTCCCGGCAGAGGTACATGGCGATCTGGCGCGCCGTCACCAGCACCCGGCTGCGCGACGTTCCGCAGAGGTCGTCCACCGTCAGGCCGAAGTAGTCCGCGGTCGCCGCCATGATGGCCGTCGCCGTGATCTCCGGCGCCGAGTCCTCGCCGCCCGGGATCAGGTCCTTCAGTACGTGTTCGGTCAGCCCGAGATCCACCGGCTGGCGGTTGAGGCTGGCGAAGGCCGTGACCCGGATCAGCGCCCCCTCCAGCTCCCGGATGTTCCGGGAGATGCGGGAGGCGATGAACTCCAGTACTTCCGGCGGGGCGTTGAGCTGCTCCTGCACTGCCTTCTTGCGGAGGATCGCGATCCGCGTCTCCAGCTCCGGCGGCTGCACATCGGTGGTCAGACCCCACTCGAACCGGTTGCGCAACCGGTCCTCCAGGGTCACCAGCTGCTTGGGCGGCCGGTCCGAGGAGAGCACGATCTGCTTGTTGGCGTTGTGGAGCGTGTTGAAGGTGTGGAAGAACTCCTCCTGCGTCGACTCCTTGCTCGCCAGGAACTGGATGTCGTCGACCAGCAGGATGTCCACGTCGCGGTAGCGCTTGCGGAAGGTGTCGCCCTTGCCGTCGCGGATCGAGTTGATGAACTCGTTGGTGAACTCCTCGGAGCTCACGTACCGCACCCGGGTGCCCGGGTAGAGGCTGCGGGCGTAATGCCCGATGGCGTGCAGCAGGTGGGTCTTGCCGAGCCCGGACTCCCCGTAGATGAAGAGCGGGTTGTACGCCTTGGCGGGTGCCTCGGCGACCGCGACGGCGGCGGCGTGCGCGAACCGGTTGGACGCGCCGATGACGAAGGTGTCGAAGAGGTACTTCGGGTTCAGCCGGGCCGCCGGTTCGCCGGGGCCGGGTGTGGCTGCGGGCTGCGAACCCATCGGGCCCCCGCCGCCGGGCCGCCCGGTGCCGGCGCCGCCCTGGCGGTGCTGGTGCTGGGGCTCGGGCAGCTCGGGGCGCTGCGGTTCGTAGCCCTGGCGCTCGGGCGGCTGCGGACGGTAGTCGTGCTGCGGCTGCTGGGGGCGGCCCCCCGCGTACGGCTCGCGCCACTGCTCCGTGGCGCCCTCGCGGTCCTGGAACCCGCCGAGCCGGGGCTGCTGCCAGGAGAGGTCCTCCTGGGTGCGCGGCCAGGCGCCGGGCTCGGGGCGCTGCTGCTGGTAGTCGGGGTAGGCCGGCCGTGCGGTCGGCATGCCGTCGTCCGAGGGCCGGTGCCCGTATCCGTCGTACGCGTCGTTGTGCTGCCGCTCGTCGTGCTGCTGGCCCGGGTAGCGGTGCTGCTGGGGCTGCGGGGACTGGTGCATCGGCGGTGCGGGCGGGCTCGGGGGCTCGCCCGCGGAGTCGTCGACGGTGATCGCGATGCGGATCGGGCGGCCGCATTCCCGGCTCAGCGTCTCGCTGATGAGCGGCGCGAGCCGGCCCTCCAGGACGCGCTTGCCCCATTCATTGGGGACGGCGAGCAGGGCGGTGTCGGCCACCAGCGCGAGCGGCTGGCAGCGCTCGATCCACTGCTTGTCCTTCGGCTCGATGCCCTGCTGGCCCTCCCCGAGGAGTTGTTCCAGCACGCGTGGCCACACTGCGGCAAGATCGGCAGGTACGTCAGCCACAGGGCACGCTTTCTCGCTGGTCCCACGAATGTGTGGTTCTCGGGACGGGATGGTTCGGGATGGGTGAGGACCGGCAGGCAGGAAGAAAAAGCACCGGAGCCCAGCCACGGTAGTCAGGGCGACCCGCGTCGTTCAAGTTGTTGTCCACAGGCTGTGCACAGTGGCGGGTATCGAGGAGCCGGTTTGACCGGATGGCGTAGCCGCGCGTACCGTGACCAGGTCGAGTTGTCGATGGCTGCTGCCGCCTGCCTCCGATGGGCAAAGATCACGATCTGTGATTGTGAAGCGGTGCACTAGAGCGTTTACGCGAGTCTCTCGTGGGCGCACGGTGACAGCCAGGCGATGTCCCGCCAACACACGAGTCATTTCTGGAGCCCCCGAGTGAGCAAGCGCACCTTCCAGCCGAACAACCGTCGTCGCGCGAAGACCCACGGCTTCCGGCTGCGTATGCGCACCCGTGCCGGCCGCGCGATCCTCGCGTCCCGCCGCAGCAAGGGTCGCGCCAGCCTGTCCGCCTGATCGCTTTAACAGGTCATGACGTGCTGCCTACCGAGAATCGGCTGAGGCGGCGCGAGGACTTCGCGACCGCGGTACGTCGAGGGCGCAGGGCCGGCCGCCCGCTTCTCGTCGTCCATCTACGCAGCGGTTCAACGGACCCGCACGCGACTGGGGAGAACGCTTCCCCGCCGCGTGCGGGTTTCGTTGTCAGCAAAGCAGTGGGTGGAGCGGTGATACGCACAGCGGTGAAGCGCAGGCTTCGCCATCTGGTCCGCGATCGGCTCGCGCTGCTGCCCCCCGGTAGCCTTGTTGTGGTACGAGCGCTGCCCGGAGCGGGCGACGCCGACCATGATCAGCTGGCCCGAGACCTGGATGCCGCTCTCCAGCGGCTGCTGGGAGGGGGCGCGCGATGAAGTACCCGCTGCTGGCTCTCATCAAGCTGTACCAGTGGACGATCAGCCCACTCCTCGGGCCTGTCTGCCGTTACTACCCGTCGTGTTCCCACTATGGATACACGTCGATCGACCGGCACGGGGCGATCAAGGGGACTGCGTTGACGGCCTGGCGCATCCTGCGGTGCAATCCGTGGTCACCCGGTGGCGTGGACCATGTTCCACCACGCAAACGTCCGCGTTGGCATGAACTCCTGCGTAATGCCATGCGCGGTGGCAAGGGCGGGGACTCCGCCGCTGACGTGCCTGCCCGGGGATCGGTCTCAGAACCCCCGGGCCCGGCCGCAGAGACTTCGCCCAATGCTCAAGGAGCCTGATTAGTGGACACGATTGCCAGTCTGTTCAGCTTCATCACCTGGCCCGTCTCATGGGTCATCGTCCAGTTCCACAAGTTGTACGGGGCGATCTTCGGTGACGACACCGGGTGGGCCTGGGGCCTGTCCATCGTGTCCCTGGTGGTGTTGATCCGGATCTGCCTGATCCCGCTTTTCGTGAAGCAGATCAAGTCGACCCGCAACATGCAGGTGCTCCAGCCGAAGATGAAGGCGATCCAGGAGCGCTACAAGAGCGACAAGCAGCGTCAGTCCGAAGAGATGATGAAGCTGTACAAGGAGACG